>CAYILT010000047.1:0-16630 GCA_964364055.1 uncultured Nitrospiraceae bacterium | reverse complement strand
TAGACTTCGAACCACAACATCTTGGGGCTTACCACACTGAAGCCTGAAGCGGCAAGTAAAAAGGCCACAAGATGGAGGAACAACGCCATGAGCCAAATTATTCTCAGAGCGGACGACGATGTGCAAATCGAATCGCTTATCGCATCCGCTTTACAGGCCGAGGAAAATGAATTGAGAACGGGCATCCTCAAAACCAGGCAGAAGCTGTCGGTATTTGAGCGAAAATATAATTTATCCACCGACGCTTTTCTCAAGTCATCAGCTGATACCCTTCCTTTCGGCGAGCTGGAAGCGGTAGAGTGGTCCGGTGAATGTGAGACGCTGAAGCGCCTTGAGGATAAGCTGTCCGACCTTAAAAAAATCAAAATATGCTCATAATTGAGTATTTCACCAGATTGAAGAAATTATCTCCGCTTACCCGCCGATCATTTCCCGCGAAGTTTCCTTTGAGGAGCGGACCCATCATATCGGTCTCATGAAAGGCATCCTCACCTTCCACGATGGTTCGGAGCTTCACTTTAAGGAGTTCGTTGACGTCGGAGACACGGTCATCAAGTTCAAATACGCCTATCATTATCAGAGAGGCGACGGGTTGGTGTTCCGCTATGACAACCACCCGATCAGGCTTCGCGACATTCCGGAGCATCACAAACATCACCTGAGTGAACAAAATGTCCATGAATGCGCTGTCCCCGATCTTGAGTCCGTTCTCAACGAAGTCCTGTCTCTTTTGCCTGCCTGACTTGTCTTGGTTTTCCGCAAGCGCTATGGTCAAACAGAGGCGAATGTTCTTCCGGTATGACAATGCCCCGCATCATGGCGATATTTCCACATTCCCGCATCATAAGCACGTCCCTGAAAAAACGATCCCGTCAGCCATGCCTTCAATCAAAGAAGTTCTGAACGAGATCACCGCAATAATCATCAGGAAGTAAGCGTCCCCATGCTTCAGCCCGCTTAGAGCCAATGTAGTTTGCCATGATGCGCCGGCTTGTCCAATATCAGCCGGTTCATTGACGGCTCTAACGGGCTTCAACCCGGCGTATCATCCTAACATTGCCCTCTTCCTTCCTTATTCCGTCCTGGATTCACATTCCGCAATCCGCGTGAAGCAATGCTTTGTCGGGTTTCAGTGCTCTCTACCCGACCTGCGAGACTTGACACAAGGACTCACACCGTAGAAACACCCGCGGCCCGGCCTTCGGGCCGCGGATTGGAGATACAACACACCGCGATCTATTGGATCACTCCCATGGTGGTGACTGACATGGGACCCGTCCCCGCGGTCACCGTGCCTTTGCTGGTTAATGTGCCGGCCAAGCCGTCGATAGTGTAGACCGAAACATTGGCGGAATTTTGATTCGCTGCATAGGCGAACTTGCCCGAAGGGTCGACGGTGACGGAATCGGGCGCCGTCCCCGCCGCCACGGCTGCGCCGATGGTCAATGCGCCGGTCGTGGCGTTGATGGTGTATGTCGAGACGTTGGAGTAGAGATTCGCCGCGTACGCGAACTTGCCCGAGGGGTCGACGGTGACGGAGCGCGGACCGGAACCCGCCGCCACGGTTGCGCCGATGCTGGTGAGCGCGCCCGTCGCTGCGTTGATGGTGTAGGCCGAGACGTCGTTGGAGTTGTGATTCGCCACATAGGCAAACCGGCCCGAGGGGTCGACGATTACGGAGTCGGGATAAGTCCCCGCCGCCACGGCCGCACCGACGCTGGTGAGTGCGCCGGTCGTGGCGTTGATGGTGTAGGCCGAGACGTTGTCGGAGAGGCTATTCGCCACGTAGGCGAACCGGCCGGAGGGGTCCACGGTGACGGACCAGGGATAAGACCCAGCCGCCACGACCGCGCCGACGCTGGTGAGCGCGCCGGTGCCAGCGTCGATGGTGTAGGCCGTAACATCGCCTGAGCCATTATTCGCCGCGTACGCGAACTTGCCCGAGGGGTCCACGGTGACGGAGATGGGATAGTTCCCCGTGGTCACAGTGCCTATGCTGGTCAGCGCGCCGGTGACGGCGTTGATGCTGTAGGCCGAGACGTCGTTGGCGCCGGAATTCGCCACGTAGGCAAACTTGCCGGTGGGACCCACAGTGACGGAGCGGGAGCCGGCCCCCGCCGCCACGGCTGCGCCGACGCTGGTGAGCGCGCCGGTCGCGGCGTTGATGGTGTAGGCAGAGACGTTATTGGAGTTGAAATTCGCCACGTAGGCGAACTTCGGTGTGTATTTGACCGCCGCCGTTCCCCTGGTCATGGCGATGAATGCGCTGCCTGACCTGGCGCGCACGGTTCCTGCCGGTGTCAGAGCCCCGGTTGAGGAATCAATGGTATATGCGGACACGTCATTTGTACCAACGTTGGACACATAGACGAACTTCCCCGAGGGATCTACGCTGACGCAGCGGGGTTGTGTCCCCGTAGTCGCCGTACCCGCTGTGATGAGCGCCCCGGTTGAGGGATTGATCGTGTAAGCCGAGATAGTGTTGGAATTGTAATTCGCCACGTAGGCGAATTTCCCCGAGGGATCAACCCTGACGGAATGGGGAAGAGAACCTGCGGTTGCCGTGCCCGCTGTTGTGAGCGCACCGGTTGAGGGATTAATGGTATACGCTGAAACGGTGTTGTCATAGAAATTCGTCACGTACGCGAACTTGCCCGAGGGGTCCACGGTAAAGGACATGGGATTCGACCCCGTGGTCACGGTACGTTTGCTGGTCAATGCGCCGGTCGTGCTGTCGATAGCGTAAGCGTAAACGTCGTTGGTTGAACTATTCGCCACGTACGCAAACTTTCCCGAGGGGTCCACGACGACGGCGGAGGGATAGGACCCCGTGGGCGCAGAGCCTATGCTGGTCAATGCGCCGGTTGTGCTGTTGATGGTGTAGGCCGTAACATTGTTGGAGCCATTATTCGCCACGTAGGCGAATTTGCCCGTGGGGTCCACGGTGACGGAGTAGGGCGCCGTCCCCGCTGTTGCCGTGCCTTTTGAGGTAAGCCTTCCGGTTGCCGCGTTGATCTCGTAGATCGAGACGGTGGTGCCGCCCCAATTCGCCACGTACGCGAACTTTCCCGAGGGATCGACCGTGACTTCCGTGGGGCTTGCCCCCGTTGCCGCATAACCGGTGTGGCGCATTTGGCCGGTAACAGCGTCCACTGTGTAGCTGGAGACGGTGTTGTCGTTAATATTCGCCACGTAGGCAAAGCGCGGGACAACGGCCGCCGGGGTCGTTGTTGTCGTGTTCCCTCCCCCTCCCCCGCCCCCTCCTCCGCAGTTGACCAGCGTGAGCGAAACCATCAGAACAAGTGCCGCGACTGCTAAAAAGCTGAAACGTGTGTGTCTTGTGGTCTTCATGTGAACCTCCTTTGATATGTATGATCTTATCCTGTAGCTGATAATCTGTGCTTCTTCACCTGCGCAACGTTATGCACCGTAGGAACCAACGTCCCCAAAGTTTAAACGGACGAGATGAAATGCCGGATACTGATATTTCAACGGCCTGGCACCATTGCCTCTGCGTTGCCTCATATTCTCAATGTTGAATATTGACATTCCCCTCCACGTTGTTGTAGACTTCTCATCAGAGGAACTCGATATCGCAACCGCATACATCCCCGACAGCCGGATGTGGACAAAATTTCAAATCAGGAAAAAAAGGTGAACATATGAAAAAACAAAAGTCGTGTCCTGAATGCCATTCCACAATGGAGCTTAAGAAAACCACCATCCACTTTGAGCGCGAGGGCTTTTACGCCGATGTGGAAAATGTATCCGCTTTTATCTGCTCCAAATGCGGCACAAGGAGTATTCCCGGGAAACTGGCCGTGAACATCGGAAATACCGTGGAGGGGCTCTTTACTTCCGCCAAAAAAGCGGCCGCATCCACTGAAAAAGATATTGCACCGGCATTTTCCGGAATTTCGTTCCACATGGTCAAGGTGTAGGTTTTTCTTCGTTCTCCGGCCGGCAAAAAGCTTCACCTTGCCCAACATCTTTTCGCTCCGAGTTGTTAGGCTTTACAAACGCCGTTCAGCCCAACCTACCGACTTCCCAACGCAACGGGCGCAACAACGTCCCACTCCTGACCTCGAGAATAATCGCTTGCAATCCTCTAATTCTATTGACTCGAATGCCATTTTTTGTTAACTTAACAACATACAAAAAGAACAGGAGCGTTAATCATGTCAAAAACACTTGAATTGCCGGAAGTCGAGTTTATCACTACACCCGAAGGCAAGCCCAAATCGGTCATCCTAAGCATCGAGGACTGGAAGAGGATAAACGAGACATTGAGAATCATGTCGAATAAAGAGTTAACCCAGTCCATCAAAAAGGCAAAACAGCAATTGCTTGGCGGGACCAAATTACTTTCCTTTGAAGAGGTATTTGAAAATCTATAAAGCATATTTTACACCTGAGTTTCTCAAACAGGCCCAGAAATACCGGCATTTCAAGAAAGTCCTCGCCAATAAGATACGGTTGTTGTCCCAAAATCCATACACACATTGTAAAAGTGAACTGCTCGTCGGCGACCTCAAGGGTCTGCGTTCGGCAAGGATTACTAAATCATTCCGGGTCATATACGCTGTTTGTGAAGAATGCAGAGCGAAGAAAAACCAGGCACTTGTCGGTTGTTCGCGGTTAATCTGCAAAGATCTGAACATACATACCATAGTCTTTCTCACGGTCGGCCCCCACGAAAAAGCGTATTCATAATACAAACACAATAAACTCCATCCTCTCCCTCAACACACACTTCAGCCAGTTTTGCAGGTTGGGCAACGCCTCGCTGACCGATATACGCGTCTACTATTGCCAATCCGCATTTAGCTCCCCAACCCCGATTCACCGTTTCACTCTTCCCAAAACCCTGCCGCACGACACGGTTGCCTTCATGACTCACTCAATAAAGTTATGCACCGGAGGAAACAACGAAAGGCGGATCATTCGCGCATTTTTCCTGTTCCCTCTTCACCCCGCACTGGATTCATATTCCGCAATCCGAATTCGCCTTTCCACACCGGGCAGATTCCCTTCACCCCGTTAGAGCTTTTTTCTCTAACGGGGTGGGAAATGACCGAATAACCCAATAATCTACGGTCCGGAGCGTACGGGCCATACGTAGCCGTCGTTGGACTTACTGACGCTGAGCACGTAGCCGCCGTACATAGAGACGCCCCATGATGCGCTGCTCGTATTACCGGCATACGTAGTAGACGACCAGTAGTTTTGTAGGATGGGCAATGCCTCTTTGCCAACATTTATCGAAGGCGTTGGG
The DNA here is from genome assembly GCA_964364055.1 of uncultured Nitrospiraceae bacterium. Lineage (GTDB taxonomy): Bacteria > Nitrospirota > UBA9217 > UBA9217 > UBA9217 > JAAXXJ01. The sequence continues at coordinate 11,355 of CAYILT010000047.1, read as the reverse complement.
CAAGGTAAACATTTTGCCCAACCTACGAGCTATCGGACAAAAATGCCAAATGGTCCTCCAAACTGGCCAGCCCCGCTGCCACTGGAGCCGAAGGTTGTCCAGTTCGTTCCAGACATGTCATCCATCCTCACGATCCGCCAGTTGTAGTAGTCTGTTACGTTGATTTTTCCGGCAGTGTCCACGAAAATACCTGCTGGTGCATTAAACTGGCCGGTCCCGCTGCCATAGCTGCCGAATGTCGTCCAGTACGTTCCAGCCATGTCATTGGTCCGCACGATCCGGTGGTTGCCTGCGTCTGCCACGTAGATTTTTCCGGCAGTGTCCACGAAAATACCTGCTGGTGCATTAAACTGGCCGCCCCCGCTGCCCAAGCTGCCTAATGTGGTCCAGTTCGTTCCAACCATGTCATCCATCCGCACGATCCGGTTATTGGTTATGTCTGCTACGTAGATTTTTCCGGCAGTGTCCACAAAGATGCCCGATGGATAGCCAAACTGGTTGGTCCCTGTGCCAACGCTGCCGTATGTGGTCCAGTTCGTTCCAGCCATGTCATCCATCCGCGCGATCCGCCTGTTGACGGTGTCTGCCACGTAGATTTTTCCGTTCGTATCCGCAAAGATGCCCATTGGATAGCTAAACTGGTTGGTCCCTGTGCCCAAGCTGCCTAATGCTGTCCAGCCCGCGCCAGCCATGTCATCCATCCGTACGATCCGGCTGTTCTGTCGGTCTGCTACGTAGATTTTTCCGGCAGTGTCCACAAAGACGCCAGCCGGTCCGCTAAACTGGTTGGTCCCTGTGCCCAAGCTGCCTAATGCTGTCCAGCCCGCACCGGTCATGTCGTCCATCCGTACGATCCGGTTGTTGCCGCCGTTGTTGTCTGTTACGTAGATATGCGGCTGCGTTCCGCCTCCACCGCTCCCGCTTCCGCCTCCACCCCCGCAATTAACAAGCGTGAGTGAAACGATCAAAACAAACGCTGCGACTGCTAAACAGCTGAACCTCATATTGCGTGTTGTGCTCATGTGAACCTCCTTTGAAAGGCATAAGCTCATTCTATTGATGAAACCCTCTGTTTGCTCTCCTCAATAAAGCTATGCACCGTAGGAACCAACGCTCCAAGTTATCTACTAGTCCTCGAAGCAACGCAGAAACACTAATGACCAGTCGCAATTATTGCCTGACGCCGAACCCGACCACCTCGCACCCGCGGTGCCGGCAATACCGTATGATCCGGTATGCGCGACAGTTCCCTCAGTCCAGTTATTGCAGTGATTATTCGTTTTTATTCCGTCATCCGTTGTACCGGACCAGACGCCGTAGTTATCATAATAGGTGCCCGTCTCGGTCAAGTTAATAGCGGTAAAAAGCGATCCATCGGTAAGGTCGGCCTTGTTGTCGGCCACCTTCACCCCGTCGAGCCTGATCCACGGGCCGTTGCCGGTCAGGCGGTCCACGGCGTTCGTTGTACCGTCGGACAACCACGCCTTGAAAGTGCCCGTGACGGAAGCCGCGCCGGCAAGGCTCTGGCATATTGCATCTCCGGCAGCCAGACCGGTCTTTCCGCCCGCCCCTGGCCATGCGCCGAGATTTCCCGAACCATTCTGCGAGGTGAGAAACACCTTCTTGCCCGTAGGCGCGAACGCAGGCAGAGCGGGTCCCGCGCCGGCCTGCATGCAGAGCAGCCGCGCCGTGGCATCGGAACAGGATAAATACACGTAATTGGTCCACATGCCCGACGTATAGTCGGTGCCGCCTCCTCCGGCACTATCCGAATTCAACGTGCTGGTCCAGTTGGAACAGGGCGTAGAATAGGACGGATGAATGTCTCCGCTGTAGTCCGTATTGGTAAAGTAGAACGCCAAGCCCGGCACCGGTGCACCGAATTCGTCGTATCGGACCGGGGCAAAAACCTTGCCGGCCACCAGATGGTCCAGCGTGGCGCCGAAGGGAAAGCCGTCCGTCCTTATCCACGGGCCCGCCGACGCCGGCAAAGCTCCCTGACCGCAATTAGCGGTCTTCTTGCCGGAATAATTATGCATGCGGCAGTACGCATCGTCGCTGCCGTCGGAAAGCCATGCCCTGAACGTTCCCGCTAATCCCGAAGCGAGCGCTCGGGACTGGCATACGGCGTCGGCCGCCGCAAGCCCGGTGCCGGTAGCGTCGGACCACAAGCTCATGTTCCCGCCGCTTCCCGTTACTGACGTTACGAAGACCTTATTGACCCCTGTTGTCGCGTTGGCCGCGCCGCTTAAGGTTATCGCAAGAGGGGTGTTATTCAAATCATTTGACGAGATAGACAGACTTCCTGTGGATGTGCCGGCCGAGACCGGCGAAAAGCGGACCGCGATCGTGCAGCGTCCCGACGGGGCAATCGACTGACCGGAGCAGCTGTCCGTGACTTTACTGAACAAGGCCGGCGTGCTTGTGACTGTGCTGATGACAAGACTCGCGTTCCCTGCATTCGAGATGGTCACCGTATGTTCCAGCGTCGAGCCGGCTATCAGCGTTCCAAAGGAAAGCTGGAGACCGTTCGCCGTATTGGAGGAATTCCCGACCGCGATCGCGGAGCAGACGACCGAAACGCCTGTGATGTTCGCGCCGGCCATCGCGCCGGTGTTGTTGCTCGCGGTGCAGGTTTGAGACGGACTGGAGGGCTGGGTCTTGACCGTGACGGCATAAGCCGCGCCGTTGGCAACCGTTGTCGCGAAGGTGAACGTCCCGTTTGTCGAGACCGTCAGATCGTCGCCGCCGTTGTTCTGCAGCACAAGGCCGGAACCGGCAAGTCCGGCGACCGTGCCTCCCACCGTGTAGCTCAAGCTTGTAGGCGCCGCACTCCCGCCGCCTCCGCAGTTGACCAGCGAGAGCGAAGCGATCAGAGCAAGCGCTGTGACTGCCAAAAAGCTGACCTTCATTTTGTGCTTTGTACTCATGTGAACCTCCTTCGGCAGGTTATTGCCTGCGCCTGATATCTTCGCTTTACCTGTTTTTTCGATGCTCAGGGGTAATTCCTATAATCCTGCTGACTGCGGACTACTCTTTTTTCCTCCTCACCGATTCCTTTTTCCGCTTTGCTCCGCGCTCACTCTTGAAACCGCAGGCAGGATGCCCCTGCCTGCGGTCCAGGATCGCCCGAAGTTCTTCAAAATTGGTAAAGGCCTTCTCTTCATCGATCTCAACAAGTTCGACGAGGCCAACGAGATTTTGAGGGCTGCCGCTGTTTCTCCGGTAGATCCGAACGACATAACTGTCCATAAGCGCTCCTTACGAATGCCACTTTCTTGTTGCACTTTCTTGTTGTGGCGACACAGTAGCACAGGGGTACTCACGGATTACTCACGGATTCTTTTGGGGCTGATTTTTTATTCTGAGGAGGATCGGAGAGCGAAGGAGAAGCGGCAGGCATCAGGAGATCTTCAATTACGGCTTGCTTAAGCTGTAAAACTCAAGTCGTCTTTCTTTTTTTATTATTATGTTAAACAGACATATTGACCGGGGCTCGATGAAAGCATCTATCGTCCATTCTTAATGGCTTGATACAGTTCCTCGGTCCGGGGCGAGGGGGCGATCCCCAGGGTGGATGATAAGAGCGCGCTGCAGCGATTATAAACGGCTATGGCCTCGGCCCGTTGACCGAGCTGCTCATAGCAAACCATGAGCTGCTGGTAGAACTCCTCGGCGCAGTCGTCGACTTCCAGCCCTTTCTGGAACACTTCCGCGGCACTTTCCCACCTCGTCGCCTGTTCCCGGTGCGTACCCAGCTTGATGATGGCACGAAGGAATTTGCTCCGCAAACGCTCGCGGTAGGAAAGCACCCAGGGGTGGGCGGTGTCCGACGGAAGATAATGCCCCTTGTACAGGGAGAGGGACTTTTCAAAATGTTCGAGATTGATTTCGGATTGCGGATTATGAATTATGGATATTCCCTTCTCTCCTCCGTCTTCACTCCGAATTCCGAACGCAGCCTGCCCTCGAATGTCTTTATCGGGGGCACGCTCCACTGCCTTTTCAAACGCCCAGGCGTCCACCCAGCACAAATCCGTATCCAGGGTGAGTCGCCGTTCCTGAAGCAAAATGATCTTGTCATTGCCGATCAGCTTTCGCAGACGATGCACCGCCATCTCAAACGACCGATGCGCAAGATCGCCGTCAGCATCGGGCCATAAGGCGTCAGTGATTCGCTCCTCGGGAACGTCCTTTCCGCCGAAAGCGATCAAAGCCTTGAGCAGGGCGAGCGGCTTTTGCTGCACCTTACCGGAGAACTTTACCGGCTCTCCGTCCTTGACCAGCTCAAAACGGCCGAGGGTGAAGATCTTCAACGGCCAGGGCCAGGATTCTCCCACGAGCAGTGAAGCATCGGGCTGCAGCTTCCGCTTTCGGATAAGACCGCGTACATATTCAACCTCGATGCCGGCCTCCAGGGCCTTGGCGCAAAGACGAGACATCACCGGGGGACGCCACCAACTAAAATTCATATAATTGTTTTTTCTGCCCAGCGCCATGGCGGCGCGCAAAGACTTCCGTGCCATTTCCTCGTCTCCCCGGTCTACGGCGATATACGCTTCCGTAAGAAGAGACAAGCATTCGAGCAGAGCGCTGTTCATGGGGGCCGCGATACGGCGCGCTTGCGCAAGATGTTCCCGGGCCCGTGTATACTCACCTTGTTCATACATCAACTGGGCCATGCCGAGGTGGCCATTGGTCTCAATGAACAACGCCCCGACCTCCTGCGCCAAACGCAGGGCCGTCTCCTGGTGTCCGAGAGCCGCGGGCAGTTCATTCCGCAAGAGAGCGTACCATGCCGATTCATGATGAAAATAGAACCGGTCAAAACGCCTCGCCCGTTCCAAAACAGAAGACAGTTTCTTAAGATCTCCCTCCGCTGTCGCAAGATCTCCCTCACTCAGAGAAGCAGCCACGCCCTGTATCCGCAGCAGGTAATCCCAGATATGAACGCCGGATTCCCGCGCCCTCTCCAGAGCATCGGACATGGTTTTCCGGCTGGCCTCGTTCGAACCCGTAAGCCACTGGTACCATGACGCGGCCATCTGCACCGTTATCCAGGCCAAGGGAGATGCTTCTTTGGGCCGGGCGATGCCCCGGAGTATTTCGAGCAGAGATGCGGCTTGGCCGTAATCTCCCAACCACAGGTAATAGGTCAGCAGATAGAACCCGGTAAACATGCGCAACGTCGTATCGGCGCTTCTTTCGAGGACGACGAAGGCTCGTTTCCTCCAGAGAGAGAACTCGGGATGCCGGGGGTTTCTCATGACGAGCGACATGAACATCGTGGAAACCACCCGCTCCCCGATAACGCCCTGCGGCAGTTCAGGGTAAGTGAGTAAAAGCTCATCAAGCAGCGCAACCCAACGGTCGAGCTTCCTCAGGTCGCCCAACTCATGGAGAATGGACTCTACTACGCCGGACCACGCCTGGAATATGCCGACAAGGTTCTTCCGCGCCCTGAAAAGCTCCATTGCCTTTTCAAACAGCAGCCTGCTGTTCGAGGGGTCAAAGGGCATGAGTGAGGCGCCCTGCCAGTAGAGAAGATCGGGGCTTTGTTCGATCGTCTCGCGTGGAAGGCCGGCGATCCAGCTACGAACGCTCCCATATCGCCCGTTGCCGATCAGTTCCGCGGCATGGTGGTTGATGAGCCTGGCCGCGTCAGACCACTCACACGCCTCCAGATAAAGCCCAACAGCGTCCTCGCCCCGGCCCGCATCCTCCAAAATTGCGGCAGCGCGCTTTTGCACCCGGAGGATGCTCTCGGAATTGAGCGACTCCTTCATCCGCGTCAACAAAAATTCCCGGAACAACGCATGGTACTGGTAACTCGGATCTCCGGCCTGGTGTTTTTCCGTGAAAAAGTGGTTGCGATTTAAACCGGCGAGGATGCGGCCCGCGTTGTCCTGGCCGGTCATTTTTTCCGCCATCTTCGCCGTCATTGCCGGAAGAAATGAGGACATGAGCAGAAAGTCCCTGGTCTCGTTGTCTAACTTGTTAAATACTTCTCCCGCGAAATAATCGAAGACTTCCCTCTGGTCGAGTTCGCCGAATGATTGCGGCCCGGGCTTTTTTGTCCCCGCGCTTTCCTTAAGGAGCACCAGGCCCGCGGCCCAGCCCTCCGTTTTCCTATAAAGCTCCTCGAGGGCGTCTTCGGTCAGTTTTTGCTTCGCGTTCTGCCGGACCATTTGCTTCGATTCGTCCAGGGTAAAGCGGAGGTTCTCCCACCCGACCATGCGCATCGCGTTGTTTGCGCGCAAGCGCATGAAGGCCGGAGGCGGCTCGTTTCTGCTCAACACGAACACCTGTATACCCTCGGGGATGAGCGACAACCCGAGGTTCACCAGCTCGTGGAGGGGTGCTTGTTCCGGCGCCTCCTGGTAGTTATCGAACACAAGGGCGAAGGGCGGCTTGAGTCTGGTGTAGAGCTTTTCGAAAAATCGTTGGGTATAAACAGAGATGCCGTGCAGATACTCCGGGGTCAGGAGCGGAAGAGGCTTGCGAAAACGTGGCGCGGCCTTCTTGGTTGCGAGTCCCATGTAGTAGAAGAACGTGGCGGCGTCCTCGTCACCCGCGTCAATCTGGTACCAGAGGCAGGGTAGCTTGCGCTCGTCAAGATAATTGGCCGCAAGCGTGGTCTTCCCCGAGCCCGCGGGACCCGAGACCCAGGTGATCGGATGCTCACTGCCCTTGTCCAGCAAGGTCATCAGTCTGCTGCGCGGAAGGACTCCCGAGACGTTCGGACGGGTTATTTTGGCTATGGGAGTGGTTGTCCTTTTCATATCGCGGCCTCCGGACGCAGCCAAATTAAATGTCATTGACGCTGATCAAGGCCGATCAACGTATGATAAGAGCGGATAGTCGTAATCGCCTATTGTCCGCTCTTGAGAGCTTGATACAGCTCTTCCGTCCGGGCTGAGGGAGATATCCCGAGCGTGGAGGACAAGAGCGCGCAACAGCGATTATAGACGATTATGGCCTCGGCCCGCTGGCCGAGCTGCTGATGGCAGAGCATGAGATGCTGATAGAAGTCTTCGGAACGATTGTCCACCTCAAGCCCTTTTTGGAATACGTCCGCGGCGTTCCCCCACTGCATTTCCAGTTCCCAGTGCGTTCCCAGCTTGATGACGGCACGAAGAAATTTGCTCCGCAAACGCTCGCGATAGGAAAGCGCCCAGGGGTGGGCGGAGTCGCCCGGCAGAAAATGGCCTTTATAGACATCGATGGCCTTTTCCAGCAGCTTATGGACCGGAGAATCGGGGACTGGGGGAAGAATGCGGCTTTCCCTCCCTGCTTTTCGCGGTCCGCGCCGGTTCACCGCTTCTTTCTCTCTCCGCTTCGTATATCAGTTGTTCAAACGCCCAGACGTCCACCCAGCACAAATCCGTATCCAGGGTGAGTCGCCGTTCCTGAAGCTGAATGATCTTGTCATTGCCGATCAGCTTTCGCAGGCGATGCATCGCCATCTCGAAGGACCGATGCGCCAAGTCGCCGTCGGCCTCGGGCCACAAAGCGTCCGTGATTCGCTCCTCGGGAACGTCCTTTCCGCCGAAGGCGATCAATGCCTTGAGCAGGGCAAGCGGCTTCTGCTGCACCTTGCCGGTGAATTTGATGGGCTCGCCGGCGTTCGCCAGCCCAAACCTTCCCAGGGTGTGGATCTTCAAAGACCAGGGCCAGCTTTCAACGTGCAGGACGGAGCGCTCCGGAACAATCTTCCGTCTGGTGATAAGCGTCTGTACGTAATTGACCTCGATGCCTTTTTCGAGGGCTTTTGCGCATATGCCCGGCATTGCGCGCGGGTACCAGACAACGGTATTCATATATCCCTGTTCCCTGCCGAGGGCGAGCGCTTCGCGCAGCATTCTTATTCCATCGTCGGACTCGCCGCTTTTTTCCCTCTCAAAGTGAAGATACGCACTGAACAGGAGGCAGGTGAATTCAAGTATGCGGCTTTTCATGGCAAGGGATATCCTGAGCCCCTCCGAAAGGTGTTCAAACGCGCTGTCGTAATCGTTCATGCCGGTCAAGGCCAGCGCCGTTGTAATATGGCTGAACGAAAGGTGAAAGGCCGAACCTCCGGCGTCGGTGAGGATGCGCAGGGAATTTTCAGCCTGCCGCCCGGCCTCTGAAAAATCACTGGCAATGAGGGCTATCCATGCCGGAACGTAATGATACTGGAACATGTGGATCCGCTCCTTGCCGAGCGCACCCGACGCCATCGTGTCCCATGTGTCTTTCGCCGCCGGAAGATCGTTCATGTTAAGCGCGGCGAAGATCTTCCGGGCGTGAAGATGATGGAGCATAAGATTGGCCCCGGTGTCGTGACTCTCGGCAAGGCCGTCTATCGCCGCTTTCATTCCAAAATCGCCCTCTGCGGCAATCCATTGATACAACGCCGTCGAATATTTTATCGCGATCCTGCTCATGACGCTTGCGCCCGGCTGCCGCGCCCAGTGCGCCTGGTCTTCGACGATCCTTCGCGCCTTGCCCAACTCGCCGATCCATGCATAGTACAGGGACGTATAGATGCTTGTCCGCACGATGTAATCCACATTGGCATTGTTCTTCGTTAAATCTTGGGCGCGTTCTATCCAGGGTGATACCCCGGCGTGCAGGACCTTTCTGAACATCAACGCCACCGCCATGCTCGATACGACGCGGAACTCGATCTCCGGTGAAGGAAAATCAGGGCGCTCTTTCAATATTTCCCGAAGGGCTTCGATCCAGGGATCGAAGAGCTTCAGTTCGCCGAATTCATAAACAATGGAGTCCGATACAACGGCCCACGCCAGCAAGGCTCCGGCGGCGTCCCCGCTCGTCCTGAAAAGGCTGAACGCCTTCTCGCACAGGGTCCTGCTTTCCTGATAGTTGAAGGGAAACCGGCATAGTGCGGACCAGTAGAGGAGCCAGGGCGTATTTTCAAACATCTCCTTTGGGACGTCCGCAAGCCATTTTTCGAGCGTCCCGCTCCTGCCCTGCGAGATAAGCGAAGCGGCTCGACTGAGGATGAGGGGGACCAGGTTGTTCCAGTCTTTGGCTTCAACAAGAAGCGTGACCGTTTCTTCAATCTGGCCGCCGTCAGCAAGCAACGCGGCAGCCTTCTTCTGCAGGTGCGCGAAGCCCGCCTGGGTGAGCGACTCCTTCATCCGCGTCAAGAGAAATTCCCGGAACAGCGCGTGGTACTGGTAACTCGGATCTCCGGCTTGGTGCTTTTCCGTAAAGAAGTGGCTGCGGTTTAACGCTGCGAGAATGCGGCCCGCGTTGTCCTGGCCGGTCATTTTTTCAGCCGCTTGCACCGTCATTGTCGGAAGGAATGAGGACAGGAGCAGAAAGTCCCTGGTCTCGCTGTCTAACTTGTTAAATACTTCTCCCGCGAAATAATCGAAGACTTCCCTCTGGTCGAATTCTCCGGCTGCTTGCGGGCCTGGCTTTTTTGTCCCCGCGCTTTCCCTCAGGAGCACCAGGCCCGCGGCCCAGCCCTGGGTTCTTGTATGCAGCACGTCCGCCATTTCCTTCGTGGTTTTTCCATGGTCCTGCTTTTCCAGCAGTTCCCCGGACTCTTCCCGGGTAAAGCGAACGTCGTCCCAGCCGATGATATCAAGCATGTTGTTTGCGTGAAGCCGCGCGAACTGCGGCGGCGGACCGCCGCGGCTCGTAACGATGACAGTGATGCCTTCGGGGATGACATCAAGCCCGCTGACGAGCATGTCGTGAAATCCCGACTGGGGTCTGACATCATGATAATTGTCCAAGACGATGAGGAAGGGTGTTTTGAGGCGGCGGAAGAGCTCTTCAAAATAGCGCCGGGTGAAGACAGGGATGCCCTGGAGGTATTCGGGAGTCAGGAGGGGGAGCGGCTTCTTCTGTCGCGGCGCGGCCTTTTTCGCCGCCATGCCCATGTAATAGAAGAAACTCGCGATGTCCCCGTCGCCTTCATCCACCTGATACCACAGGCAGGGCAGCTTTCTCGAATCCAGATAACTTGCAACGAGCGTCGTTTTTCCGGAGCCGGCGGGCGCTGAGACCCAGACAACGGGTTTCCGTGGTTCCCTGTCCAAAAGACGGAAGAGCCTGTCACGCCGGAGAGCTCCTTTTATACGAGGTTGTGATATTTTTGCAATCGCTGTACTCCCTTTCCGCATGGCTCGTTCCTAAGATCAGTCGAAATAGTTGTTCCGCTCGGCGCGGGCAAAATTTTTAACCAAATAATTTGGTCACGCGAACCAGTATAGGCCGCCCTGCATAATGTTGCAAGAAATTTTTCCTGATCGACGGGGTTGTTTCGGGGTATTGCCGGAAGTGATGATCCTTGGTCAGTGGAGTCTCTCCGGCAGGAGCCGGGGGATTCCATTTCGCGGAATTGAGCACGAACGTCGCCTGGCTTTTCAAGGAGACTACCAATACAAACGCATAAAGTTTTGTTACATTGTCTTTGCGAGCGACCGAAGGGAGCGCGGCAATCTCGTTGTAAAGTAATAGATTGCTTCGTCGCTACGCTCCTCGCAATGACACAATAGTAAGTGCGTTTGTAATAATATGAACCTTGGCAATAATCTCTCATTACGCACATGAAACAATATGAGCTACCCGCTCTATCAAATAGTGCGGCATGTCAATCCGTGTTTCCGGGCTTGACAACGCTCTTCCCCTCCGACTATTATGCCCCATGAGCAGGACAGCCTATAAGCGGCTGCAGGAAGTGGCGCACCGGGTCGCGAAGACCCTCCCCGTTCCCGCGTTCTATGACCGGCACGCCTCAGCCGTCCGCTTCGCCGACGATCACCTGGTGACCAGCGAACTGCTCCACCAGTGCAGGACCTACCTCGATGAGTCCCAGTTGGAATGCGCCCATGGCCTCTGCCACTGCGAATCGGTGGCACGGGACGCGGGGGCCCTCATCCTGATCGAAGCGCCGGTGCGGGGGATCGCAGCATCCGATGCGGCGGGGCTCTTTCTCGCGGCGGAGCTTGCCGGCCTCCTGCACGATATCAAACGGAAAGAGAAGGACCACGCGCTCCTCGGCAGCATCGAGGCGGAGCGGATACTGAAGGACCTGGGAATGGAGAAGAATTTACGGAAGTACATCGCCGATGCCATCAGGAACCATGAGGCGTTCAAGGAAACGCTGGAAGCCGCGGACAAGGAAGGCAAGCTGGTGAGTGACGCCCTCTACGACGCCGACAAGTTCCGATGGGGGCCGGAGAACTTCACCACAACGCTCTGGACCATCGTAAATGCGAACGACACCCCGCCCGAAAGCCTGCACCGGGTGTTCAAGGAGAAGATGAAAGGGATCGAAAAGATCAAAGAGACCTTCAGGACCAGGACGGGATCACAGTTCGGTCCGGAGATCAT
>CAYILT010000046.1:0-16654 GCA_964364055.1 uncultured Nitrospiraceae bacterium | reverse complement strand
GACGGCGCCGGGGTATTCTATGCGCAGAGGTCGGGTCATGGTGCGAACATAGCATAGCCGTTGCGAAATGTCAACACAAAAGACCTGACCCTATAGTTTCGAAGTCCATTGTTAGCCATCCGTCACGGTTCGATGCAAATATATTAACGCTAAGCTCAGCACGAAAATCGTTCATCTTCTGGTAAAGTTCTTTTCGTTTCTTCTCTAGCTTCTTGTTGTGAAACTCATGCGCGGCATCATTCCAATACCTATTAAAGCTATCAAGTTCATCTAATACACTTGATTCAAATGGAGCACTAATATCGTGCCCTTCGAGAAAATAGATCGCTCTTCCTTCCGGAGGTAATTCAGTCAGTAATTTTCTAAAAAGTTCCATATCGGGATTTGTTCTTTTCCTGTGTTCCGTAATTTCGAGACCGAAATATGATGCAAGGAGTCCTAGAACGGCTACCAGAGGTTCCCAATCAGGATTTTTCGTAAACCATGATACGGACGCTAGGAGCGCAAGCAAATTAAGGATCTTTATGGTGAATTTCATATGCTAATCTCGTTTCGAAGGCTAACGACGCCGTGAAAAACGCGATTCTCAGCGGTTCTTTCGACGCGTTGTTATGTTTTTATCTTGGTAGGTTTAATTCATCGCGCATTGTCTTGATGCAAGTATCTACTTCTCGAATCGCGGCTGAGTAGCCACTTACCCCAGTTTTTTTGAGAGAAAGGTCTGCCGAGATTGCTAATTCCATTGAGCACAGCATACCTATTTGGGAGGAAAGATCATTCAGTGCCTTAATTTCCTCGTCGGAGAGCCAAATACGATTAGCATCGATAACATATCTGAGCGCTGTTGAATGAAGCAAGGCGGATCTAGCATCAGTGTCAGGCAATGCTTCAAAATTTGGGTTAAAATCCCCTCCCTCAATTTCCGCGATTCCAGCTTCACAATAGCGCCTGATTGCGACGAGCCTCTCTTGGACGACCTTAAATGCCGCAAGCTTTTCTTTGATTAGAATTTCGTGTTTATGTTGCCTAACAGCGAAAAAGTAGGTGAGCCAACTTGCTAATGCTGCAGCTATGAATGGAGACAAATACTGAAAAATTTCCGCGTCCATATACTATTCCCTTCTTGAAAAATAACGCGCGCATGAGGGGCGCTTTTAGAGCGCCCCTCTCGATGCGCTTGTTGGATCATTCCACGATCTTCTGCGCTTTTTATTCTTCAGACTTGCAGTGCTTAGTGTCAAAATATTTTTTCGTCAGTTTCTTAAATTTATCTTGATATTTTTTCCCGAGCTGAATGTCTTCCTCTATTCGCTTTTTTCTGAACTGAATTACTTCTTCTGAAGGATTTGAACGCGCCGTTTCGCTTTGCAGTTCGCGCTGCTCCGCATTTACATTATTTGCCGCATCGCATATTTCGCTTATTATATCCGCGATTTGTCGCTTCTTGTTTTCCTCCAAGTTTGCCTTTTTCTCGGTTCCAAACACTGGCAGCAACAATTCAAAACCATCTTCCGTAGTCATCTTAACAATGTCCAAAAATCGGAGATATTTATCTGTGAGTATAGAATATTTCGGAGGGTTGCCTTTTACAGGAGACCCTGGTTTGATTGCAAGGTACTCAACTGTACTTGAGCTATCCTTGGAAATAAAAACTAGGAGATTAGCATCCCTTTTGATTTGTAATAAACGATAGGCTATAAAAGCCGTAGAATCATCCGGATCATTTATAAAAAGGGTCCGCCTGAGATTGTTTCTGTCCGGCTCACAATACATTCGAAAACCGATCAAGCTCAAGAACTCATAGTCTTTGTAACCAAGAGACTTAGCCTTTATGAGCGCTGCATCGTTTTTATCGTGAATAGTGGGTGCGCAAACACCACCAGGAGTACCGGATTCCACGTGATGCCAGCGCCCAAATTGGTCACGCCATTTATCCAATTTTTCTTCAGCGCCCGTGAGCGATGGCAAATTTAATATGAAAACAAACAAAAGAAATGCTACAGTCATAGTATGCGCTTTATAATGTCCCATGTATTTCTCCATTTTTGACAAACCGGATCTATAAGAGTGGACTATAAAAAGTTCTCACTTGTCGTAGAGCTCTTTGGTTCGCGCAAACAAGTACGGGTTATTGCTTCTTTTATAATTGTATGCACTTTATTGCTTGTGATATTTTCTAATTCATGTTTCCTTGCTTCAAACATCGGGTGACCTGTCTGTTCTTTATGACTTACTGTATCTCGCACCAGAAATGGCAGATATTCGTGGAAATGTTCATTCTTGGTCTTTAAATCTTTTAGATATCCGTATGCCATTTTATGAGTTGTGCCCTTCTTTTCAATAAGCGCAGATAATCTGAAACAACACGATGCCAAATGGACTTGGTACAACCGCTTTGAAGTATTAATGCTATTAATATTTTGTTCTAAATATTTCTCATCAGCATTAAACTTGCCTATCAATTTGTCGCAAAGGTGAAAATAATATCTTGCTGCAAATGATAACTTTAAATTTTCTCTGTTCATCATTCCTCAATAACACGCGGCTGAGTGAGGGGCCGGGCGGGTTCATCGCCCGGACCCTTTCGAGCCGCAGGTTGGATCATCTTTAATTCTCTTAATTGTTTTGATTTCACCAGTCATAATATTATGATAATTTATTTCGGCCCATCCGGCGTATTTTATTTCTTCGACAAATTTTGAATCGCACCACATCTTAAGGATCGATTTGAAAACATCAGACTGCTGCTTCTTATCTACCTTCAACATACTATCCTTTATCCACACAATCAAATGACCGTCTTTTGCAGAAATATCAATGAAGCTAATAAAGTTTTTCGCTTGGGGATCTGCTGAAAAAAGCAAATCTTCAAAATCTTTTGCTGCCTTAGCTCCATCGCCAATATTCTTCACAACAAAAGTCTCGGCCGACCCAAGGATAATAGAATCGTCAGCCATCATGACGATCGGTATAACCTGCGTTCTGCCGGTTTCATTCACATAATCAAATGTCCCCGTTACTATAACATTGCCCATGAATGAGACAGGGGTTGCAGCTCCAAAATCGACTAAAACAATACCGGGATTAAAGATATGAAGCATTTTTTGGGAAGAGAATTTTATTACTTTTTTGGCAGTCATGAAGTCAAAACATTTTCCTATCGTATCTGTCGGGTTGCCTGTGATCAAGGCGTCGAAAGACTTTATATCTTGGCCTTTGCATGTCTGATTGGCACCACGAGGTTTTGCAGAAGTCGGTAATGCAAGTATGACAACAAGGAGAATCACAGCAATATGAATTTTCATTGTTACTCCTCCTTTGCAGGCGACAGGCACACCGCAAGATTGAGAAAGCGCTTTAAAGTGATCTATTTGGACGATGCTGTTATTTTTTCAGTAACTGCCCTTGCCAACTCCCCGAAAGCCTTAACGAAGCCATAGAGAGTTTGTGGCAGATGTCCAGTTAAACCAAGAACTGAAAATATAAATAGAAACAGATCCGCGATATCGAGACCTTGAAAACCACCAAACACCTCAAGACGATTAATGAGCCCATACAGACACCCACAGCCGGCAAGAAATCCTACAGCGTGAAAAATAAAATCATAGGGCACCCAAATAAACCAGAATAAGATATTTTTTTGGCTATCCGAAGGTAAAGGGACGTGTTTTGATTGTGTGTTTGATTCCCCATAATGATAGTCGTAATAAACTGCTCGAATCCCCCAATATACACTCCCAATAAAGAGGAATGATTTACTTGTTATAATGGCCATACAATATTTTAAGTATTCTTCAGGATTCATCGAAAGCCTCTTCTGTTAAAAGCTCAGCGGCCTTGACCGTCTGGAGCATGTGGTTGGTGAATTCCAACGCGATGCTGACCCACGGCGTAGCCGATGGAGTCGAGCACTCTGGTTAGTTTTCCAGGGTGCGGAAAAGGAAACATGAAATTCGAGCAATGGTTTCATCTTCAATTTGGGAAAAGGACTTCAAAAACCACAATTCAGCATCTTTGGGAAAAACGCGATATTTTACATACACAGTTGAATCAGGTTGAAAAAGAAATATCCGCAATGCAGGATTACATCACGCGCAAAGATGCAGCATATAAGGCGTGGTTGGCAAAAGAGAAAAACTAACGCGGGGGTGAGGAACGCGGTTCTCAGCGTTTCTCTCGAACCCCTGGTTGTCATCTCCGGGAGATTATGCAATGTCAATACAGTGTACGCGATGCGACGGTACTGGTTTTCTGAATATAGAACAAGTGCCAGAAAATGTCGGCAGAGATGTCGGGGACATTGAAAATTGGATGAAGCAAGCTCCGGCAGGCCATGATGTAATGATCTGCGACTGTTGCGGCGACGGAATGAACGGCTGGTACGGGGAACCGGGTTTTCATTACGGTTCTAACGACCTGCCAGGGCATAGTGGCCCGTATGCGTACAATGGTGGACTATGTGAGTGTAATTGATAACACTTAGCTGACCCGTTTCATCGGGTCGAGCGCCTGGTTGGAATACAGGATGCGGAAAGGTGAAAATGAAAAAGTGGTCCGTAAATATTCCAATTTACGCAAGTGCAAATTACAACGACATTGTGGCAGAAACGGAAGAAGAAGCCATTGAGAAAGCGTATCAAAAGGGAATCCCTACATTGTGTCACCACTGTTCTCATGAAATTGAAGTCGGAGAATATGCAGACGGCATTCCTCCTGTTGCATATGTTGATGAAATTAACCAGTTATTGACTATGGGGGCTAGTAAAGACCTAAAAACCAGACCCCATAGTAAAACACAGATTTCCGTTGTTTACCAGTTTAGCAATGAACATGCCAAATCACCTTTAGTATGATTGACGAATATATGCCTGATTTTAGGTGAAGTCAACGGTTTCGACGCGATTTATTTGGATATGTAGTGACGAATACGGTTTATAACTTTATGCATTGTGAAGGATGGAAACCACAACGAGTACAAGAAGAAACTATTGCACGGCTACTATATCATACTATGCTAAGTTCAAACAGTATTCTTGAACAACGAATCACTGCGGCGGGGCCATTCCCTCCCCCGCCCGCTCCCACTTTGCGGACGTGACCTTCCACCGGCCGTTCACCTTGAACAGGGCGAGCATAGCATAGATCCGGCGCAAAATACGCCTTGACTCATCGTGAATTCTGCTTTATAAATAGACCATGAACATTACAAGCGAAATAAAAACGTCTCTCAAACGTGAATATACGCAGTACTCGGACGCCATTGCCTTCTATAAGAAAACGTTGAAGGACTTTGAACGGAAATACCATGTCACGACCCAGGCCTTTCTGAAAAAGTTCGAAGCAGGGCAAGTTGGAGACGATGCCGATTACTTCGACTGGTATGCCTCGGCAAAACTGCTCGCCCAGTGGCAAAAATCGCAAGCCGCAATCCGCTCAGCTGTCCGATGATCCGGCGATTCATTGAGAATTGTGAAAAGGCCATTGCCGCCACCCCTCTTGTCCTCTCTTCTTCTGTGCAAAAACAATTCGGCCCCGACGGTAAGACGGTCTATGTAAAAGGGTTGCTCGTATTTACGGATTCCTCGATCCTTGAGATGGCGCTTTTCGCAAGTGAACGTCACCATACTGTGGCCGTTGATAAATACCGTCTACACTACATGGATCAACAGGGGCGGATGCTATTCCGGTATGACAATGCCCCTCACCATAAAGAGATTTCCTCATATCCGCATCATAAGCACGTCCCTAAAAAAACGATCCCGTCAGCCATGCCTTCCATCAAAGAAATTCTGAACGAGATCACCGCATTAATCATCAGAAAGTAATCGTCCACATACTTCAACCCGACGGATTGTCCTCATCTGCATCTTATTCTTTCTGCGGCAGAAGCGCCCCCTCCCCCGCCCGCTCCCACTTGGCGGACGCGACCTTCCACGCGCCGTCCTCCTTATTTAAGAGCACCTCGAAATTATACGCGCCGAGCGCCTCGGGAAGGATACCGCCCGCTGCCTCGCCCGTTCCTCTTCCCGTCAGGATGGCCTGGAACACCGCTTTCGCCGTCGGTCCGGTCACCACGATGTCGATGTTCGGCATGTACACCGAGACCTTCTTATGCCGGAAGAAATAGAACGCCAAAAGCCCCTTGATGCCGTTGTAGTCGTTGCCCTGCGGGTCGCGGTAGGTCTTTGAAATATGCTCCAGCACCGCGCCGATCTTCTTCTCTTCGGCGGCCTGCTGGACGCTGGTGACGACCTTCTTCACCTTGTCCTCTTCTGTCTCCTTTGAGCAGGCGCCCAGGAGGGGCATCAGGAACAGTATGATCATGACAGAACATGATATTGTTCGTCGTCTCACCGATTACGCTCCTTCCGTCATTCCGGGCTTGAACCGGAATCCAGGGATATAATTCGAACGAAATAAATATTGTTACATCCCGGCACGTCCCCCCTCTCCCAACCTCTCCCCTATGGGGAGAGGATAAAGGTGAGGGGCAAAGCTGTAACAAATCCAAGTGCGTTTGTATTAGATTCCCGCTTCCGCGGTAATGACGCTCAATGTGTTTATGATAGCATACTTCTTCGTCTATCGACAATGTCCAACGTTCGTTTGACATCCTGCCTTGGTACGGTTACTATTGACTCTATGACAAAGGCCGTTAAAACCGTCATCCTGCTCTTCTGGCTTGTGATGATGGGCCTGCTCATCGAGCGGACCTATATTCGTCCCCTGTCGGTCGTCGCCCTCGAGATCGTCACGAAAGAAGGCATCAAGCCCGGCGACGAATGGTTCGGCATCTACCAGAAGGGCCGGAAGATCGGGCATGCCCATACGCAGACGCGCGTGGAAGGCGACACCTACCACATCTCCGAGGGATCGGAGATGGACGTCCTGGTCCTGGAGCAGGTCCAGCGGGTCGGCACCGTGATGAACGCCTATACTACCAGGACCTTCATGCTCAAGTACTTCGATTTCACGCTCCGTTCGGGCGTCTCGACCATGGACATCAAGGGCGCCGTCGTCGGAAAGCAACTGGTCGTCGATATCATCACCGCCGGCGAAACCAGAAAGGAACGCTTTCCCCTCAAGGAGCCCATCTATCTCACGCCCAACATTCGGCCGGCCGTCGTCCACCTCGGCCTGGAGCCCGGAAAGCGTTACCGGTTCCCGATCTTCAATCCGGCAACGATGAGCACCGAGGACGCCTTCGTCACCGTAGAGGCGAAGGAGACCCTCAAGGTCGGCGACGCGGAGCAGACGGTCTACAAATTAAAGGAATCCTTCCAGGGAATGGAGGCAACCTCCTGGATCACGCAGGAGGGGGAGACCATCAAGGAGGAAAGCCCGCTGGGGTACTCCCTGCTCAAGGAAACAAGGACCGAGGCCCTGAAGCTGGACAAGCGCGGCCCGGCGGTGGACATCATCGCACTGGTAAAGATCCCGTCGAGCCCCATCGAGAATCCCGGCGGGGTGAAGCTGCTGAAGGCTCGGCTTTCCGGAGCGCCGCTCGAGGGCTTCGAACTGGCCGGCGGCAGGCAGGCCTGGAAGGACGGCGTCATCGAGATCCGGTCCGGCGCCGGCATCGGTTCGTACGCGCTCCCGTACTCCGGCAAGGACCGCGGCCCGGACCTGCAGGCCACCATGCTGGTGCAGAGCGATGACAAGAACATCCGTGCGCAGGCCGCGAAGATCATCGGGAAGGAGAAGGACGCCCGTGAGGCGGCAAAGAAGCTGAACACCTGGGTCTACGAATCGATCAGCAAGCAGCCCGTGGTAAGCATCCCGAGCGCGGTTGAGGTCCTGAAGCAGAAGGTCGGTGATTGCAACGAGCATACGACGCTCTACACGGCGCTGGCGCGCGCCGCCGGGATCCCGGCGCGCATGGCCGCCGGCATCGTATATATGAAGAACGGTTTCTATTACCACGCATGGCCCGAGGTGTGGCTGGGCGAGTGGACGGCCATCGACCCCACGTTCAATCAGTTCCCCGCCGACGCCACGCACATCCGGTTCGTCACCGGCGACCTCGCGAAGCAGGCGGAGATCCTGAGGCTCGTGGGAAAATTGAAGGTGGAAGTACTGGAATACCGATAAATTGCGGATTGCGGATTTCGGATTGCGGATTTTACCATCAATGGCTTTTGTTATGATCTTTGCTTCTCATCCCGTGTGCATCTGTGTCGCTTAGAAGCGCCTACTTTTGGCTATCCGTGGCGAGAAAGGTGTTGTATTTAGATTTATCCCTGTACATCCGTGGTTAGAGAAAGGTTTATGATCAAACTCACCAATCTTACCAAAAACTACGGCAGTTTCACCGCCGTGAAGAGCATCAACCTCGAGGTCAAGGCCGGCGAGATCTTCGGCTTCCTCGGCCCCAACGGCGCGGGCAAGACCACGACCATCAAGATGATGGCCGGGCTCCTCCAGCCCACGGGCGGAAGTGTGGAGATCGGCGGCTTCGACGTCCAGAAGGACCCGCTCAGGGCCAAGTCCATCACCGGCTTCATCCCCGACCGTCCGTTCCTCTACGAGAAGCTCACCGCCGAGGAGTTCATGCGGTTCGTCGCGGAGCTGTACACGATGACCGGTTCGGCCGCGCGGATCCGCGACCTTCTTGAGCTGTTCGGTCTGACCGATTGGGCCGGTGAGCTCGTCGAGAACTTCTCGCACGGCATGAAACAGCGGCTGGTCATGGCGTCGTCGCTCCTCCACGAACCGAAGGTCCTCGTCGTGGACGAGCCCATGGTGGGCCTGGATCCCCGGGGCGCCCGGCTGGTGAAGGACCTCTTCAAGGACCTCGCGGCAAAGGGCGTGACGATCTTCATGTCCACCCACACCCTCGAGATCGTCGAGGCCATGTGCACCCGCGTTGCCATCATCAACAAGGGCGAGATCATCGCCGGGGGAAGCGTCGGGGAGCTGGGCCGCCTGGCGCGGATGGAGAACAGCCACCTGGAACCCATCTTCCTGAAACTGACCGGCGGCGACGAAACGATATAGCGAGTCCACCTCCCCAACCCCTCCTTGGCAAGGAGGGGCCGAAAAGAGTCCCTCCCCTTACTAAGGGGAGGTCAGGTGGGGTAATTTCAGTGAATCGCATACACGCTACGCGTTAGGAACACACCACAGAAGGGACCATGCAGATCAAGGACTATCTTCCATTTCTCCACTGGTGGCCGAAGGTCACGCGGCGCACACTGCGGGCCGATATTATGGCCGGGATCACCGGCGCGGTCATCGTGCTTCCCCAAGGGGTCGCCTTCGCCATCATCGCCGGTCTGCCGCCGGAATACGGTCTGTACTCGGCCATCGTCCCGGCGATCATCGCGGCCCTCTTCGGCTCCTCCCTCCATCTCATCTCCGGCCCGACCACGGCCATCTCCATCGTTATCTTCACGACGGTCAGTCCCCTTGCGGCCCCCGGCAGCACGGACTATATCCAGATGGTGCTGACCCTCACGTTCCTCACCGGTGTATTCCAGCTTGCCCTGGGCGTCGCGCGCCTCGGGGCGCTCGTCAATTTCGTTTCCCATTCCGTGGTCGTGGGATTCACCGCCGGCGCCGCCATCCTCATCGGGAGCAGCCAGCTCAGTCATTTCCTCGGCGTTCACACCTCCCAGAAGCATTCTTTCCTGCATATGCTGGCGGACGTATTCGCCGCGCTTCCCGAGGTGAATCCCTACGTGCTCTCCATCGCCCTGGCGACCCTGGCCGTCGCCGTTGCCATGAAGATATACCTCCCGCGCTGGCCCGGCATGCTGATCGCCATGATCACGGGAAGCGTCCTGTCGCTCGTCATGAACGGGAAGGAGCATGGCGTCCATCTCGTCGGTTCCCTGCCGGGTCATTTGCCGCCCTTGTCCCTGCCGGACCTTTCGACAGCGTCGGTGCGCAACCTCGCACCGGCGGCGCTGGCCGTGACCATGCTCGGGCTCACCGAGGCGGTGTCCATCGCCCGCGCCGTGGCGACCCGTTCGCACCAGCGCATCGACAGCAACCAGGAGTTCATGGGCCAGGGCCTCTCGAACATCATCGGCAGCTTCTTCTCAAGCTATGCCGCGTCAGGCTCCTTCACGCGCACCGGGGTCAATTACGAGACCGGAGCAAAGACCCCCCTGGCCGCCGTGTTCGCCGCCTTCTTCCTGACGGTGGTATTGCTGCTCATCGCGCCGCTCACGGCCTACCTGCCCATCGCGTCCATGGCGGGCGTGCTGCTCGTGGTGGCCTACGGATTGATCGACTTCCACCACATCAGGTCGATCGTCAAAACCAGCAAACCGGAGGCCGCCGTGCTCGCCGTCACGTTCCTGTCCACGCTCTTTGTGGAGCTGGAGTTCGCGATCTATGCCGGCGTGCTCCTATCGCTTATCCTGTATCTCAACCGGACCTCCCATCCGAACGTGATCACCCTCGTTCCGGACCCCGCCAGCACCAGGCGGAGCTTCATCAACATCGTGAAGAAGCCCGGACCCGAATGTCCCCAGCTCAAGGTTGTCCGGATCGACGGGTCCCTGTTCTTTGGCGCCGTCAGCCATATCGCAGAACAGCTCACCATGATCACCCAGCAGAACCCCGAGCAGGCGCATATCCTGTTCGTCGGCGAGGGCATCAACTTCATCGATGTGGCCGGATGCGAGATGCTTGCCGACGAGGCGCACCGCCTCCATCTCAACGGAAGAAAGCTGTACCTCTGTTCGCTCAAGGGAGAGGCCATGACCGTGCTGCTCCGGGGGGGATACAGCGCACGGATCGGCGAGGACAACATCTTCCGGACCAAGGTCGGTGCGATCCAGCACCTCGTTCCCCGCCTTGACCCTGAACGATGCCGGAGCTGCACGTACCGGATATTCCAGGAGTGCGCGCAGATGCCCGGGGCGAAAACACCACCTTGAGGTGAAGCAAGGGTCAGGGGTCAAGACCCAGGAACAGCTTTCCTCTGCGTCCTCGCCTCGCGTCGCCTACTTTTGGATGCGGCGAAAAGGGTTGTAGAGTATTTATTCGTGCCATTCGTCCATTCGTGTAATTTGTGTTAAGCCGGTGCCCTTATATTACATATTGAATTATGTTAATTCTCCTGACTCCTCGTTTCCTCGCCGTCAAGAACCGGCTCACGCGCCTGAAAAAAGGCGACGGGCTCAGGACGTCCATCCTTGCTCTCCTGGGCGTTGTCTTCTGGGCCTTCATGTTCATCGTTTCCTACCGCGTGCTTTCCTACTTCCGTACCGTCGAAGGGCTCGGCGACCTGCTGGCCTTGCGGCTTCTGTCCATGGTCCTGCTGACGTTCTTCTCGATCCTGGTGTTCAGCAACGTCGTCACCTCGCTCTCCACCTTCTACCTCTCGGGCGAGCTGGACATCCTGCACTCGTCCCCAATCCGGATCGAGAGCATTTACCGCGCCAAGTTCATCGAGACCCTCATCGACTCCTCGTGGATGACGCTCATCTACGGCCTGCCGGTCTTTATCGCCTACGGGGCGGTCTTCAAGGCGGGATCCTCCTACTTCGCGGGGCTCCTGCTCACGATCGTGCCGTTCCTGATCATCCCCGCGGCCATCGGAATCATCGTGACCATGCTGCTCGTGAGCGCCTTCCCGGCGCGGCGCGCCCGGGACATCCTGGTGCTCCTGGGCCTCCTGCTCTTTGTCGTACTCTACATCCTGTTCCGCATGCTCCGGCCCGAGCAGCTCGTGGACCCTGACGCCTTCCCCACGCTCGTACAATACCTTACGGCCATGCGCGGTCCCGTGTCTCCGCTCCTTCCCAGTTCCTGGGCGTCGGACGCGCTGGGGCCCCTGCTCAGGAAGAACGCCGGCGACGCCCTCTTCTTCCTGCTCATGCTCTGGAGCACGGCCCTGGCGGGCATCGTCATCGCCGAGTGGGTCTGCGGAAAGATCTATTATGCCGGCTGGTCCCGGTCGCAGGAAGGCAAAAAAGCGAGGCTCTCCCGCTCACGGGCGGCGGACCTGTTCTTCCGCCTTGCCGTCCTGCCCTTCCGCGGCACGATGCGGGCGATCGTGCTGAAGGACATCAAGCTTTTCTTCCGCGACACCTCCCAGTGGTCGCAGCTCTTCCTGCTGCTGGCCCTCACCGTGGTATATATCTACAGTTTCAAACTGCTGCCTCTCGAACGGTCGCCCCTGCCCACAATCTATATCCAGAACCTGATCTCGTTCCTGAACCTCGGCATGGTCGGCTTCGTCACCTCGGCAGTGGCGGTCCGTTTCGTGTTCCCGGCAGTGAGCCTCGAAGGCGAGTCCTTCTGGATCGTCCGTTCATCGCCGCTGCCGCTCAAGGACTTCCTGTGGGCGAAATTCTGGTCGAGTGTGCTTCCCCTCCTCGTCCTTGCCGAGGTCCTGATCGTGCTGTCGAACATCCTGCTCAAGGTCTCAGGCCTCATGATGATCATCGGCGTGGCGACGGTCTTCCTGATGACCATCGGCATCGCCGCCCTCGGTGTCGGCATGGGCGCCGCGTTCCCGCGGTTCCGCTATGAGAACGTGGCCCAGATCCCCACCGGTTTCGGCGGTATCGCCTACATGATCGTGACCATGCTGTTCATCGGCGCGGTCATCACGCTTGAAGCATGGCCCGTGTACCGCATCTTCCTGGCCCAGTCCCTGGGTACGAGCATGGGGCCCGCCAAATGGGCCTGGATCGCCCTTACCTTCCTGCTGGTCATCGCCCTGATCGTCCTTGCCGTGATTTTACCTGTAAAAATAGGCCTGAAACGCCTTTTGGACCGGGAAATATAGCCCCCCGACAGACCACAATATATTGTGGTATTTCAATAAATCAATACCTTACCTTGTTATTTTTCCCTTTACAAACCCCACCTCTTATGATATAAACCGGGTTGAAAAGCGCTTTGGAAGTTCCCCGCCTCATATTGACTGTTGAATTATTAATTTTCTTTCCTCCGGGAGGCCTATGCAGCTCAAGTCCCTCAACATGCTCGGCTTCAAATCCTTCTTCGAAAAGACCACGCTCCAATTCCAGCCCGGCGTGACAGCCGTCGTGGGTCCCAACGGGTGCGGCAAGAGCAACATCTCCGACGCCATCCGCTGGGTGCTGGGCGAGCAAAGCGCCAAGCACCTTCGCGGCGACAAGATGGAGGACGTGATCTTCAGCGGCAGCGAGTCCCGCAAGCCCCTCGGCCTGGCCGAAGTGACCCTTACGCTGGCGAACGTCTCGGGACTTCCGTCGGAGTTCGGCCAGTACAGCGAGATCGAGATCACCCGCCGGCTCTATCGTTCCGGCGAGAGCGAATACCTTATCAACAAGATTCCCTGCCGCCTCAAGGACATCCGCGATCTGATGATGGACGCCGGCGTGGGCGCCAAGCTCCACGCCATCATCGAACAGGACCGCGTGAAGAAGATCATCGACTCCAAGCCGGAGGACCGCCGGTTCCTGTTCGAGGAAGTGGCGGGCGTGATGAAGTACAAGGCCCGGCGGCAGGAAGCCCTCTCCAAGCTCGAGTCCACCCAGCAGAACCAGCTCCGGGTGAACGACATCCTGACCGAGGTGAAGCGCCAGGTGAACTCGCTGGACCGCCAGGCCAAAAAGGCCGAGCGCTACCAGAAGCTCCGGGCGGAGATGAAGGACCTGGACTTCCGCCTGGCCAGCGTGGAATACTCGAACCTGGGCCAGGAGTGGACAGTATCCACAGACGAGTTCAAAACGATCGAGGACGAGGTCACCGGGCTCCACGCTTCCCTGAGCACCATCGAAGCGGCCATTGAAGAGACCCGCGCCGAGGCCCTGTCGTCGGAACGCGAGCTTGCCCATCTCCAGAGCCAGCTCCACGAGACCGAGAACTCCCTCCGCCAGGCAGAGCACCGCGTCGAGATGTCCCGCACCCAGATCGCGGCGCTCACCGAGCAGCGCGGCAGGGACCTCAAGGACATCGAATATCTTAACCAGGAGTCCGAACGGAACGCGGAGCAGAAGAAGCGCTTCGAGGAGGAGTCCGGCAGTATAGCGGCCTCACTGGCCTCCCAGAACATCGTGCTCCTCGAAAAGACCGTGGCCTTCGAGAACCTCAGCCAGGCGCTGAAGGGCAAGGAAGCCGCCCTGGAGGCCGCCCGGGCTGGCGTGTACAGCGCCATGACCGAATCAGCCGCGGAAAAGACGCGCATCGCGAACATCGAGTCGCGCATCCAGCACCTCGACGAGCAGGACCATGCGGCGCAGGGTGAATCGGACGAGCTGGCGAAGAAACTGGAAGGCCTCAAGGTGCTCCTCACCCAGAAGGAGGAGGAGCTCGGGCGGACAGCCTCGCGGCGTGCCGCCCTGCAGGAGGAGCACGTCCGCGTCACCACGCGGCTCGAAGAGGCCGTCGCCAGGAAGAAGATGCTGGACGAGGAGCTCGGCACGACGAAGAACCGTCTCGCCGGCCAGAATTCCCGCCTCCATTCCCTCATCGAGCTGGAGCAGAGCCTCGAGGGATATCAGAAAGGCGTCCAGACCGTAATGGCGGCGAAGAAACAGTCCGCAACGGAACGGGTGGGCACGATTCACGGTCTCGTGGCGGACATCATCGAGACGGAACCGAAGTACGAAACAGCCATCGAGGCGGTCCTCGGCGACCGGCTCCAGAACGTCGTCGTCGGCTCCCAGAACGATTCCCTCAAGGCCATCGAATACCTGAAGGCCAGCAGCGGCGGCCGGAGCACCTTCATTCCCGAATCCCCGCGCTCCATTCCGACCGAGCCCTTCGTGAAGAACGGCCACGCCGGCGTCATCGGCAGCGCCCTGGGCGTCGTCCGGTTCAAGGAAGACTATAAGAATGTGGCCCAGTACCTCCTGGGCGACGTGGTCGTCGTGGACACCATGGACACGGCGCTCTACCTCTTTCACAAGAACGGCATCCACAAGACGATCGTAACGCTCACCGGCGAGATCGTTGATCCCTGGGGCGCCTTCACGGGCGGCGCCGTCGAGGCCGGCGGCTCGGGTATGCTCCGGAAGCGGCGCGAGATCAAGGACCTGGAGAACGAAGTTGCGGGGCTCACGACACGCATTGCAGAGCTCGAGAACGTCGTCCAGACCCTGGAGGCGTCCATCGGGGAGGACACTCGGTCCGAAGCGCGGCTTTCCGAGGAGGTCCACAAAGCGGAACTGGAGCTGCTGCACCAGGAAAAGGACGCGACCGCCCTCCGGGAAGAAACGGGGCGCACCGGGACGCGGGCCGGCACGCTCGCTTCGGAACGCGCCGAACGTGCCGCCCGGCGGACCGAGTTCCGCGCCGAGATCGAGCGTTCCTCCACCATGCTCAAGGACCTCGAGGACGGCCACAGCAGCGCCCAGGCCGGCATTGAGAGCCTCCAGCGCGAGCTTGCCGCTGAGCGCGAAAACCTGGAAAATGCGAGGGCCGGGATCACCGAGGTCCGCATGGCCGTGACGTCCTTCCAGGAGAAGCAAGCCGCAGCCGAGAAGGGCCTCACCGCCCTCGCCCTGACCGCGGCGGACCTGGCGGAACGGCTCCGGAAACGCGAGTCAGAGATCGGCGAGATCGCGGACAAGGTCCGTGAGTTCGAGGCCGCCATCGCGGCCGCCGAGGAGGAGATCCGCGGGAGCATCGCGATCCTCGAGCGGGAGCGTGAGGCACTTTCGCTGAAGCAGGAAGCCCATGCCGAGAAGACCCGGGCACTCTCCTCGCACGAGGAGGAGGCCCGCCAGATCCGGCACGACATCGATGCTGCACAGAAGCGGTTCTCGGCCATCGAGGTCCGGCGCACCGAGCTCCGCATGAAGATCGAGCATCTCAAGGACAACATCTGGACCGCCTACCATACCGAGCTCGAGGCCATGGTGCAGGAGCTGGGCCGGTTCGAGATCAACCTGGACGAGTCGAAACAGCGGCTCGACGAGCTCCGCCTGAAGATCGAACAGATGGGACCAATCAACGTGGACGCCCTTCAGGAGTACAATGAGCTCAGGGAGCGCTACGACCTCCTCTCGGCCCAGCAGCAGGACATCCATGACTCCATCGCCAATCTCAAGGAGACCATCGCCAAGCTCGACGTGGAGACCATCGAACTCTTCACCCAGTCGTTCAACGACATCCATGAGAAGTTCCGCGAGGTCTTTACCCGCCTCTTCGAGGGGGGGCGCGCGGAGCTCGTCCTGCTCGATCCGGCCAATATCCTCGAATCGGGCATCGAGATCATCGCCCAGCCCCGGGGCAAAAAGATCCAGAGCATCACGTCGCTGTCAGGCGGCGAGAAAGCGCTCACGGCGATCGCCCTGCTCTTTGCGGCCTTCCTCGTGAAGCCTAGCCCCTTCTGCATGCTCGACGAGGCTGACGCACCGCTGGACGCCTCCAACGTCATGCGTTTCACCCGTCTTGTCCGCGAGATGAGCGCCCGGTCCCAGTTCATCGTCATCACCCACAAAACGGGGACCATGGAGATGGCGGACGCACTCTACGGCATCACCATGGACGAACCCGGCTGCTCGAAAGTCGTCTCGGTAAAGCTCCGCGAGGCCGCTTTGGCGTAACAGCCTCCGGCGTCCCTGCTGCAGGCTGTGTACCTTAGTCAGTTATAAATTTTTGGTAACGTCTTATGGTTACGATGCCCGTATCGTCAAATGTCTTTCGGGCAACGGTAATGCAAAAAGACCGGATAACGTAACCGCTGGACGAAACGGGCGTC
>CAYILT010000045.1:0-16907 GCA_964364055.1 uncultured Nitrospiraceae bacterium | reverse complement strand
TCCGTGGCTAATAAAGGTTATTGATCTATTTTAATTATGGACACTATTCTCGTCATAGAAGACAAAGACAGCATGCTCGCCATGCTGAAGCAGACCCTTGAGGGTGAAGGGTATCAGGTCATTCCCGCCCATGACGGCGCAGAGGGCATCAAGAAGCTCTCTGATGAGCGCATCGGACTTGTGCTCACCGACCTCAAACTCCCGAAAAAGGACGGCTTTGAAGTGCTGAAGGCCGTGAAGCAGGAGAGTCCGCTCCTGCCGGTCATCGTGATGACCGCCTACGGGACCATCGAGACGGCGGTCAGGGCCGTGAAGGAAGGGGCCTATGATTTCCTGACCAAGCCGTTTGACACGGAACACCTGCTGGTTCTCATCAAACGCGCACTGGGCAACTCACGCGTTGCCGCGGAGAACATCCTGCTCAGGGCGGAGTTCGCGGACAGGCTTGGCTTTCCCAAGATCATCGGCAAGAGCAGACAGCTCCAGGAGATCACGGCGAGCATCCAGAAAGTGGCCCCAACCAACGCCACCGTGCTCATCCACGGCGAAAGCGGAACCGGAAAGGAGCTTTTCGCAAGGGCCATTCACTATTTAAGCAATCGCAAGGACGGACCCTTTATCGCCATCAATTCCGCGGCCATCCCCCGGGAGCTGCTGGAAAGCGAGCTCTTCGGGTACGAGCGGGGCGCCTTTACCGGCGCCGAGGCACGGAAGCTCGGGAAGCTCGAGCTTGCGGACAAGGGGACGGTGTTCCTCGACGAGATCGGGGACATGGACCTGACGCTGCAGGCGAAGATCCTGCGCGTGATCCAGGAACAGGTCATCGAACGCGTCGGCGGGAACCGTCCCATCAAGATCGATGTGCGCATCGTGTCGGCCACGAACAAGGACATCGAGAAGGCGGTCCAGGCCAAGCTGTTCCGCGAGGACCTGTTCTATCGCCTGAACGTTTTTCCCATAACGATCCCGCCGCTTCGGGAACGGAGGGACGATATCCCGCCTCTTGCCCAGCAGTTCCTGAATAAGTACAGCGCCGAGATCAGGAAAGGACCGGTCACGCTGTCCGACGAGGCGATGGACATCCTGATGAAGTGTCCCTGGAAAGGCAATGTACGGGAACTGGAGAACGTGATCGAGCGCGCGGTGATCTATGCTGAAGGCGGCGTGGTCAGGGCGCAGGACCTCGGCATTAGTGAATCGAGCATACTCGACGCGCTCGCGGAACACGTACCCATGGACGGCCCGTTGCAGGAAGTGGCCGCCGCCGCTACACGCATCGTGGAATCACGCCGCATACGGCAGGTGCTGAAGCAGACCGGCGGGAACAAGACCCGCGCCGCAGAGATCCTTCAGGTGAGCTACAAGACGCTGCTGACGAAGATCAAGGATTACCATCTGGAGGAGAAAAGTGAGCCGTGACCTGGCAGGAGAGAATATTCTTCGATTGCCATGAAAAGGGAAGGGCGCAGGAGCCATGAAAGATCATATGACAAAATCGGAAGCCAGGGCGTTTAAGGCGCGTTGGGCGGCGGTGAACAACGCCGAGAAAAAGGAACTGCGCACGACCCCGATCGAGCAAAAGGCGAGGCAGTTGTGCGCGCTGATGGAGTCAATGGATATGCCCGGATGGAAAGAGGCGCTTGCGTCGGAAGAAGCCGAGGTGCGGGAGCGATGGAATGAGCTCAGAAAACTCCGCGGGAAGTAAACCGGAGCATTTGATGCCGCTTCTTGCGGCCCTCCGCGACCTTTCAGCCTGGCTGCTGGCCACACAAGTCCGCGGTGCGGTCATCGGCGGGGTCGCGGCTTCTCTTCTGGGCCGGCCGCGGCTGACGCGGGACGTGGACGCCATGGTCCTCCTTGACGAAGGGAAATGGGCGGATTTTCTCGCTGCCGGGGGGGCATTCGGCTTCAAGCCGCGGCTGCACGATGCGCTTGCATTTGCGAAAAAAGCAAGGGTACTTCTCGTACGACACGAACCGAGCGGCATTGATGCGGATGTGGCATTCGGCAATTTGCCCTTTGAAGAGGAGGCGATTGCCAGGGCGTCATGGGCGGAGATCGGAGGTATTCGCATTTCCCTCCCCGCCCCCGAGGACCTGATCATCATGAAAGCCGTCGCGCACCGGCCACGCGATCTTTCCGACATCGAAGCTCTTCTGGACGCCCATCCGAAACTCGATACCAGGAGGATTAAACGATGGGTTCGTGAATTTTCGAGCGCTCTGGATATGCCGGAAATCATGAACGATATGGAAGCCCTTCTTTCAAAGCTCCGTAAAAAGAAATGACCCGCGCCGCCGAAGTCCTCCAGGTGAGCTATAAAACGCTGCTTACGAAGATCAAGGATTATCATTTGGAGGAGAAGGGCGGGGAGTAGAGGGGTATGAGTTTCTCACGGGAGGTAAAAATATGATTCTGAACACCGACCATCTCAACCGTTGCATTCGCGCGCTCGAATCATCGCTGGCGCTATATCGACAAGCCGGGCCGGGCAGCATTGATCAGGAGGTATTCCGCAACGCAATTATCAAAGGTTATGAACTGACCCAGGAAACCCCTTTTAAACTGTTGAAACGGGCGCTGAGGGATTTTGGACATGGCGGAAAGAAACTGGATGCGACACCGGTGAAAGAAATTCTGCGTCTGTCGGCCACTCATGGCCTGATGACCTTGGAAGAGGTGGAACGGTGGTTTGCGTATCGTGATAATCGCAACAGCACGGCCCATGATTACGGCGAAGGTTTCGCCAAGGAAACCCTGGTTTTGCCGCCTGACTTCATCACCGATGCCAAGACCCTGGAATCCACCTTTCGCGCCCGTTTTGATAAGGAATCCAACGATGCCTGAACTCTCATCAGAACACCTACGTTTGCCGGAACAGTACCGGTTGATGCTCGAAGAAATACCGTGCCGCTGTGCGCCCCATGCTGAAATATGGGCCTACGGCAGTCGCGTCACTGGCTACGGACACGATGCCAGCGATCTCGACCTGGTGCTGCGCAACCCTGTTAAAAGCAGCGAAGAATTTCCCGGGCTTTTCGAGTTGAAAGAAGCGTTGACCGAAAGCAATCTGCCCATCCGGGTTGAGGTGGTGGACTGGGCGCGTATTCCCACCGGCTTTCAGCGGGAAATAATGAAAGCCTATGTGGTGTTGCAGCGTGCACAGACAGAGAAGTCGGACGCTGCCCGGCTGAAGGAACTGAGGCATGTCGAGTAAGGGCAATAGTGGGCTACGCCAAAAGAAAGCTTCCGGAAGATCATCAAGCAGGAGTTTGTCGTGGTGCAGGGAGGGAAGGTGTGAGGGTATGGTAGGGATGAGTGATGGTCTCGTTCGGGACATACGCGAACTCGTGGAGGAAGGAAAGCAGCTCGCGCGTCAGGCTGAACGGCAATACGCGCGCGAAGTCGAGGACATCCTGCAGACGAAATGCCGTGATCCCCGGCGCATAGAGCGACTGCTTGACGGCATGCTCGATTTCGGTTTCGACTCTTCCATGGTGAGTCTCTACAAAAAACTCTGCCGCTATTACTATCAAATAGATCCGGAAGCAACCGTTTCCTATGTCAACATCTATCGCGAGCTCTGGGATGATGAAGGGGAACGTGCGGGAGTTGGAGAACGTGATCGAACGTTCGGTGATCTACGCGGAGGGCGGCCTGGCCAGGGCGCAGGACCTCGGCATCAATGAAGCGAGCATACTCGATGCGCTCGCGGAGCACGTACCCAAGGACGGCCCGCTCCAGGATATTGCCGCCGCCGCTACGCGTATCGCGGAATCACGCCGTATCCGGCAGGTGCTCAAACAGACCAGCGGGAATAAGACCAAGGCCGCCGAGATCCTCCAGGTAAGCTACAAGACGCTCCTCACGAAGATCAAGGATTACCAACTGGAAGAGAAAGACAGGGAGTAAAAGAAGAAAGTATAGAACGGCGGAGGCTACACTTGAAGCAGGTCGTCATCGAAAATCCCGTCATCAACTCGCCCTATGACGAGCCAAAGCGCCACTTCAAGTTCACCGAAGAGGGTATCACCGACGAGATCATTGAAGGCATACGCAGGCCGAGCTCCTATTTCATCCCCATTGCCCGGCCCCGAAGCAGGGGACGCCAGGCACAGCTTCATTTGGATACGGAATGGACCGAAGACCGCCTCAAAGAAAACGACGAAATAAACCGCATCCGCGCACGTGTAGCTATATGGAGGAAGGGCGGCTATGTCGGCGTCACGAAGACCACTTCCCGATTGCTTGAATATTGGATAAATCCTGAACGGGAGAAAAAGCTTTTCTTCTGCCAGATAGAGGCTTTAGAGACAGCCATTTATCTGGCTGAGGTTGCAAGTAAGTATGGTGACGCCTGGATAGAGAACAAACTCCGGGAAGTGAACGAGGACGCCAATCCGCTTCTGTTCAGGATCGCCTTCAAAATGGCCACGGGAAGTGGAAAAACGGTGGTCATGGCCATGCTCATCGCGTGGCACGCTCTTAACAAACTCTCCAACCCCCAGGACGCAAAGTTTTCCGACACCTTCCTGATCGTCACGCCGGGTATCACCATCCGCGACCGTCTTCGCGTGCTTCTCCCCAACGATCCCCAGAACTACTACCGACAGCGCGACATTCTTCCCTCGGACTTCATGGCGGAGCTGAACAAGGCCAAGATTCTTATCACGAATTTCCATGCCTTCAAGCAGCGTGAGAAAAACGGCGCTGGCAAGCTCACGAAAGCTATTCTTACCCAGGGCGGTGAAAGCCCTTTCACGGAAACCCCTGATCAAATGGTCAGGCGTGTCTGCCGTGAACTGGGCGGCAAAAAGAACGTCATTGTCATTAACGACGAGGCGCATCACTGCTATCGCCGCCGCGCAGAAGAAGAGGTTATAAAGCTCACCGGCGATGAGCGCAAGGAAGCTGAGAAACGCGAGGAAGAGGCCCGCGTCTGGATTTCCGGCCTTGAAGCGGTGAAATCGAAACTCGGCGTCAAGGTCGTCTATGATCTTTCCGCGACTCCCTTCTTTCTGCGGGGTTCCGGTTATCCCGAGGGAACGCTTTTCCCCTGGGTGGTTTCGGACTTCTCGCTGATCGACGCTATTGAAAGCGGCATCGTAAAAGTTCCCCGCGTGCCGGTTGCAGACGATTCCATGGTGCGGGAGCAGCCCACCTACCGCGATCTCTGGCTCAACATACGGGACCATCTTCCGAAGAAGGGACGCAAGACCGACGCATTAAGCGGCGAGCCGAAGCTGCCGAAAGAACTCCAGGGCGCGCTCCATAGCCTTTACGGCAACTACGAGAAGTACTATCGCCTCTGGGAAAACAACGCCGAAGCCCGGGCAAAGGGAATTACTCCGCCGGTCTTCATCGTGGTCTGCAACAATACGAACGTTTCCAAGCTTGTGTTCGATTATGTTGCCGGTTGGGAAAAGATTCTGAAGAACGACAAAACAGTTCTGGTTCCCGGTCAACTCCCCATATTCAGCAACGTCGAGGGCGACAGATGGAGCGCCCGGCCGAACACGGTCCTGATCGACAGCGAGCAGCTTGAATCGGGTGAGGCCATGAGTGCGGATTTCAAGAAGATCGCCGCAGCCGAGATCGAGGAATTCAAGCAGGAATACCGCGCCCGTTTCCCTGGTCGTGACGCTGAAGACCTCACGGATGAAGACCTTCTCCGCGAGGTCATGAACACCGTAGGTAAGCAAGGCAAGCTCGGCGAACAGGTGAAGTGCGTTGTCTCCGTCTCCATGCTCACCGAAGGCTGGGACGCCAACACGGTAACGCACATTCTCGGCGTCCGCGCATTCGGCACCCAGCTTCTTTGCGAACAGGTCGTAGGCCGCGGCCTTCGCCGCATGAGCTACTCGACAAATGACAAAGGTATGTTCGATCCGGAATACGCAGAGGTCTACGGCGTCCCGTTCTCGTTCATTCCCTGTTCCGGTACAACTGAGCAGCCCAAGCCCGGACCCACGCCTACGCATGTGCGCGCTTTGGAAGACCGAATCGCCTGTGAGATAACGTTTCCACGCGTAGACGGCTATCGTTATGAATTGCCGGCTGAGCGGCTGACGGTCAAATTCAGCGACGCCTCAAAGCTTGCCCTTTCTACAGCGGAAATCCCGATGAAAGTGCAGCTCGATCCCATTGTGGGGGAATCGAGCATCCATACGCTCGATGACCTTAAAGTACGCAGAGAGCAGGAAGTCGTCTTTCTTCTTTCCAAGCTCATCCTGGAGAACTACTTCAAGGATGATGGAGGGAACGAAAAGCCCTGGCTCTTCCCGCAGCTCCTGAGCATAACGCGAAGATGGCTTTCAGAATGCGTTACGCTCAAGGACAATACCTTCCCGCAGCTCCTCCTGTTGATCGAATTTGCCCATGAGGCGGCAGCTAAGATTTATCAGGCGATTGTCGCCTCCGATGAAGGCGACAAGAAGATTAAGCCGTTGCTCAAACCTTACGATTTAATCGGTTCGACACGATACGTTGAATTCGACACGACCCGGCCGGTGTATGCCACCCGGACCGATAAGTGCCACATATCCTATGTTGTTGCCGATACCGCGTCGTGGGAGCAAAAGATGGCAAGCGCCCTTGAGGAAATGGATGAGGTGACGAGCTATGTCAAGAACACGAACCTCAGTTTTTCGATTCCATATGTCCTGAACAACGAAGAAAAGAATTACTATCCGGACTTTATTGTTCGCTTCAAAACACCCCCCTTGAGTTCCCCCCTTGCCAAGGGGGGATTGAGGGGGGTAGTAGGAGAGGTGCAAGGTGATGGGGAACTCAACCTCATCATCGAAGTCACCGGCGAGCATAAGAAAGATAAAGCAGCCAAGGTTTCGACGGCAAACACCCTCTGGATTCCTGCGATCAATAACCACGGCGGTTTCGGCAGGTGGGCGTTCATCGAGATCACCGATCCGTGGAATGCGAAGAATGAGATACAAGCGGCGTTGAATAGTGTATAAAATAGTATGAGGAACAGCAGGCAGGGAGGTTGAAATGGAATATAAAGACAGGCAGATCGTCGAGGATTTGAAGAAACGGCTTCCTCCGGAAGTGAAACAGCACATAAGAAAGCTGATTGTATTCGGGTCCCGTGCAGTTGGCCGCGCAACGGAAGAGTCCGATCTTGATATTATTGCTTTAGTTGACGTGAAAACGCCGGACATCGAAAACGCACTGGACGACGTTGCCTACAGCGTCATGTGGGACCATGATTTCAAGCCAATCATATCACTGAAGGTCATTGCGGAAGCGCAGTTCAATGGCGCACTGGATAAGGGTTATTCCTTTTATAAGCACGTGGAGAAGGAGGGTGTGGCCGTATGAACGAGGAGATCAGAAAGTTTCTTGAGAAGGCGGACCATGCCCTTGCCGTAGCGGAGGAGCTTCTGCGGCACGGACACGCCCCGGACGCCGCCAGTAAGACATATTACGCCATGTTCTATGCGGCCCAGGCCCTGCTGAAATCCGAGGGGATCGACGTTTCGAAGCATTCGGCCGTTGAGTCGGCCGTCGGCTATTACTTCGTGAAGACGGGAAAGATCGGCCAGAAATATCACCGGATGCTCATCAATGCGAGGAAGATACGTGAGATTGCGGACTACGACATCGACGAGGAGATCGTGGAGCCGGTAGCATTGGTGAAGCTCGAAGAGGGCAAGGCGTTTACGGCTGAGGTGAAAAACTATCTCGGGCTGGCTCCGCGTTGAGGCCCGTAAGGGGCACCGTAAGAGAATGTCAAGCCGCAAGACTTTACCCTCTGGATTCCCGCGATCAACAATCACGGCGGTTTCGGCAGGTGGGAATTCATCGAGATCACGGATCCGTGGAATGCGAAGAATGAGATACGAGCGGCGCTGAAAGCGTTAGCTTAACAAGTTGTGACAAGTTTGCGAATGGCAGATAGAACAAAGGACGTTGACAAACAATGATGACCATATTAATATGCGCTCATAATCCGAAGTTTGAATCAGCAGAAGCCTATTCAAGCGTTTCTGTCAATTTCATAGAATTCATCTGCCCCCCGTCTGACCAGCCGAAAGGCCTCGGACGGGGTTATTTGTTATGCCGCCAATAAATCAGCGTCGAGTCAATGATTTCGTGCCAGTCTGATTTGTGATATAAAGCCGTGAAAAGAGGATAGCCATTATGCTGACAAAGATCAAAATCAAAAACTTTAAGAAACTTATTGATGTCGAATTTGAACTTGGAAAATCGGTTGTTTTGATCGGCCCTAATAATAGTGGCAAAACGACAGCCCTTCAAGCGCTGGCGCTTTGGGATATCGGCCATAGACTCTGGAGTGTTAAGCGGGGAAAGAGCTCTGCCGAGAAACGCACCGGTGTTACCATAAACCGGCGTGATTTAATCGCTATCCCGATCCCCATTGCTAATCTTCTGTGGCGCGACCTGCATGTACGCAATGTCGAGAGGATTAACGGCAAACCGGTGACTCAAAATATTCACATAGAGATGATCGTTGACGGGATCACTAACGGTAAGGCGTGGACAAGCGGCCTCGAATTTGACTATGCCAATGAAGAGTCCTTTTACTGCCGGCCGCTAAAAATGGATGGTGGAGAGCAACCACTCCGGATGCCTGTTCCCGAGGAGGCTTCATCGGTAAAAGTCGCATTTCTTCCGCCTATGTCCGGATTGTCGGCAGCGGAGCCAAAACTTGAGCCCGGTCGGATTAATGTTCTGATTGGCGAGGGACAAACCGCGCAGGTACTGCGTAATCTTTGTTATCAAATATTTGAAAAGGAACCCAACAGTGACTGGGATGTGCTCAAGAGCCATATTAAAAAATTATTCGGTGTTACGTTATTGTCTCCGGAATATATAAAAGAACGCGGAGAGATCACGATGGCCTACGAGGAGCCGAATAAAACGCGGCTTGACCTTTCCTCGTCCGGCAGGGGTATACAGCAGACGATTTTGCTGCTTGCCCATTTATATGCCAATCCAGGCACTGTGCTGCTGTTAGATGAACCGGATGCGCACCTGGAGGTATTACGGCAGCGTCAAATGTACCAGCTCTTAACTGAAGTCGCTGAACAACAAAACTCGCAAATTATAGCCGCCAGCCATTCCGAAATCGTCCTTAACGAAGCGGCTGATCGGGACATTGTCATCGCATTTGTCGGCAGGCCGCATCGTATCGATGACCGGGGCAGCCAGGTGTACAAAGCATTAAAAGAGATCGGCTTCGATCAATATTATCTCGCGGAGGAAACCGGATGGGTCCTGTATCTTGAGGGCTCGACCGATCTCGCTATTCTTTCGGCCTTTGCCCAGAAGCTCGAGCATGAGGCCGCTGCTTTGCTGGAACGTCCATTCGTTCACTATATCGGAACCAATGTTCCTCAAAATGCCAGGGACCATTTTTATGGATTACGGGAAGCGAAAAATGATTTGGTGGGCATCGCCATTGTTGATCGCATGGACAAGGAGCTGCCGCAAAAAACCCCTCTAGTGGAAGTCATGTGGAAGAAGAAGGAAATTGAAAACTATCTTTGTTATGAAGATGTTCTGATGAAATACGCCACATATGATCTGCCGAAAGACGATCTTTTCAGCAATGCCGAGATGAGCCGCCGACAGCAGGCAATGAAAGAGTCGATCGATGAAATCACGAAAGCCTTGGAAAAGCTAAAGAAGCCGTCGCCCTGGTCGTCAGACATCAAAGTTTCGGATGATTTTCTCGACATTCTCTTTGATACATACTTCGAAAAGATCGGCTTGCCGAATTTATTGCGCAAGAGCGGCTATCACGTATTAGCGAAGATGGTGCCCAAAGAAGAAATTGACCCGGATGTGATAGAAAAGCTTGATGCAATTGTTGCTGTTGCCAAGAATGCCAAACCGCGGGAGAGTTAAGGGCGCCGACGAGAAAAGGCGAGCGTAATTATCAACGACTAAGCGCGGCAAAGAGGAGGATTGTTCTTGGCGAAGCAGGGACGAAACGACCCGTGCGAATGCGGGAGCGGGAAAAAGTACAAAAAATGCTGCCTGCCGAAGGATGAGGAGGTCCGCTTGCAGGCGGTCATGGGGAAAACGGCCGGCGCGCCGATTCAGCAGGAGCGCAATGCCGCGCGGCTGGATGATGATGATGATGAATCGTTTACTCCTGTCAACAATCCCCTTGCCGAGGCCAGGCTCGATTATCTGGATGCGGCCGAAGCCATGGATTTTGACGGCAGGCGTGAAATGTTCACCAACATGTTTGTCAATAATATCATTTCCAGCGACCTTGCTTTTGAAATGACCGAGCTGCTTCAGGAAGCGGCCGCGAACGACGCAGACCGGATCGCGGTGAACGAGTGTATCGAAGAGCTGCTGCGCCGCTTCCCGGACATCGCCGGGGAGGAGTTCATTTATTATGCTGATTTCTTAATTGCCAACGAGCTTGCCGCAGGAAAAATCGACCGGGTCCAGGCCGTTTTCCGCCAAGCGGCGGACCATGCGGGCAACCTTGATGTTTTTGTTCGAATCGCCGACAGGCTGGCTTATCATGGACAACTCGCTGTGTTACTGGATGGAATGCGGTCGGCATGGCCCATCGTTAAGAAGAGCCGCGACCTCCTGGAATGGGCCGTGGACGACTTCGGGGGGCTTCTTTCCGATTATGAGACCTTTGCCTATCTCGACGCCCGGGCGAGCGGGATTGAAAAGGATTTCAACGAGCTGGTGAAGCGCACGAAAAACGGCATCGAAGACGTAGATGTCGCCCTCCTCAGGGAGTATCTTACGTGTATTGACAATCGTAGTTCGACTGCGTGGTCGCTTCCGGAACTTTCACCGGCGAAAAAGACCCGGAAAAATTTATCCATGTTCTCGAACGAGTTTCTCGGGTATCTCCGGCGGAAGGAAAACGTGCCGTACACCAAAGGCAGGATGGCTGCCTACGATATCGCGGAATACCTTATACAACGGCACGACGGAGAACTGCGGCGGGCCAGCGCATTGGCTAGCCCGTTTACCGGGAGATGGCCGGGAATGCCGAAACATGCCGCTCTTCTTCATACTCTTTGCCCCGACACGGATACGCTCGACGAGTATCTGAGCAGGATGTTCGATGTTTTTTCCAG
The DNA here is from genome assembly GCA_964364055.1 of uncultured Nitrospiraceae bacterium. Taxonomy (GTDB): domain Bacteria; phylum Nitrospirota; class UBA9217; order UBA9217; family UBA9217; genus JAAXXJ01. The sequence goes on along the minus strand of CAYILT010000045.1, from coordinate 5,805 downwards.
CCGGAGCCACCGGGCGGGGGCCCTGTGCGAGTTCATACCCGCATGGCTGCGGTTCCTGGAAGCAAAAGGCCTGCTGGAGCCTGAACTGAACGCGCGGGTCCGGAGCGACCTTGCGCCCATGATGAAAACGATGCTGAAAATACTGAAAAACGCCACACGGGATTCGGCGCTTATAAACGCAGTGTCAATAGCGTGGAAGTAACCATGTCCGCTGCTTTAAGATGCCAAAACGGCACCTTAAACCCGGCCCGCGAGCAACACAGAAAATAATTGAGGGAGTTGGAAGGAAGAACGTTGGATGAGCAGCCGTTAATTCACCGATGAGATGATCTGGGTATCATTGCATTAAATGCAGCTCAGGAGTAGCCATGACAGCGATTGTGCCGATTGAAATGATAGAGAAGAAAATATACCTGATGCATTCGTAAAAAGTCGTCTCCCCGGTGAAAACCGGGGTCCAGTAAACATCGAACACATTGAAAAGACTGGATACCGGCTTTCGCCGGTATGACGAAATAGGGCGTATACGGACTTCTTACGAGATCATCATACCTGATTCGCGGTCAGAAAGTGATGCTGGACAGTGATCTGGCAGGACTTTATGGTGTTCAGATCAAGGTGCTGAACCAGGCTGTCAAACGCAACTTGAAACGCTTTCCGCAGGATTTTATGTTCCAATTGGACGCGGAAGAACACGAAACTTTAAGGTCACAATTTGTGACCTTAAAGGCGGGGCGTGGCGCGTACCGCAAATATCATCCTTACGCCTTCACCGAACAAGGCGTTGCGATGCTATCAGGCGTATTGAACAGCGACCGCGCAATTGAAGTGAACATCATGATCATGCGGGCGTTTGTAAAGCTCCGGGAGATGATCGCGTCGAACAAAGACCTTGCCGGAAAGCTCAGTGCGTTGGAAAAGAAATACGATTCACAGTTCCGCATAGTCTTTGATGCGATACGAGAGTTAATGTTACCGCCGGTGCCGAAGAAAAAAAGATCGGATTCATAGCCCGGGAGCGGCGGGCGATTTACAGAACGACGCGAAAACGCTAAACGGACGGGCGACTATCGACTGACGACTGATGACTGTTTTATTGAAGGAGTTGGAAGGAAGAACGTGGGATGCCTTTAACGTCATTCCCGAGAAAGCGGGAATCCATGCGACGCATATCTTTGGAGATAATACTATTTGGCTCCGAACATTACGGACAATGAAATGGCCATGGGATTCAGAAAAATTGCCGCCTTGCAAGCAATTAACATGCAGATGGACGGGGAACGCCAATGAATAATGAAGAGCTAAAAACGCTCATTGATGAACTGCGCTCTTTGCCAAAAGAGACGGAATGGGTGGAATTCAAGGTCAATAACGACAGACCTGACGACATCGGCGAATATATCTCCGCCTTGGCGAATTCAGCATGCTTGCATGAGCAGCCCGCTGGTTATCTTGTTTTTGGCATTGAGGATAAAAAGCACAATGTGGTCGGTACGGTATTCCATCCACGACAGGCAAAGGTCGGCGGTGAAGAAATCGAGAATTGGCTTGCCAAACAACTCAGCCCGCGTGTTGACTTCATTATTTTTGAGTGTGATTTCAATGGCAGGCACATAGTTGCTTTCAAAGTCGATCCGGCCCATCACATCCCTGTCAAATTCAAAGACGAAGCCTTTGTCAGAATCGGCTCTTATAAGAAGAAACTGAAAAACTTCCCTGAAAAAGAGCGTAAAATCTGGCTTAAAAAAGAAAAGGAAGACTGGTCGGCTGGAATCTGCGAAGGCGCCATGCTCCAAGATCTTGATCCGGCGGCGATTGCACGTGCTCGTGAGAACTATAAACAAAAAGATGCGGCAAAAGCCGAGGATGTTGACTCATGGGATGATAGTACATTTCTCAACAAAGCCAAAGTAACCGTACAGGGCAAAATCACTCGCGCCGCAATCCTTCTTCTCGGAAAAGATGAGTCGGAGCATTCCCTCAGCCCTTCGGTTGCGAGGATATCCTGGATATTAAAGGACGAGCGCAATGTTGAAAAGGATTATGAACACTTCGGCCCGCCGTTTCTGCTTTCCGTGGACGCAGTATATGTGAAAATCCGTAATCTGAAGTACCGTTACTTGCTCGACAACACGCTGTTCCCGACAGAGGTTACGAAATACGAGCCCTACGTGATCCGTGAAGCCCTGAACAACTGTATTGCCCATCAGGACTATGAGTTACGAGGCAGAATTACGGTTGTTGAGAATCCCGATGATCTGCTGTTCACGAATCTCGGCAGCTTCCTGCCGGAATCAGTTGAGAAGGTGATTGAGCAGGACTCGCCACCGGAATATTATCGTAATACCTTTCTCGCTCAGGCAATGGTAAATCTCAAAATGATAGATACACAGGGCGGCGGAATAAAGAAAATGTTCTCCCTTCAAATGAGCAGATATTTCCCTCTCCCGGATTACGACCTGTCCGATCCGCAGAAAGTGAAAGTCCGGATCACCGGAAAGGTCATGGATGAAAAATATACCCGTCTGCTCATCAACAAGACCGACCTTGACCTCAAAACCGTCATTTTGCTTGATCGGATTCAAAAGAAGGAACCGATCTCAAAAGAGGACGCCACCCAGCTAAAGAAGATGAAGTTGATAGAAGGCCGATTCCCCAATCTCCATGTGTCCGCGCCGATTGCCGATGTTACGGGAAAACGCGCAGAATATATCCGGAACCGTCCTTTTGATGACGAGCATTACAAAAAAATGGTAATCGCGTATTTAAAAAAATATACTTCCGCAAGCAGGCAGGATATCGACGGGCTTCTCATGAATAAGCTTTCCGATGCCTTGAGTGACCTGCAGAAGAAGAACAAGATCAGCAATCTATTAGCCCAGATGGCGAGGAAAGATAGAACCATCAAAAACAAAGGGTCTGCTAAAAAACCAAAATGGGTGCCGACATGACTGTAATTGTATTTGTAAATTATTTGTATTTTATTTAAATATTATTTATAAATGAGACATAACTAATTGATAATAAGAAGCAATCCTGTTTTTACTTGTATATCGTTTGTATACCATTTTCCAGTAGAAATAAATTAGTAGTATTTAGCAGTAAATTTAGTAATAAAATTAACGTATCATATTGATATTCCGCCATTTTTAAGAGTGCGGATTATTTGCAAATTAGCAGTAATTTTAGTAATGAATCTCGGAGCCATCAAGCCGCTCTTAGGATCGATACCAAACCTTAATTCTGGAAGGGATTGACTGGGGATCGTCGGCGGCGAGTCCGGCCCCGGCGCGAGACCGATGAAGCCAGAATGGGTAATGGATATCCGTAATCAATGCAAGCATGCCGGTGTGCCGTTTTTCTTTAAGCAGTGGGGTGGCGTGCGGAAGAAGAAGGCGGGAAGGGAGTTGGAAGGAAGGACGTGGGATGAGATGCCGGCGGGTCACCGCCCCGGCAGGAGTATCCGCAATATAGCAGCATGATGATCAGGCATCCGGGAAAGTGCAGGCCCCCGGTGGAGAATAGATGGCGTATATTTTCATGGATGAATCGGGAGACTTGGGATTTGATTTCAGCAAGAAAGGCACGTCCAAGTGCTTTTTGATAACGTTTTTGTTCGTCGATAACAAGAGGCCCATTGAAAAATGCATTCGGAAGGTGCGCGCCGGACTTCAAAAGAATCTGAAAAGCCTCGGCAGGGTTCTGCATGCCTACCACGAAAAGCCGGTCACGCGTCTTCGCCTCTTGCGCTGTATCGTTGAGCACGATGCTTCAGTAATCGTTATCGCCCTCAATAAGAGCAAGGTCTATACGAAATTACAGGAAGAAAAGGCCGTCCTGTATAACTATGTTACGAACATCCTTTTGGACAGAATTTTGACGAAGAAACTCGTTCCGCGGGAAGGTCCGATCGAACTGATCGCGTCAAAGAGGGAGACGAACAGGTTTCTGAACGAGAATTTCAAGGACTACCTGGAGAAGCAGGCGGTAAACAATCACCGAATCGAGTTGACGGTGAACATTAAGACGCCGTCCGAGGAAAAATCATTGCAAGCCGTCGATTTCGTAAGCTGGGCGATATTCAGGAAGTATGAATACGGGGACGATCAATACTACCGGGAGGTAGAGGCGGCCATTGTCGAAGAGAACTCTTTGTTCCCCTGAAAACAACAAAGCCCCGTTCGCTATTTTCGAGGCGCCATTCCGGTACCCCACGAACGAGGACTTACTTGTTGTGTTGTGATAATAATAACGCATGATATTGGCCGTGTCAAGCTGAAAGATTTCGCATGGCGGGCCGATTTGTGAAACAACCTGTTTCAGAAATGACCTGATTTCATGTTGTTGTAATTGTATATCATGCATCCTGAATCATGCTCGGGGCAGGGCGGGAGTTGGAAGGAAGAACGTGGGATGAGCTGCCGGCATAGATCGTCATTCCCTCGCAGGCGGGAATCCAGAAGTCTCAATAAACTGAGGTCGAAATGACACCGACTCAACATCAATTCGGCGGCGACTGGACAGCGGAAAAATTAGAAAGAGTAATTTTATGGGCCAGAAATCAACTATAGAATGGACCGGATCAACGTGGAATCCGATAACCGGCTGCGTAAAGATCAGCCCTGGGTGCATGCACTGTTATGCCGAGCGCATGGCGAAGCGTCTCCAGGCCATGGGACAGCCCAACTATGCGAACGGCTTCAAGCTCGCCATGCATGAGCATGCGCTGGAGCTGCCGCTCCAGTGGAAGAAGCCTCAGACCATCTTTGTCAATTCCATGAGCGACCTGTTCCTGAAAGACGTGCCCGTGGAATTTATCAAGAGGGTCTTTGATGTCATGGGCAAGGCGTCGCAGCATACGTTTCAGGTCCTTACCAAGAGAGCGGATCGGCTTCATGCGTTGAGTGCTGAACTACCCTGGATGCCGAATATATGGATGGGTGTGACAGTTGAGAACAGCGATTATACTCAACGGATTGATCACCTTCGTAAAACAGGCGCATATCTCAAGTTCCTCTCGATTGAACCGCTCTTAGGCCCGATACCGAATCTTGATTTAGACGGGATCGATTGGGTGATCGTCGGTGGTGAATCCGGCCCCGGCGCGAGACCGATGAAGCCAGAATGGGTAATGGATATTCGGAATCAGTGTAGGAAGGCTGGTGTGCCGTTTTTCTTCAAACAGTGGGGCGGGGTGAGGAAGAAGAAGGCGGGGCGGGAGTTGGAAGGAAGAACTTGGGATGAGATGCCGGTGAAATCATGGGAGGGTCAAACTTATGGGGATTGATTTTAACCATCCAGAATACAAGTCATTAAAAGCCAGTATTCGCGAAAATCCAAAAGATTTTGTGGCCTTAGTTGGTGCTGGATTGTCTCAAAATTATGGCTTGCCATCATGGGGTGCATTGCGGAACAATCTTATCGAAAATGCGAAGGCAAGAGTAACTGATAAGCCCGAAGAGGAAAGAGACGGCTACTTAAAAGGGTTGGAACGAATAGCTGGCGATAAGAATCTATGGCACTCCTTATCGGAAATTAAGAACATTCTTCCTCGACAAGCATATGAGCAAACAATTAAAGAGAGTCTTACTCTGAAAGTGCCGGTCCCCAGCTTGGAAATGTATAATTTGCTCTGGCAACTTAGCATTAAAGGCATCGTCACATTTAATTTGGACAGATGCACAATAGACTCTTACTCCCATGTGAAGCGAGAAGCCGTAGATGCTGCAACCTCAAAAGATATTGCGAAGTATATAGTGGACCCCTATTTTCGGACAATAGTTTAAGATGGTAACCTGCCATTAA
>CAYILT010000044.1:0-16957 GCA_964364055.1 uncultured Nitrospiraceae bacterium | reverse complement strand
CATCGCCATCCCTCTCTGGTCATCGAACACCATGATGGCCATTCTCTCGGTCGTGAACAAGAAAGGCGGAGACGTCTTTGACAAACAGGACCTCCGCCTGCTCACCGTGTTCTCGAACCTGGCGGGGCTGGCCCTGCAGAATGCCTTCCTCTATGCCGACCTGAAGAACAAGATCAACGAGCTGAGCAGCACCCAGCAGCAGCTCGTGCACTCCACCAAGATGGCGGCCATCGGCGAGCTGGCGGCGAACGTGGCGCATGAGATCAATAACCCCCTGACCAGTGTTCTGGGATACACGAGCCACCTGTTGAAGACCCTGGACGTGCCCGAAGAGACGCGCCAGAAGCTCCGCACGATGGAACAGGAAACCCTGCGGGTGAGGAAGATCATCCGGAACTTGCTGGATTTTTCGAGACAGCGGGCGTCCCGGATGCAGCCGGGAGATCTCCTGCAACCGCTCCGGGAAATGGTCTCGCTCCTGCGGGGCGCCGCCGACGCCGCCGCGGTACGGATCATCGAGGACTATCCGGAGTCCCCGGTGATGGTGAGCATGGACCACGATGAGCTCAAGCAGGTGTTCATCAATCTCATGAACAATGCGCTCCACGCCATGCCAATGGGCGGTGAGCTCAGGGTCAAGGTGGATGCCGGACGGGATAACGACATGGGGGTCGAGTTCTCCGACACCGGCCACGGCATTCCCGGAGAGCATCTGGGAAAAATATTCGAGCCCTTTTTCTCAACCAAAGGCAATAGGGACGGGACGGGGCTGGGGCTCTCGATCAGCTATCGCATTATTCAAAACCATGGCGGAAGGATCGAGGTGGAAAGCGAGGCCGGTCGCGGTTCGCTCTTCCGTGTCGTCCTGCCGCTCCAAAAAAACTCGATGGTCAAGGAGTTGAACCATGAAGCTACGAGGTGATGGAAAACAGGGCGCGCTTCGCAGGGCCCTGTATCTCCTTGCGGGAGTGGTATTCATTTTTCAGCTGGCGGCCGGCTGCCAGAAGCAGAAAGAGGAACGGCCGGCAGGGAAGGCATTTGGCCAGCACGAACTGCTCATCGGGCTGATCCCGGAGCAGAACATCTTCCGCCAGCGGGAACGGTACCTTGTGCTGCGGAAGTATCTTTTAGACCGGCTCGGCATCACGGTGAACTTTACGAGTCTCAGCCGGTACGGAAATATCATCGAGCGATTTACCGCCGAAAAAATGGATGGCGCGTTCTTCGGCAGCTTCACCTACGGTCTGGCTCGGCGGCAGCTGGGAGTGGAGCCCCTGGTCCGCCCCGTGAATCTGGACGGGACCTCGACCTATCACGGTTACATCTTTGTGCGCAAGGACAGCGGGATCAGGAGCACCGGCGACATGAAGGGCAAACGGTTTGCTTTTGTCGAGCATGCGACAACGGCCGGCTATCTTTTCCCGCTGGCCTATTTCAAAGCAAGCAATATTCCCGATCCCCAGCGGCATCTTGGACAGAGCTTCTTTGCCGGCAGCCATGATGCCGCGATCCTCGCGGTCCTGAACCGCGAGGCCGACATAGGGGCGGCCAAGAACACCATCTTTGACCAGCTTGCCGGCGAGAACCCCCGGATCGAGCGGGAACTCATCATTCTTGCGACCTCGGGGGTCGTTCCGCAAAACTGTCTGGCTGTCCGCAAGGACCTGGATCCTGACCTGAAGGCGGAGCTGAAACGGGCGCTTCTGGAAATGGAAAAGAACCCTGAAGGGGCTGAAGTGCTGCGAAAATTCGGCGCACGCGGTTTTGTGGAAACGACGGACCGGGACTACGCATATCTCTACAACCTGACGGCGCAGGTGGGCATTGATCTGAACACCTACCAATACAAGAACAAATGAAGTCACCTTAACGATGAACCGTCCATGAGTTTCGCTCACCGGGGAGGATGAAAAACGGCGCTCTCCCGCGTCCCTATCATCACCCTCACCCCTGATAGAATCATTCGAGGGCAGGCTTCGATTCCTCCTCTTTATAAAACCCTCACCCCTGCCCCTCTCCCCTTTGAGGGAGAGGGACAAAGGGAGAGGGGGCTTAATGATCGAGGAGTTCTTTAAGAAAGGCATTTTCAGGTGAAAAAAAGAATTCTCATGAGCTTTGTCCTGCTCCTTTCCATCTTTCTGGCCGGGAGCGTTATCGCGGTGCTCTATATCACCAAGACGACCGCTCGCATGGACAAGCTCCTCCTGCTCCACCAGGTCGAGATCCTGCGCGAGGAACTCATCATTCATATCCAGACGGTACAGTCGCAGATCTCCCGCAGCAAGATCCGGACCGGGGGTGAGGTGGATGTGCTGATCGCCCATGTCCAGGAAATGGACAAGGTAATGGACTCCTGTGTCGGCTGCCACCATACTCCGGAGCTTACGCAGGGATTGCTCGCCATGCGCGACATGGCCGGCGATTACAAGACTGCCATCAGCCGGCTGGTCACAACGAGCTCGAACCCCCGGCATATCGCCCAGATCGAACAGCGGACCCGGTACCTCGGCCAGGAACTCATTTCCATGACCCAGGGGATGGCGTTTACGGCCAATATTCGCCTGCAGCAAAAGACCCAGGAGACCATGGCGACCATCCGCGAGGTCAAGATCATTTTGATTGTTACGCTCCTGACCGGATTCCTGCTGGCGGCCGTCATCATCGTTCTATTGCTGCGGAGCCTCAATCAACGGCTCCATCGGCTGCTCGAGGCAACACGGCGCATCGCGCGAGGGGACCTGCAGCATCGGGTCGAGGGCTCCGACCGTGACGAAGATGAGTTCGGGGAGCTTGCCTCGGCGTTCAACACGATGACCCAGAACCTCCACCGATCGCAGCGCCAGCTCCTGCAGAGCGCGAAGCTCGCCGCGATCGGTGAACTGGCCACCAATATAGCCTATGAGGTCAACAATCCTTTAACCGGCGTGCTTGGCTACACAGGCCTCCTTTTGAAAGCCGACGATGTTCCGGCCGGGCGGAAAGAGCACCTGAGGACCATCGAGCGGGAAACGCTCCGGGCCCGGGAGATCCTGAAGAACCTTCTGGATTTCTCACGGCGCAAGCCGCCCCACATGGTCAGGACGGACATCGCCGACATCATCGAAGACACGCTTGCGCTCGTCAGGGGGCAGGCGAAAGCGGCCCGGGTTGAGCTCAAGACCGAGTGTTCCGCGGGCCTCCCGCTTGTGGCGGCCGATACGGACGAGATGAAACAGGTCTTTGTGAACCTTATCAACAACGCCTTTTTCGCCATGACGTCCGGCGGAGCGCTGACGATCCGCTGCAAATCCGAAACAGATGAGACAGGACGGACGATGGTCGTGGTAAGCCTTTCCGACACGGGGCACGGCATTCCCGAAGACCACCTGGACAAGATCTTCGATCCGTTCTTCACAACCCGGCCCGACGGGGAGGGAACGGGGCTCGGGCTTTCCATCAGCTTCATGGTCGTTCAGAACCATGGCGGCCGTATCGAGGTGGAAAGCACGGTGGGCCAGGGATCCACGTTCCACGTGTATCTGCCCGCCCCGGGAGAAGGCCCCGGCAAGGCATAAAAGGAGACGTACGATATCCCATGGCTGGCGAAAGAATTCTGATAGTGGATGATGAAGGCATGATCCGGGAACTGTGCTCCCATATCCTTACCGCGGAAGGATATGCGGTCACGACCATGCCGAACGGCGAGGCCGCTCTTGAAGAGCTTCGCCGCGGATCGACGGACCTCCTCATAACGGACATCAAGATGCCGGGCATGGACGGCCTGGAGCTGTTCGAGCGTGTGAGGAAGCTGAATCCGGACATCGTGACGGTCTTCATTACCGGCCACGGCACCATCGATACCGCCATCGAGTCGCTCATGCGGGGTGTCGAGGGGTTCGTTCTGAAACCGTTCACGCAGGAAGAACTGCTGAACGCCGTGGACCGCGCAATCACGCGCTCCCGTCTGCAGAAGGAGAACATCCGGCTCAAGGCGCTCATTCCCCTGTTCGAGATCAGCAAACTGCTGATCTCCGAGATCGACCTTGCCCACCTGTTCAAGATCATCACCGAGGTCCTGGTGCAGGAGTTCTCGGTGGAGCGGGTATCCCTGATGCTGGTGGACGAGGGGAGCGGGAGCCTCATGATCCGCGCCTCGCATGGTTTGCCCCAGGACCTTGCTCTCCAGTCACAGCGAAAGACCGGGGAAGGCGTTTCAGGCCTCGTGCTGAAACATCGTAAACCGGTTATCATCACCAAGGGGAAGCACCCCGATCAAGAGGTAATGGATGCCCTGAACATGGACGACATGCCGCTTTCGTCCATGTCGGTGCCGCTCATCGGCAGGGACAAGCAGTTGGGGGTGCTCAACGTGAGCAAGTTCTCGGACCCGGCCTTTACCACCAGCGACCTGCAGATCGTATCGGTCCTGGCCAGCCAGGTAGTGGCGGCCATGGAGAACGCGTCGCTGTATGAAGGGCTTCGGGAGAGCTATTTCAGGACGGTGCAGGCCCTCGTGGCGGCGGTGGAGGCGAAAGATCCATACACACGGTGGCATTCGACCAATGTGGCCAAGTACGCGGTCGCCATCGGACGCGACCTGGGACTCTCCCCCTCACAGCTCGAGGAGATCCATATTGCGGCCATCCTTCACGACGTGGGCAAGATCGGCATCAGCGAGCGGATCATCAGCAAGCCGGACCTGCTGAGCCGTGAGGAATTCGACATCATGAAGGACCATCCCGCGCACGGGATGAGGATCCTGGAGCCCATCGGATTTTCACCGTCCATAAGCAATGCGATCTATCAGCACCATGAGCGCTTTGACGGCAAGGGGTATCCGCAGGGTATCGGGGGCGAGAATATTTCGCTCGCCGCCCGGATCCTGAGCGTGGCGGACACCATCGACGCCATGATATCGGAGCGGCCCTATCGGGGGACCATTTCCACCGAGGCCGTTCTCCGGGAACTGGACAAGGAGGCAGGGCTCCAATTCGATCCGGAAGTGGGACACGTGGCGCGGAAGCTTATCAACCAGGGGCTTCTCAAGCTCGGCGCGCCGGCCTACGCACCGCACGCGCCAGCCGAGGATAAAAAATGAAGCGAAGATTAATTCGGAATCGATTTGCGGATCATCACCGGACCGATCCGGACGGCAACACGACGCCGGCTCCGGCCGGGCAACCGCCGGTGCGCGATGACGATGGCGTTCTTCCGCGGCCTGAACCGGCCCTGAGTAGTCAGGAGGACGAGGTCCTCCAGCACCTGAGCAGCCTGTTGGACAGTGTGAAGACCGGCATTATCTCGCTCGACGGTGAAGGCAGGGTCCGGGTATTCAATGCGGTGGCGGAAATGCTCTTTGCCGTGCGCCGTCAGGCGGTGCTTGGACGGCCGTTCAACGACATGGGCAGGATGATCAGTTTCAAGGACCATTCGCTCCGGGCTCTGTGGGAGCGGCTATCGGACGCCGTGTGGGCCGCTGGAGCGGCCCTTGATCTGGAATACGATCTGGTCCGTCCGATGGGTCATAAACGCATCATTGCCTACAGCGTCTATCCCCTGGGGCGCCTTGCCTGGTCGGCGGGGAATGGCGTCGTGATCATGCTCGAGGACGTCACCCGGAAGAAGGAGATGGAGGACCAGATCACTGACGGGCGGAAGCGTCTGCAGGCGGTCTTCGACGGCATCACCGACGGCATCCAGGTGCTGGACCCGGAGTTCAGGATCACTGCGGTGAACAAGTCCATGACCATCCTCGCCGGCCGCGCGGTCACCCTGGGACAGCACTGCTTCAAGGCCTGTTTGTCGAATTCCGCCGCCTGCGAGGACTGTCCCGCGGTGGAAACGTTCCGTTCCGGTCGGCCCGCCTCCCTCATCAAGGTGATCCCGCGCCGGCCCGACGTGCCGGGCGGATTCGACGAGAGGATCCTCGAGATCAGTACGTTCCCGCTTCTCGACCGGGGCAACCGCGTCGTGCAGGCCGTGGAATACATCAAGGATGTTTCGGAGAGGGTCAGGAACGCTGAGCGCCTGGAGCACGCACGCCGTCTCGCCGAGCTGGGAGAGATGGCTGCCCGGGTGGCGCACGAGGTGCGGAACCCCCTGAATGCCATCAACGGCGCAGCGCATTTCCTTTCCACGGAGCATCCTTCCGATGAGACCATTCAGAAGTTCACCAGCCTGATCAAGCGACAGTCCCGCCGCGTGGACCAGGTGGCCTCGGACATCCTGTTTGCCGCAAAGCCCCTGCGGCTTGCGCGGACCAGGGTGAACCTCGACGCCGTGGTGGACCAGGTGATCACCGCCCTGCAGGAAACGATCAGGGAACAGGGGATCACGGTGACGCGGCGGAGTGATCCCTCCCTCCCGCAGCTCCTGGCCGACGAGTTTCAGATCGAGCAGGCGCTCACCAACATCATCAGGAATGCGGTGGAGGCAATGCCCCGCGGCGGCGCCCTGAGCATCGGTACGTCGGGAGACGCCGATGGCGGATGGGCGCGGATCACCGTGCAGGACACCGGCTGCGGGATCCACCCCGAGGACCGGGACCGCATCTTCCAGACCTTCTACACGACCAAGACCAACGGAACGGGCCTCGGTCTTTCCATTGTCGAGGGCGTTCTGAAGAACCACGGGGGGAAGATCTTCGTGGAACAGCCCGAAGCCGCCGGAACGCGCATCGTGCTCTGTTTCCCGGCATCGGGACAGCAGGAAGCAGGACCGCCGGCTGGCCGTGACGCCCTCTCCGGTGAACGGAACGAGACCCCACCCATCCAGCCTGACGCAACTCCCCTCAAAGCGGTGTGACCATGAAAGGCATTGTCCTCATCGTCGACGACGAACCGGATATCCAGCTTGTCATGTCCGCGAACCTCAGGAAAGAAGGCTATGAGGTCGATACGGCCGACGACGGCCTGGAGGCCCTGAAGAAGCTTGAGTCGCGTGATTATGACGCCATTGTCCTGGACCACCAGATGCCGCGATTGACCGGTATGCAGTTCCTCGAACGGCTCCGCGACCGGGCAGCCGGAAGTACGATCGACGCCGATGTGCCGGTGATCGTCATTACGGCGTACGGCACCATCGAGATGGCGGTCCAGGCCATGAAGGATGGCGCGTACAGCTACCTCACGAAGCCCATCCAGTACGAGGACCTGAGCCTGCAGGTCAAGAACGCCGTGGAGCGACACCGGCTTTCGCGGGAGCTGTTGTCCCTGCGCCATGAAGTCGAGGAGCGCTACCAGTTCGGGAGCATCATCGGCAGGAACCCGCGGATGCAGGAGATCTTCCAGGTCGTCCGGACCGTAGCCGATACCGACGCCACGGTGCTCATTCACGGAGAGAGCGGCACGGGGAAGGAACTCATCGCCCGGGCGATCCATTACAACAGCCGGAGGAAGGACAAGCCCTTCGTGGTCGTGAGCTGTTCGGCCCTTTCGGAAACGCTCCTGGAGAGCGAGCTCTTCGGACACGAAAAAGGTTCGTTCACCGGCGCCATCCGGCAGCGGATCGGCAGGTTCGAAATGGCCGAGGGCGGAACGATCTTCCTGGATGAGATCGGCGAGATGACCATGCCGGTGCAGCTCAAGCTCCTTCGCGTGCTGCAGGAGCGCGAGATCGAGCGGGTCGGCGGGAACCAGACGCACAAGGTGGATGTGCGCGTCATCGCCGCGACCCATCGCGACCTTCAGGAGGCCATGCGGGAGCGCCACTTCCGCCAGGACCTCTTCTATCGCCTGAACGTCGTCCCGTTAAAACTGCCGCCGCTCCGCGACCGGCTCGATGATATTCCGCTCCTGGCGTCCCACTTCATCAGAAAATACTGCGACAAGAACCAGAAGCAGGTGCGGTCCATTACGGCTGAGGCGATGGAGGCCCTCTGCTCCTATGCCTATCCGGGCAATGTGCGGGAGCTTGAGAACATCATTGAGCGCGCCGTGATCATGGAGAAGGGGGAGTCGATCCAGCGGACCGAGCTGGGCCTGGCGGCCTCCCACCGGAAGCCCCCTGCCTATAAGATCAGCGGCGAGCTGGACCTGTTCAAGACGATGAAGGCCGAGGCCGTGGAGCAGTTCGAGCGTGACTACCTGTCCCAGCTGCTCCGCCTGTACAAAGGGAACATGAGCCGGTCCGCGCAGCACGCAGGCATCAACATCAAGAACCTGCATGATAAGATGGCGCGGTATGGATTGAAGAGAGAGGAATTTAAGTAAGGCAGAAGTAAGGCGGAAGAAAGAAGAAGAAAGAAGCGATTACGTCTCGGGTGCCTTACAGACGCCCGTCGTGCACTTTGACAGCAGCGGCTGCTTCAGCTTCTTGCCGGTGAGCGAGAGGAGCAGGAGGAACGCAGCGGAGAACCCGAGAGCATTGAAAACGCGGTGTTCTTTTCCCAGCAGGTTCGCGAGGATGAGGATGGGATAGAGCCACAGGAGCATCCAGCCTTCCCGGTAGGCAAAGCAGTATGCCTCTTTCCCCACCATGCCGCCGGCCCCGACGCAGACCAGCCCGATCCCCAGAAGGATGATGGTCCCGGAATACTGGGGGGGGCCATAGAGGCCGATGATTTGAAGGGGGATCCCGATCAGGATGGAGCCCAGGATGATCTTCTTGACCCACGACATCCATACGAGCAGGTATATCCCGGACAGGAGCGCACCAACGTTGAAAAGCATGATGCCGATGGTGTAGAATGGGTTCGCCAGCGGATAGAGAACGGCGAGCACCGCGGCGCCCAGCACCTGCACGATGAGGCCCGCACGGTAGGAAATATCGTGACGTCTTCCGTAGGAGAGGCCGGCCATCGCGATCTGTTCTTCGAGGGTAGGGTTAGTCATGGCTATCTTTATAGCACGCCGGATAAGGCGTTGCAAGGGGAAACATACCCAGGGAGCCATGGTATATATAGGTTGATGGTCTCGCAAGAAGTCCCCACTGCTGTCATTGCGAGGAGCGTTAGTGACGAAGCAATCTCGAAGTGCTTGATTAAGCGAACCCCGAGATTGCTTCGCTTCGCTCGCAAAGACCCCTAAGATTTTTTCAGCAAACATATAAAGGTTGGTGTCCATGAAAAGACCGGACAAGCAAAAAAAACAAAACGTACAGCGGGATGACCAGAATTGGCGAAAGACCGCCAGTATAGCGGTTATTCTTGCAGTGCTGGCATTCCTTCCTTACGCACAGACCATCGAACATGATTTTATCAGCTATGATGATACGGTATTTGTTACAGACAATCCCGAAGTGCGGGCCGGGCTTACGGGGGAGGGCGTTGTCTGGGCCTTGACGGCCTTTCATTCGGGGAATTGGGTGCCGCTCACCTGGATGTCCCACATGCTCGACGTGAGCCTCTTCGGGCTGGACGCGGGCCGGCACCATCTCGTCAACGTCGTTTTCCATTCCCTTTCTACGGCGCTGCTGTTTCTCGCATTATTCCGTATGACCGGTGCTGTCTGGCAGAGCGCCTTTGTTGCGGCGCTTTTCGGGGTCCACCCGCTGCATGTCGAATCCGTTGCCTGGGTCGCGGAGCGGCGGGACGTGCTGTCGGGTTTCTTCTTTATGCTGGTGCTCCTGTCATACGAACGGTACGTGCGCAGGGGCGGAACGGGCCGGTACCTTCTCGTGGCGGTATGCTTCGCCCTCGGTCTCCTGTCCAAGCAGATGCTGGTTACGGTCCCGTTCGTGCTGCTGCTGCTGGATATCTGGCCCCTGGGACGGACCGCATTGGCCGCGGCGGCGGACGGTTCGAAGAAGAAACCCTCTCTCTGGGGACAGCTCCTGCTTGAGAAGGCGCCGTTGATTGTCCTGACCATCGCCGCCTCCGCCCTGACGTTCGCGGCACAGAAGGAAGGGGGTGCGATGACCCTTATGGAACGTGAGCTCCTCCCTGTGGGGGACCGTCTGGCCAATGCATTGGTGTCGTATGTGGCTTACGTCGGGAAGACATTCTGGCCGTCTTCGTTGACAATATTCTATCCCCATCCCGGGAGAGCCCTGCCGTGGTGGAAGATCACGGGATCGGCGGCGGCGTTTCTCGCGGTACTGATAGTGGTGCTGCGTCAGAGAAAGAAACGCCCCTTTCTTGCAGTGGGGTGGTTCTGGTATGTGGGTATGCTCGTTCCGGTCATCGGCCTGGTGCAGATCGGCATGCAGGCTATGGCTGACCGGTATACCTATCTTCCCCTGATCGGCCTGTTCATCATGGTCGCGTGGTCCGCTGAGGATGCGCTATCCTTGACGGGGGTTTTCCGGAAAAAGGTCATGGCGCTCTCGGCGGGAGCAGTTCTCTTTTCGCTCACGGCATTGACGGCCGTTCAGGCGGGCCACTGGCGGGACACCATAACGATCTTTCGGCACGCAACTTCCGTTGCTCCCGATAACTGGGTTGCCCACAGGCTGCTGGGAAACGCGCTGGCTGACAGGGGCCTCACTGACGAGGCGATCGCCCAGTACCGGGAATCCATCCGGGTCCAGCCGAGGAACTCTCTTGCGCACCTCAATCTCGGGGTGGAACTGGCCCGTCAGGGACTGCACGGGGAAGCAATAGAGCACTACCGTGAGGCCATCCGGATACGGCCAAAGCTCGCGGAGGCCTACAACAATCTGGGCAATGCCCTGGCCGTCACGGGCCGGCGTGACGAGGCGCTCGAGCGGTACCGGGAAGCGATCAGATTGCGGCCCGGCTGGACGGTTGTCCGCGGAAATCTCGAACTGCTTCTGGCGGAACAGGAAAGTGCCGGCCGGGGACGATCGAAGGGGCGCGGGAGAATTGAGACCGGTGACCGGTAAACCCTCTTGTCCGGCATCCTTAGAAGGGTCTCACATGATATCTCACGGCGCGTTCGTATCCCGGGCTCGGGACCTCTCACGCAATGATCTATACCCTTTTGATGGGCCTGCTGGCACATTGGACAGCCTGCTGCTTGTTACATAAAATAGCAACAAACAGGAGCTAAAACTACAATATTGCATCGGCAGGGGGGTAGAAACTTCTTGACTTGACCCTTCTATTTTGCTATATTTTTCCAAGCTTTTTTACTATTCATGTATTCCGTAGCTATATTCAGTGCAGTAAGTAGCAATTATCGTGGCTCCTTAGAACTAATGTTCTTCTATGACATCCACTATCCAGAACCACATAGCGCCTCACCTCAAATTCAATGCGGCTGCCGCCTGCTCTCTATCGGCGGCAGCGGCATGCCGGTCTCTTGTCCCGCGAACAGCTCAAAGTCTTCCTGTCTCCAGCTTTTATACGAAAGGGGGGATGATCTCGGCTTTCTAAATTCCAGCAGCAGGCATCATCGCTTCATGCGTAAGGTTTCTTACTCTGCTCTAGGAAAAGAGCAAAACTACATAGGGAGGTTATACGATGAAGAAGTTTCTGGTAATAATCGCAGTACTGGCAATGGCGATGTTCAGTTCCGTGGCCATGGCCGAAGTGACGGTGAGCGGCAGCATCGACATCCGGAACCTGGCAACGAACAACACGGCTGATTACAGTTCGAAGGCGGCCACATCGGATAACAACAGGACCACGCAGGAACGTATTCGCTTGAACATTGATGCGAAGAACGACGCAGTCAAGGGACGGATCACCATCGAGAACGACTGGGACGTGTGGGGCCGTGTTGAGGCGCCGCAGGCTATTTCCACATCCACGACCGACACCACAGGTGCAGCCGGCCGCCTGAAGATCCGCGAAGGCTGGATCGACTTCACCATCCCGGGCGCCGGTCCGGCCCATGTGAAGGTCGGCCATCAGTTCCTGCAGCTCGGCAACGGCTGGTTCTTCCGCAGCATGAAGTACGGCTCCGATGCCTGGCTGGTCGGCCTGCCCGGCAAGAACACCGTCGCCTTCGTGAACGTGAAGGCTGCTGAATGGAACACGGCACAGGAAGACGACACGGACGCACTTGTGCTGCTCGACAACTTCAAGATCACCGACAACCAGACCGTTGGCGTGTACCTCGCACGCGTGAGAGACCCCCGCGGCCAGTTCGTGAATGCCACGTTCAACGCCGGTGGCACCGCAACTCCTGGTGCAGAAGCGAATCTGGACACCCTCGGCCTCTGGTTCAATGGCAAGCTTGGCCCGATCAACCTCCAGGCTGAAATCGATCTTCAGAGCGGCAAGGCGAAGGATCCGGGCAGCCCGGACACCAAGTTCAAGGGCAACCAGCTCGTGCTGCAGGCCAATATGCCGATCGATCCCCTCTCCATCAATGCCACGCTCGCGCAGGGCAGCGGCCAGGATATTTACTCCACCAGCCCAAACAACGACCTGAAGCAGATGATGACGCTGCTGGATGCTGATCCGCACTACACCTTCGTGTATGAGTATCTCGTGAACACCGCCTGCATCAAGAGCGCATCGTCCACCGGCACGCTCTCCTATGGCAAGAACACCGGCTTCTGCAACACGTCGGCGGCCAATATCGGCGCCGGTTATAAGATTGCCAAGAACCTCAGCGTGAATGTGGACTTCTGGATGCTGAAGGCTGTTGAGAAGGTCAACATCGGCGGCGGCGCTGGCGCCACCGGCTCCGACGACCTCGGCACCGAGCTCGACATCGTCGTAAAGTGGAATCTTTATGATGCCCTGAGCTGGAACTGGCAGCTCGGCCGCATGATGCCCGGCAAGGCCTATGACAAGTCCGCCACGGTATCGGCTGACAACATCGATGCCGTCCAGGGTGTCCTGAGCTACAAGTTCTAATCGCTGTACGATGCCATGCCGGTACCCCGGCAGGCTGTCAAGCATAAGACGATCCCCCGGGCTTAAGGGCCCGGGGGATTTTTTTTGAGAATGATCATAAAATTGCAGATTGATAACTGTTGTTGATGGTCTCGTAAAAAGTCGTCTCCCCGGTGACAACCGGGGTCCAGTAAGCTATTGAACTCAATCATTCGACATGCTCATGATGGTGAGCAACGTCGAACCATGAAAAGACTGGATACCCCCGGCTTCAATCATGCCGGGGCAGGCTCTTTTAGCCGGTAAGACGAAATAAAGAGAATTCCTACTTCTTGCGAGTTCATCATTGTTGTTCGCACTTCAAATCATAAGGAGGATGCACATGAAGAAGCTTATCGTTGTTGCAGTGGCAGTGGTCATGATGATGGGCCTGGCCGGCAGCGCCTTCGCCGCCAACAGCATCGCGCAGGGTTCCAAGGGCATCAGCGTCGGGATGGGCGACAGCGTGTTCTCGCACAAGATTGTTCCCATAGACGGTTTTCTGGCTCAAGACGTGGTCGACATCAGCGGACGGTATTTCATCGGCAGGGACATGGCGCTCTATGGAGGGTTCGGCCTGCAGCTTAACAGCGGCGACGTGGAAGGCACCTATCTCGGGTTCACTGTGGGAATCCGGAAGTACCTGAGCACGAACGATTTCGCGCCCTTTTTCGGCGGCCAGCTTACCTATGCCATGGCCGATGCGCAAAACGCCGCAGGTGCAACTACCCTTGACGTTTCGATCTTTGACCTTGCCGCGCTGTTCGGCGCGGAGTACTTCTTCAACAAGAACTTCAGCGTTGAGGGAGCCATCGGCGTGGGGCTGGGCCAGTGGAGCGATGACGCGGCCAATACAGACGGCACCTATCTCGGCACGCGCACCGTCGGCGTGCACGCGAACTTCTACTTCTAAACACGTTCCCGAGATTAAACCGCGGGCGTGATTCGCATGCAGAGTTGCAAAGACAGGTCCCCGGAGGAACTCGCCTCCGGGGGCTTTTTTTTCGAGAGCGACGGCCGGCTGCCGCAAGGCATGTGCTGGAATTCCCAGATGAAAACCGCTTGAATCGCAACAGGCTCTATGATAAAGTGATTCGGACGGGCAAGATGCGGCGAGGAGCGGCGGATGGAACTGCGGAAAGGAACGGAAACGATCCTTGTTGTGGATGACGAGGAAATGATCAAGGACCTTGCCCGGGACATCCTCGCGCGATACGGGTACACGGTCCTTACCGCCGGAGGCGGCGAGGAGGCCGTGGAGGTTTACCGGCGGCATAAAAAAGAGATCGCCGTGGTGATCCTGGATATCATGATGCCCGATGTGGACGGGCGGGAGGTCTTCCGTCGGATCCGCGAGATCGATCCCGCGGCCCAGGTGATCATATCAAGCGGCTATAACCAGGAGCACGACGCGGACGCTCTTCTCCGGGAAGGCGCCGCCGGCTTTGTGAAGAAACCCTACCGGATAGCCGAACTGGTGGGGAAGTTGGGGGAAGTTCTTGAGAACAAAGAAAGTGAGAAGTTGGGAAGGTAGGAAGATAGGAAGGTAAGAGGGTAGGAGGTCTTTTTGCATATTCCGACCTTCCTACGTTCTTACCTTCTTCCATCATTCGTCCTCGCGTCAGGGGTTCTGAAGTTTCGCGGCCTTCACGACGTGCTTCAGCAGGACCCGCGTCGTGACCGTGCCCACGCCGCCCGGCACGGGGGTGATCGCTCCGGCTGCTTCCTTCACCCCATCGGTGTTCACATCGCCGACGAATTTGTCACCCTCCGGATTGATGCCGACATCCATGACCGTGGCGCCCGCCTTTATGTAGTCCGCAGTGATCATCTTTGCCTTGCCGATTGCGGCAACCACGATGTCCGCACGCTTGCACACTCCCGGAAGATCTTTGGTCCTGGAGTGGCAGACCGTGACCGTGGCGTTCTCGCCCAGGAGCAGCATGGACATCGGTTTGCCCACCACCATGGAGCGGCCGATGACGACGGCCTCCTTCCCGCTCATGGGGATAGTGTAGAACCGGAGCATTTCCATGACGGCCTGGGGCGTTGCAGGGGGAAAGCCGGTCATGTCGCCTGCCATGATCTTGCCGGCATTCACCGGGTTGAAGCAGTCAATGTCCTTTTCCGGAGCCAGAATGTGCTTTACCACATCTTCGCTGATCTGCTTCGGGAACGGCCGCATGACGATGATGCCGTGGATGGTCTTGTCCGCGTTCCGCTGTTTGAGAGTGTTCACGAATTCGTCCTGGCTCGTGCTCCCCGGGAGCTGCTCGATCTCGCAGAGGATGCCGTTCTTCTCCGCCATTTTCTTGGCGCTGTTGGCGTAATAGACCGAATCCCCGGCTTCGCCCACGATCATGATCCTGAGCGCGGGGTTGATGCCTTTTCCTTTCAGCCCCTGGACCTCGGCCTGGATGTCCTGGTCCATCTTCTGCGCGACCTCTTTTCCGGTCAATAATTTAGCCGCCATGATTTGCTCCGTATCCATTGGATTTTAAACTCCGCACTCCGAACGACTCGACTGAGCTCGTCGAAGTCTCCGCATTCCGCACTGGCATTATCCCATCTTCCTGTACGTCGTTTCCATGACTGTCTTTTCCAGCGCCGCGACCTGTTTCAGTACCGTTTCCATCTTCGACCAGGTCTCCTTGTTGTAAGCGGCATCCTTGATGCTGTTGACGTTGATCTTGACATTAAGCGCGGCGCTCTGCGCGCAGGCCTGTGCAAGCAGCACGGCAACGCCTGCATCGCTTACGGCCGCCACGTTCCCGAGCTCAGCGGCGCGCTGGGCGAGCTGTGCGACCTCGAGCGACTTGAGCCCGATCTCAAAGGGGACCTGGCAGGCCTTCTTGAGGGCCACCTGCATCGCAGCCGTGCGGGCCGCCTTTTCCGCGTCGGTGTTCTTCGGCATCTTATAGACCCCGGAGAGCCCTCCGTAGACCTCGGTGTCCTTCTGGATCAGGTCCTGCATTTCGCTGCGGAGCTTTTCGGACTCCTTGAGCAGGGCCTCCACCTGGGGCTGGACATCCTTGTACTTTTCCTTTCCGAGTGTGAGATTGGACACCATGCTCACCAGTGCGGCGCCGAGCGATCCGGTCAAAGCGGCTACGCTTCCGCCTCCCGGCTCGGGAGATTTGCTGGCAAGCTTGTCGAGGAAATGGCGCATTGGCTGGTCAATATACATGGGATGTCACCTCGTTCGCGGGGAGTATAAAGAAAGTCGGTTACAACGAGTACTCAGATTAGTAAAAAGGTGGTCTTTTGTCAATAAAAAATGCCCCCCTCTCCGACATTGCTGTCTTCAAGGAGGGCATTTCAGGGGAGGCGTATGCATCCTTTGATGTAGAAGAATTATATCTGTGACTTTAGAAAAAGTCAAGCATAATATAGTATAACTTTTCCTTGACTCAAATTGTTGCGCTTTGGTATTATATAACGCTATTTCTGACCAACGAACTATTATGGATATTTCTCACGGCCTATCGCTCACATCGCTGTTCTTCTCAATGCTCATGGGGATCGTATCCTTTGCGTCGCCCTGCATTCTCCCTCTTATCCCGTCCTATGTGTCCTATATCACGGGCATCAGCTTCGATGAGCTCGTGGGGCCCGGTTCGCGCAGGAAGAACATCAATACCACGCTCCTGCATTCGCTGGCGTTCGTGGCCGGATTCACCGTTGTCTTTGTCCTCCTGGGAGCAACGGCAAGCATTATCGGCCAGCTGATGATCGAGCATCTGAAAACGATCCGGATCGCGGGCGGCATTCTCATGATCGTTCTGGGGCTGTTCGTATCCGATGTCATCCCGATACCGTTTTTGCAGCAGGACGCCAAGATCCACCTGAAGAACCGCCCGGCGGGTTTTCTGGGGACGTTCCTGGTAGGGATCATATTTGCCGCAGGCTGGACGCCGTGCACCGGTCCGTTCCTGGCGGCGGCGCTCATGCAGGCGGCACAGTCCGAGACCATGGTCACCGGCATGGTGCTTCTGGTTTTCTACTCGCTCGGCATCGGGATCCCGTTCATTCTCTCCGCCATTGCCATCAGCGTGTTCCTGTCGTCCTTCAAGAAGCTGAAGGACTATCTCAGGGCCATCAAGACAGCCAGCGGCGTCATACTCATCATCATGGGCCTCTTGCTCATTACCGATAAATGGACGCTGATCACGTCCTATCTCATGAATCCATAACCCGGGCAAGCCGGAACCAAAAGGTTACGGTAACGGTGACGACGCCCGTTTCGTCCAG
>CAYILT010000043.1:0-17085 GCA_964364055.1 uncultured Nitrospiraceae bacterium | reverse complement strand
GCGGTTCCGCTCGAAGTGTTCAACGAGGGTGAGGACCTCGGGAGGGCACGGGATGGGCCTATCCCCGCTCTGCTTGGGCGCGCTCATGGTAAAAAGAGATTATTATAAATTCGGGGAAATGGCAAGGGAAGATTGCCGAGGTGGAGTGAAGGAAAATCTAACGACGCTAACCTGCCACATTGTATTCCCGCACCCGGAGCTTCACGCCGAGCCCGTCGGTGATCTTCCGGCAGGCCTCGATGTCGCTTTCGGAAGCGGTTGCTCGATTGACGCGCCGTTAACCGGTCATACGCTTCGTAAATGCGAATATCTTTGAAGCCATTTCAATAGCTTCCATTACATCCTCTGTGTCGGGTTCTAAAACAATGTCGGGATATCTGAAAGCGGCGTTATAGGGGGTCAGTGTTTTTGCATCGTCTGAAAGCTGCGCAAAGTTTGCGTCGATGTCGGTACAAAGCTCGACGAGATATTCTACATCGTGAGTCCGCTGAACCGGCTGCCGTTTGAATGAAAGATATGCTTTGAGCGCTTTTTCCGCGCATTGCTGCGCATGATAGATCGCAGTATCCGGAATGGCCGGATCACCTTGCATCAGCTTTTTTGCCGACTTCAGGTCATTTTCCGCCTTGATAAACCAGGCCTCATGCTGCAGCATAGAGCCTTATGCCTTCTTTCTTTATCTTATAACAGAGGGTCGAAACGTCAGCGGAAAGCCTCTCGAATTCGTCGCTCGTATATACGATAATGTCCTTTGCTATCTTCAGTCCCTTCAGCGATTCAATGCCTATTCTCGCTCTCTTGTGCGGTTTTTCATCAGATGCGGCGACGACAATGAGCAGATCCAGGTCGCTCTGCGGATCCGGGCTTCCCCATGCGAATGAACCGAACAGATAAATTTCTCTCGGTTTGTACGCTTCCTTCAATCGGTTTTTTACATCTTCTATGATCTGAGAAGTCATGTCACGTCCCTTTTTGCCTAATAACCCTGAACCCGCCTTTTTGAGAAGTTAAATGAGGTCATCTCCCGAAAGCACCGGCAGCTTAGACACCGACCGCTGCCTCCAGGGGAGACAGTACCACCTCACCGGCGCTTTCGGGAAGGTCTTCGGTCCCGAAGCTCTCTATATACAGTTCTACCGCTTCCTTGAGGTTTTTCTGTGCTTCCTCGATGGTCTTCCCCTGGCTGACAACGCCCAACTCAACACAATGGGCCACGTACCAGTTGTCTTCTTTCGTAATAACAGCAGTATATTTCCTCGACACGGCACTCACCTCCTCAAATCTCTGCCTGTAAGAAAGATATTATAATTACGGGAAAATAGCAAGGGGATACAGGTATACAGCGAAGGCCCGCGGTCCGAGAATCATCCTACCACATTATATTCCCGCACCCGAAGCTTCACCCCCAGCCCGTCGGTGATCTTCCGGCAGGCCTCGACGTCCACGCCGGGAACCGTGACGACGGTGGCGGTCACGTCGGGGATGAACTTCTTCGCCTCGGCGATGAACTCCTTCACCGCGTCGTAGGATCGCAGGCCGAACTTGGGCTGGGATATTTTCTCGTACAATTCCGCGTTCTGGGCGTTCAGGCTGACGCTCGCGGCGTCCACGAGACCGGCAAGTTCGGGCAGGATGTTCCGCTTGTGGATAAGGTTCCCGTGGCCGTTCGTGTCGATGCGCACTTTTCCGCCCAGCCGCTTCACCTCCGCGGCCACGGCCTTGATCACGTCGAGCCGTAGCGTCGGCTCGCCGTAGCCGCAGAACACGATCTCATCGTACTTTTTTGGATCGCCGATCTCCTTGATCAGGTCCGCCGCCGCCGGTTCATCATTGAGACGAAGGTTGTGGCCTTTCACTAAATCCGTAAAGTAGCGCACGCAGAAGGTGCAGGCGGACGTGCACCGGTTGGTCACGTTGAGATAGAGGGAGTTGCGGATGGGATAGGTGATCATGCCCTTCTTCGGGACCTCGCCGATGCCGAAGAGCTGCATGGCGTTGTAGCTCGTGATCCGCGCCACGTCGTCGAAGGACAGGCCTTTCACCTTCGCGATCTCTTCCGCCGTAGTGCGAACGTATGCGGGTTCGTTCCGCTTGCCCCGGTACTTCTGCGGCGCGAGGTACGGTGCGTCGGTCTCGATCAGAAGCCGCTCGATGGGGAGCTGCTTCACCGTCTCCCGGAGCGCCCCCGCCTTGGGAAAGGTCACCGGTCCGGCAATGGAGATGTGGAACCCCAGGTCCATCACCTTCCGGGCGTATTCAATGTCGCCGGAAAAACAGTGCATCACACCGCCGAGCGCCGGGTCCCATTCTTCCGTCAATAGGGCAAGCATGTCCTCGTGCGCGTCGCGGTCGTGGACGATGACGGGCAGTTTCAGCTCCCTCGCCTCCCGCAGCATGTCCCTGAACTTCCTCTGCTGGACCGAGCGCTGGGAGTGCTCGTAATAGTAGTCGAGGCCGATCTCGCCGTAGGCCACGACCTTCGGGTGCTGTGCAAAGTGGCGCAGGATATCGTAGGATGGATGGAGGATGTCCTTGGCTTCGTGGGGATGGACGCCGATGGCGGCGTAGATGAAGTCGTGCTTCTCCGCGAGCAGGACGGCGTCGCGGCTCGACTCCACGGTCGTGCCGATGGTGACGATGTATCCGACGCCCGCTTCTCGTGCGCGCTTGATGACCTCATCACGGTCGTCGTTGAACTCGCGCATATCGAGGTGCGCGTGGGTATCGATGAGCATTGCCGTTAACTCGCGTTGTCTTGTATGAGTTTCATTTTACTGAAATCTATCTCGGTGGATCCTGCCGGGTCACGCTCATAGCTCGTAGCTCATCGCTGATGGCCAAACCTATGAGCTATCAGCTACGAGCTTTACTTAACCTTGCTTCCCGGTTTGATATCCTTGTCCGGCGTGACGACCGACAGGATGTCCCCGCTGCTCGCGGCGAGCAGCATGCCCTGGGACTCGACTCCCATGAGCTTCGCGGGTTTCAGGTTCACGACGATCACGATGGACCTGTCGATCAATTGCTCGGGCGCGTAGCTCCTGCCGATCCCGGCCACGACCTGACGGGTCTCGGTGCCGATGTCCACCTGGAGCTTCACCAGCTTCTCGGACTTCTCCACCCGCTCGGCGGCCGTGATCTTCCCGACCCGGAGCTGCACCTTCGCGAAATCCTCGATGCCGATAAGCTCTGGCTCCGCCGCCTCGGGCCTGGATGCGGGCTTTTGCGCTTCCTCTGCGAGCTTCTCCATTTTTTTCTCCGTGTTCTTCTTGGTGTCTATCCTCGGGAACAGCTGCTCCCCGGGCTTGATGGCCGTCCCGGGCTTGAGCCTTCCCCACGCCCGCTCTTCGTCCATGCGGCAGGCGGATATCTCTTTGCCGATGCCGAGGCTGTTCCAGATCTTCTGCGCCGTCCCCGGAATGACCGGGTAGATGCAAAGGCCGATGATCCTGAGCGATTCGGCCAGGTTATAGAGCACGCTCCCGAGGCAGGCCATGTCGTTCTTCCTGGCCAGGATCCAGGGCGCGTTCTCCTCCACGTACCGGTTCGCCCGGGTCACGAGCTGCCAGACATCCTGTAAATACCGGCTGAAGGCAAGGGCCGCGAGGTCCCTGTCGATCTGCGCCGGAATGCCCTCCGCGATCGCGCGAAGTTCCCGGTCTCCCGGCTGTTCCGGTCCCGTCACGGGGATATTCCCTTCGAAATATTTCCCCACCATGGTCATCACCCGCGACAGCAGGTTTCCCAGGTCGTTTGCCAGCTCGGTGTTGAAGCGCGTGATGAAGGTCTCGGTCGAAAAGTCGCCGTCCAGGCCGAAGGGCACCTCACGCAGCACGAAGTAGCGGAAGGCATCGGGCCCGTAGGCGTCCACCAACTCGTTCGGGTCGATGACGTTGCCGAGGGACTTGGACATCTTCCTGCCGTCCCGCGTCCACCAGCCGTGGGCGAAGATGTTGCCGGGCAGCGGCAGGTCCAGTCCCATGAGCATGGTGGTCCAGTACACACTGTGCGTCGTCAGGATGTCCTTGCCAACGAGGTGATGGTCCGCGGGCCACCAGAACCGCTCGCGGACAGCGGGATCGTTCGAGCCTTCAGCCTGCGGGCTCAGGTAGCGCGTGGCCGAGAAATAGTTCACCAGCGCGTCGAACCAGACGTAGGTGACGAAGTCCCGGTCAAAGGGAAGCTCGATGCCCCAGGAGAGCCGCGCCTTGGGACGGGAGATGCAGAGGTCGCCCAGTATCTGCGATTTTAAAAATCCCAGCACCTCGTTGCGCCTGCTCTCGGGCCGGATGAAGTTCGGGTCCTTTTCGATGTGTTCGATGAGCCGCGCCTGATATTTGCTCATCAGGAAGAAGTAGTTATTTTCCTTGATCTGCTCCACGGGCCGGCCGCAGTCCGGGCACTTCCCCTCGTGGATGTCCTTCTCCGTCCAGAACCGCTCGTCGGGCGTGCAGTACCATCCCTCGTAGGTTCGGCGCTCGATCTCGCCCTTGTCGTAGAGCTTCTGAAGCAGCTCCTGGACGACGGCGACGTGTTCCCTGTCCGTGGTGCGGATGAAGGCGTCGTTGGTGATCTCGAGCTTTTTCCAAAGCTGCTGAAAGTTCTTCGCCATGGCGTCGGCATGGGCCTTGGGCGTAAGACCGCGCTCCACTGCGGCCTTCTCCACCTTCTGGCCGTGCTCGTCCGTGCCGGTGAGGAAGAACACCGGTTCGCCCAGGAGCCGGTGGTACCGCGCCATCACGTCGGCGGCAATGGTCGTATAGGCATGCCCGATGTGCGGCACGTCGTTCACGTAGTAGATGGGAGTGGTGATGGTGAATTTCTTCGGCATGATCTCATGAACCAATTTCCAAATTTACAATGACAAATCCCAAATAGACCCGAAATTCCAATGGACAATGTTCGAAACACCGTGAAGATTCGAACGTGAATATTGGTGCATTCGTAAAAAGTCGAAAAAGCCACTGGATCGTCATTCCCGTGCAAACGGGAATCCAGTCTTTTCAAGAAGATATTTGACCCCTGGATACCGGCTTTCGCCGGTAAGACGAAATAAAGAGAATTCCGACTTCTTGCGAGTTCATCAATAGCTGGTGTTTATTTGGGATTTGCTGTTTGGGCTTTGGGATTTTCCTAACCCGTCGTCGGCGGGTTAGGGTTCTCGCCTTGCTTCTTTTTCTTCTTGTTTCTCCAGAAACGCCGTTTCCTGTCTCCTCCGGCCCTTTCTCCCTGCGCCTGCGGCTCCTGGCCTGTGGCCTCAGGGCCGGGTTTCTGCTGCTGTTTTTGCTGTTGCTGCTGCTGCTGTTTTTGCTGTTGCTGCTGTTGCTGCTTCTGTTTCTGCTGCTGCTGCGGCGGCGGCTGCCGCTGTTTCTCTCGCTGCTGTTCCTGGGGAGGCCGCTGCTTCTGGTCCTGACCGCCTTCCCTTTTCTGCTCCGGTTTCCGGCCCTCGCGCTGCGGGGGCTGCTGCTTCTGCTTTTCGCGCTGCCGCTCCTGCCTCTGGCGCTCGTCCTCGCGGCGCATCTTCTCCTCGGCGAGCCGGCGCTCCTCGGCCTCCTGCCGCTGATCGGAAAGCCTGCGGTCCTCCTCTTCCCTCTTCTCCCGGACAACGGCCTCCTTCATCTCGGCGATGTCCTTCTTGATTGCATCGTACATCCCGTACTCGTAGGAAAGACAGCAGAGGAGCCGCCCGCAAACGCCCGAGATCTTGGCGGGATTCAGCACCATGTCCTGCTTCTTCGCCATCCTGATCGAAACAGGCTCGAAGCCCCGCAGATAGGAGGTGCAGCAAAGCTCGCGGCCGCAGGGCCCGAAACCGCCTATGATCCGCGCCACGTCCCGCACACCCACCTGGCGCATCTCGATCCTGCTCCGGAGCTTGTGGGCGAGGTCCTTCACCAGCTCGCGAAAATCGACGCGGTTCTCGGAAAAGAAGTAAAAGGTCACCCGTGACCCGTCAAAGGAGTAATCAGCGCGGATCAGTTTCATCGTGAGCTCGCGTTCGGCGATCATTTCCTGGCAGGACTTGAACGCCTCGGCCTCCCGCTCCTGGTTCTTCTCCTCCTTCCGGATATCGTCCTCCGTTGCCTTCCGGACGACCTTGCGATGGCCTTTGGAAGACGGCTTTGGCCTATCGGCGGCGGACGCTGTAGGCGCTGTGGCCACGACAGCCGCGGCTGCCGCTGCGGCAACGTCGCCGGGGGTCTCTACATCGATCTCGATCTCTTCGTCCTCGTCGGCTTCTTTCTGCTTTCCGTTCTGGACGGGCGGCTGCTCCTGGGCAGGCTGCGGCGCGCAGGGCAGCTCATCGGCTTCCCGGAAGCGCATCACGCGGGCAAAGCCCAGACCCCGGTCGGACTCGACGATCACCGGATCTCCGACAGCAAGATCAACGTCCGTCGCGTCAAAATCGTACACTCTCCAGTTGTCCCGGAACCGTACTCCTGCGATCTTCATATATATCCTAACCCGCATAAAGCGGAATTGAAAATTGGAAATTTATAAAAAAACGACAGTTCAAATTTCGTTATATTGGCCTCTATTTATGAGGCTTTTATGACTTTCGATAATATTTTCTACCCATTTTGGGTAGAATTTAACTCGTAAGTTACTAACCCGGACAAGCCGGAACCAAAAGGTTACGGTAATGGTGACGACGCCCGTTTCGTTTAGCGGTTACGTTATTCGGTCTTTTTGCATTACCGTTACCCGAAAGACGTTTGACGATACGGGCTTCGTAACCATAAGACGTTACCAAAAGTTCCGCCATTTTGAATAGAATTTTATTCCTTACGTTATGAAACCAATGGGACGGTCCGCTCCGGGCGTGCCTTCCCGGTCAACGGCAAGCACAATAATACCCTTTTCCCGCGAAGGGCACAATCTTTTTTCCGGAGATGCTGCTGGCTGTCTACGAGACGTTTCAGGCCCGGCCGAGCTTCAAGAAGAGATTTTCGGCCACCAACTGGGCGCTGACCCGGCGCTCCAGCAGGTCCCTGCTCAGGAGGAACAGGTCCACATCCTGCAGCGCTTTGGGAAGGGAGAACCGGCCCTGCTCGCTCCTGATCCGGTCGATCCCCCCCGCGAAGACCAGCAGGCGCTCGTCCCCGGTCTCCTGGTAGACGAGGCGGTCCCGGAGCCATTCGATCCCGATGTCCAGGATCCGGTCGAACCCTTCACGGTCCTTGGAAACGCCGTCCGCAAGGGCGAGGAGCTCATCGTTCCGCATCCCCCCCAGTCCATCCCAGAGGGCAAGGAACCGCTCCCGGTCCGTTTTTTCCTTCTGCACGTCCATGTCGAGCGCGCGGCCGAGGCTCCCCCGGGAGAGGGCCGCGGCGAACCAGGCATCACCCGCATCGAGTCCGCGCCTTTCCTGCAGCACCTCCGCCAGCACCGGACGCGGGAGGGGCTGAAATTTCAGTTCCTGGCAGCGGGAACGGATCGTGGGGAGGAGGCTCTGGGGCATAGAGGTGATCAAGATGATGAGAGAATCGCCGGGCGGCTCCTCAAGCGTCTTGAGAAAAGCGTTCATCGCTTCTTCCGTCATCGCATCGGCGCCGTCCACGATCAGGATCTTCTTGCGCCCTTCAGAGGGCTTCAGCGAAAGGCTGTCCTGCGCCCGCCGGATCTGCTCGATCTTGATCCGATCACTCGCCTTCTCGGCCTCCTTGCTGCTCAAGGTGGCGAGCAACTGTTCGTCCATGCTCTCGGGCATCACGACGCGAACATCGGGGTGGATGACGCCCGCGACCTTGCGGCAGGCCGGGCAGATGCCGCAACCGCCGCCGACCCCAGGAGCATCGCAGTTCAACGCCGCGGCCAGCGCGAACGCGGTCAGACGCTTGCCGATCCCCTGCTCGCCCGAGAACAGGTAGGCGTGCGCTACGGCGTCGTTCTGGATGGCCCGCTTGAGGATGCTGACCGGCCGATCGTGGCCGATGATGGAGGAAAATTGCATATTGGAAAATTCAAATTGGAAATTGTAAATCGCAAATTGAGGCCGGGTTGTTTCTTTCTTCCCTTTACAATTTACATTCTGCAATTTGCTATTTGCTATTTATTTGACCCAGCACCTCGTCCACAAGCTTTCGAACGTCATCCTGGATCTCTTCGGGCGTCCGCGCGGCATCGACGACGCGGATACGGCCGGACTCCTGCTTTGCCAGATCGAGATAACCGTCCCGCACCCGGTTGTGGAACGAAAGTTCCTCGTTCTCGAACCGCGCTTCCCCGTGGAGGCCCTGGCGCGTGTTCCTGCCCCGCGCGCGCCCGACGCCTGTTGCGGCGTCGATATCGAGAAGGACGGTGAGCCGGGGACGGAGCCCCGCGGTCACGATGTGGTCCAGCTCGCGGATCGTGGCGATCGAAAGCCCCCGGCCATAACCCTGGTAGGCAAGCGTGGCATCGGAGAACCGGTCGCACAGGACGACCCTCCCCGCATCGAGCGCGGGGCGGATGACCTCGCGGAGGTGCTGCGCGCGGCTCGCTGCGTACAGAAGGAGCTCCGCCGTGGGGTCCAGCAGCTTGTTCGCCGGGTCCAGCAGGATCTTCCGGACCTGATCGCCGATCGGTGTGCCTCCCGGCTCCCGCGTGAGCGTTGCCGGTCTTCCGCTGTTCATAAGATAGTGCAGCAGGCGGGATATCTGTGTGGACTTGCCGGAGCCCTCAATGCCCTCGAAGGTGATGAACGTTCCCGGCATCTACTTGAGCTCCAATGCGGTCTCGTTCGGGGCCTTGAGCGCGGAATTGGAGGTGAAAAGGATCACCTGGGTCTTGGTGGCCAGGACCCGGAGGAGCTGGCAGGCGGCCTGTTGCCGGGCGCCATCCAGCGCGGTGAACGGGTCATCGAGAATGAAGGGCAGCCGGCGCTTGCCCGCAACGGCCTCGACAAGGCCCGCGCGCAGGCAGAAGAACACCATTTCCCGGGTGCCGTGGCTCAAGGTCCCGTAGGCGGACTTGGACCCGCTCCGGTCATGGACGACCGGCAGGCCGTTGGGGCCCACCTCGACCTTGACGTACTTCCCCGCGCTCAGGCCCAGGAGGTTCCGCTGCGCGGCGCTCTCCACGGCGGGGACAAGCGTCTCCATCTCGATGCCGCTCATCCGGCCGGCCATGGCGATGTCGGCCAGGACGTTCATGCCGGTACCGCCCGGCGGCGGAGGCGACGGGGGGGCGAAGTCGGCGTCCATGCCGAACCCGGAGAACCCGAAGTCCGGCGCGGAAGGCGCAAACTCGGACTCGATCCGGTCGATCTCCTGCCGGACGCTGTAGCTGTCCACCGCATTATGGGCAAGGGCCCTGGCGGCCTTATCCAGGACCTCCGTCTCCGCCCGCTGTTTCGCATATTCTGTCCGGAGGTCCTCCACGTTCAGTTCGCCCATCATCAGGCGCTGCTGCTCCAGCAGGTCGTGATGCATGCTCTGGAAATAGCGATAGTTCTCGGCTTTCTCCCTGAGCTCGGCCGCGGACTGTGCGCCCGTGGACTGCATGTACTTCATGATGGCCGCGCCGCTGTCCTGGAACTTTTTCTCGATATCGGCGCGCTCTTCCACCAATACGTCGATCTCCTTCTGGACCGCTTTGCGCTGCACGTTCTTCCGGGAACTGTTGTACCAGCCGGCGGCGATGAGCAGGAGCGAGGCGAGCATGCCGAGGGGGAAATAGATGTCCGATCCTTCCACGGGGACGAACAGGCCGGTGATGAGCGCCACCCCTCCGGCGACCACGCCGGCGATAAAGAGCTTGTCCATCACCATGTTCGCCTGAGGGATCGCGTTGCGCTGCATCGTGAGCGATTCGATGTCCTGGTCAAGCTCGTCGGTCTTCACCATCTTCTGGCTCTGTTCCCGCTCATGGTCGCTGATCAGGCCGGCCAGGTTCTCGGGGAGGATCTCGCAGGACTTGAGCTCCTCGATCTGCGCTTCAAGCTCCCCGGTCCGCTTCCTGCCTTCCTCGAGGCCCTCCAGCTTCTTCGCGATCTCGCCCAGACGGATCTTTGCCGCATCGAACTTATATTCGGCGTCGGCGGCCTCTTCAGCCTTGCGCAGGGTCTCGCGGAGCTCCGCGAGCCGGGCCGCCTGGCCGGACGATCTCCCGGCAGCGGAGGACCCCGGTCGTTCCCTGGCGCCCGTTGCCGCGGATGACGCGGCTACGTGCATCTCGGCGGCCGGTTGGCCCGGGCAGGACTCGCGCCGGAACACGAACACTCGGCCGTAATCCTCTTCAGAGATGCCGGGCATAAGGCCCGTCATGAACCGGGCCGTCGTTTCCCAGTCCTTGTGCATAAGCGTGAATTCTTTTGTGGCGGGATTGAACTTGGAGAGGTTCACGGCCCGCTTCGAGAAGTCCTGGATCACCCGGTAGTAGGCGCCGTCGTCGGAGTAGACCACCAGGGCGCCGCGGGAGGCCTCGGGCACCTCACGGGAAACGAGGGACTCCATCTTCCCCGGCTGGTTGACCGGGTAGAGAAGGCGAATGATGGTGTCAACGGACGTCGTCTTGCCCGCTTCGTTACCGGCTGCAACAAAGTTGAAGCCGCCCTGGAACCTCACGCGCGCAAGCTGTTGAAACCCGCGTATTCCCTGCAACACCAGCTCCACCAGGAACATAGGATGTGCTCCTTTCCAAATCGTTCAGTTCGGTTCTCACTATAGCGTAAGTAAAAAAAAGTTGCAACAGGGGAAATAAGGGGGAATCCGGTTATGTCACAATTTTTCAAGCGCTTTGGCGAGCGCCTCGGCCTTCTCGAGGGTCTCGACGTACTCCCGGCCGGGATCGGAATCGGCCACGATACCGGCGCCCACCTGGACATGGGCGACGCCGTCCTTGATGACGAAGGTCCTGATGATGATGTTCAGGTCCAGGTCGCCGGTGTTGGCAAGATAGCCCAGCGACCCCGTGTAGAGGCCTCGCGTCACGGGCTCCAGCTCGTCGATGATCTCCATGCACCGCACCTTGGGCACACCGGTGATGGTGCCTCCGGGGAACGTGGCGCGGATCAGGTCGAATCCGTCCTTCCCCGGCGCCAGCTCCCCGCGCACGTTCGAAACGATGTGGATGACATGGGAATAGTCCTCGACGACCATCAGTTCGTCGACTGAAACGGTCCCGTAGGAGCATACCCTGCCGAGGTCGTTCCGCTCGAGGTCCAGGAGCATGATGTGCTCGGCACGCTCCTTCTCGTTCGTCAGAAGCTCGACGGAAAGCTCCCGGGTCTCCTGGAAGTCCCTCCCCCGCCGCCGGGTCCCCGCGATGGGCCGCGTGTCGGCAACGCTCCCGCTGAGGCGCACCAACCGCTCCGGCGAAGAGCTGACGACCGTGCAATCCCCGAACTCGGCGTAGGCGGCAAAGGGGGACGGATTGACCCCGCGCAGGACCTCGTAGAGACGGAGCGGGTCGTGGTCCCCGATGCACGCCGAGAACCGCTGGGACAGGTTCGCCTGGTAGATGTCGCCGGCGGCGATGTACTCCTTGCATCGCCGCACCATGGACTCAAAGCGCTCCCGGGTCAGGAATGGCTCGAGACGGACAGGTGCTCCTCCCCTTTCCGCGCCGCGCGGCCTCACGCCGGCGGGAGGCGCCGCAAGCTTCGCGGCGATATCGTTCAGCCTCTCCGCAGCCTCGTCGTACAACCTTCCCCACTGGTCCTGCTCCGGTTTCCGGAAGCCCATCTCCTGTTCCCGGGCGCCGGGGTTCACGATCACCCATGCCTTGTTCGCAAGATGGTCGAAGGCCACCACCAGGTCCACGAAAAGAAAGATGGCATCGGGGATCGCGAGATCGTCCCGGGTGGTCCGCGGAAGCTCCTCGAACTGGTGGACGAAATCGTAGGAGAACAGGCCGACCGCCCCGCCGGTGAACGGCGGCAGCCCGTCGACACGCGCCGTCCGGTAGTTCGCCATGAGCTCACGGAGCTTCGGAAGCGGCTTGCGTTTCAGGGCGGCGCGCTTGCCGTATTTCCCTTCGGGAGCGGCCATCCAGTGGAGCTCTACCGTATCTCCTTTCGACCGAAAGACGAGGTAGGGGTCTGCCGTGACAAAGGAGTACCGGCCGGTCCTCTCGTTCACCCGGGCGCTTTCGAGAAGCACGGGATGGCCGAGCGGCCTGAGGGCATGCAGAGCCGAAAGCGGCGTGATTTCCGGTGCGTCCAGCTCGGCGTACAGCGGGAAAATGCTTCCCCCTTGTGCGCCCCGAAGGAACTCTTCTCGTAATGGTCTGATGTTCATGGGAAATGTTCTAAAATGTAGTCGTATTTCTCCGGGGGGTCAAGGGAAATATACTTAAGATTTGTTCTAAATACCTTGACAGGGTGTGCTATACTATAATTAGAATTAAGGAAAGCCGAGAGAAGTGAACGGTCTTTGAAATAGGTTTAATGAAAGAGGCGTTGCCGAACCAACACCCTAGCGTGTAAATAGGTGACCCGTTACAAGGGGAATAAGGCAGCGGATGAACGGACGCCGAAACCGGAAAGCGGACCGCAAGTTGAGCGGTAAGACTGCCGGTACGTGATCTACCGGGTCCGCAAAGACGTATTAGCCGATAGCCCCGAAGTCTTGGCGTGGCGGGAGTTGAGCAGCAGGCTTCACCGGTCCTTAATTAAAGGAAGGGCCAACGAAGTGGAAGTGATGATTCCCGAGCCGCCGGGACTAAACGGGACATTAACCAATCGGTTCGGTGGCAACGCCTTTTTTATTGAGCCTGTTTCCTCTCCTTCGTCGCGTCCTCCGTCATAGCGCCGATCCCTTCATTTGACACTTTTCGCATATCCTGCTATCATTTTTTCACCGTTCGAAGTCCTTCTTGATGATGTCGTAAAAAACACCAAGTACCGTCATTGCGAGGAGCGGAGCGACGCGGCAATCTCGATTTTTCAATCGGTTACGAAATGCGGGATTGCTTCGCTTCGCTCGCAATGACACGTATTGCGGACTTTTTACGAATGTATCCTTCTTCATAATTATAGGAAAAAGCATGGGCATCCTCGCAATGATCCTGGCGGGAGGCAAGGGAGAACGCCTGCATCCCCTTACCCTGCACCGGGCAAAACCGGCCGTTCCCTTCGGCGGCATCTACCGCATCATCGACTTCACCCTCTCGAACTGCATCAATTCCGGCATCAGGAAGATCGCGGTCCTGACCCAGTACAAGTCCTTGTCCCTGGACAAGCACCTCCGTCTCGGCTGGAACTTCTTCTCGGGCGAGTTGAACGAGTTCATCATCTCCGTTCCGCCCCAGCAGCGCGTCGGCGACAAGTGGTACCAGGGCACGGCGGACGCCATCTATCAGAACATCTACATGATCGAGAAGGACGCGCCCGACCACCTGCTCATCCTCGCCGGCGACCACATCTACAAGATGGACTACGCCGAGATGCTGCGGTTCCACCGCCAGGAAGAGGCCGACGCCACCGTGGCGGCCATCGAAGTGCCCATCGAACAGGCGTCGTCCTTCGGCGTCATCGAAGTAGAGAAGGAGTGCCGGATTGTGGGGTTCGAGGAAAAACCGAAACATCCGAAGTGCATCCCCGGCAGGCCGGACATGGCTTTCGCTTCCATGGGGATATATCTCTTCAACACGAAGAAGATCGTCGAGCACCTCCATTCAGACGCCCTTCGCGACACGTCCCACGACTTCGGCAGGAACATCATCCCCGAGATGATGAAAACCTCGAAGGTCTGCGCCTACAACTTCATCGATGAAAACAAGAAGGAAGCCAAGTACTGGCGGGATGTCGGGACCATCGACGCCTACTGGGAAGCGAACATGGACCTGGTGAGCGTAGATCCCCTGCTGAACCTGTATGACAAGGCCTGGCCCATCCGGACCCACCAGACCCAGAGCCCGCCGGCAAAGTTCGTTTTCGCCCAGGAAACGAAGGGCGGCCGGCTCGGCCTGGCCCTGGACTCCACGGTCTCGCCCGGCTGCATCGTAAGCGGCGGCAGGGTGCAGAACTCGGTGCTCTCGCACAATGTACGCGTCAACTCCTACAGCGAGGTTCACGACTCGATCCTGATGGAGAACGTGGAGATCGGCAGACACTGCCGGATCCGCCGCGCAATCCTCGACAAGGACGTCGTTATCCCGCGGGGGGCCGAGATCGGTTACAACCTCGACGAGGACCGCAAGCGTTTCCACGTCACCCCGTCGGGCATCGTGGTCATCGGCAAGGGCGTTTCCGTGGAAGAACGGGAAGGCGCCATCCCGATCGAAGACCCGTCATAAGGCACTCGCATCTTTCAGGCGCCGGCTCAGGGCAGCCCTCATTTCGATATCCCCAGTTTTTTCCTTAATGTCAGCCGGTTGATGCCGAGCAGGCGCGCCGCCTCGGACTGGTTCTCCCGCGTATGGGAGAGAGCGTATTCCAGGAGGTGCTTGTCGACCTCGGCATGGACCTTCTCGTATATATTCTTTTCCTTTCTCTCAAACGCTTCCTTCACATAGGGGATCACGGCCGAGGCAAGAGCGCCCGCCTGCCCCTGCTCCGGCCTTGCGAGGGAATGGGCGCCCAGGTCCTTGAGCTCATGCGTGGTAAGGTAGTCGGTCCTGCACAGCGCGATGGCCGAGCGCAGCGTGTTCTCGAGCTCTCGGATGTTCCCCGGCCAGTCATAGGCCTGCAGGCCGTCGAGGAACGCCGTGGTCACCCCCTTGATCGCCTTCTGCGCCGTGTGGGCGTGCCGGTAGAACAGGCACTGCACCAGCGGGACAATGTCCTTCTTCCGCTCCCGGAGCGGCGGCACGTGGATCGACACCACGCGCAGGCGGTGGTACAGGTCCTCGCGGAACTTTCCCTCCCGCACCATGGCGGCCAGGTCCCGGTTCGTCGCCGATATCACGCGCACGTTCACCTGTACTTCCTTCGTGCTCCCCACGGGATAGAATGATTGCGTTTGCAGGAAGCGGAGCAGCTTCCCCTGGAGCGGCAGCGGCAGCTCCCCCACCTCGTCGAAGAACACACACCCGCCGTCAGCGGTCCTGAGCATGCCTTCCTTCGACGCAACGGCCCCGGTGAACGCCCCGCGCTCGTAGCCGAAGAGCTCGGACTCGAGCAAGGCCTCGGGCACGGCAGCGGAGTTGATAACGACAAAGGGCTTGCCGAACCGCGGGGAGAGCTGGGCGATGGCCTCGGCAACAAGCTCTTTCCCGGTCCCGGTCTCACCGGTGACCAGCACGGGCACCTCCACCTGGGCGACGCGCGCCACCTTCTCGCAGAGGCTCATGACCAGCGTGGAACGGCCCACGATGACGCATGTCGCCGCGGGCGCGATCAGGTCCTTCTCGATCAGGACCGCGTGCGCCATTTCCTTTCTCAAGGCTTGCAGTTCGGCCAGGACCCGCTCGATCCGTTCTTTCTTGAGCGGGCGCCGCATGATCTCGTAGGCCCCGAACGTCGCTGCCTCCATGACCGGTCCGGTCCGTTCCTGCTCGGTGACGGCAATGACAAAGGCCTTGCCGGCGTAATCCCGGACCCGCTCGACGCCTGCAGTGTCGATGTCGATGAACACGAAGGAGCCGCTGCCGTCCATTTCAGCCGGTCCGGGCGCTGCAATGACAAGCTTGTGGCCCTTCGGAAGCAGATGGGGGAACTCCTTCGCGAGGTCGTTGTTTGACGTTACAAGCAGCACTATCTGCATGGAATCACCTCTGTATATATAATATACAATATGTACATTTATAAACCACATGGCTCTCCCTGTCAACGGAAAAGCCCCTATTCCTGCTTGTTTCACCGTGGCACGGGGATTGCTATACATTCCCCTATAACAAGGACGCGAGGGCATGAGACAGGCTTTTCCCCTTCCACGTGTTTCATGCCTTCGCTCCATCTTAACCACATAGTGTGAGGTGACCGGACATGGGTGAACTGGCGGCAACAACAGTGAATATTGACGAGCTCAAGCGCATCGGGATCATCGCGCAGAATCAGAAGGACACCTTCCTTATCAGGCTCAGGACCGTGGGCGGCGACCTGAACGCCGGGGAGCTGAACGTCATCACCCGCGTATCGCAGAAGTACGGCCGCGGCGA
Source organism: uncultured Nitrospiraceae bacterium (assembly GCA_964364055.1). Lineage (GTDB taxonomy): Bacteria > Nitrospirota > UBA9217 > UBA9217 > UBA9217 > JAAXXJ01. The sequence goes on along the minus strand of CAYILT010000043.1, from coordinate 1,062 downwards.
GGTGCACCTCACGACGCGCCAAGCGGTGGAGATCCCCCACGTGAACGTCGACGACCTCGAGGCGGCGCGCGAAGAGCTCGAGAGCAACGGCATCGTGCTCGGCGTGTGCGGCCCCCGGGGACGCGGCATCGTGGCCTGCCCCGGGACAGCGATCTGCACCTCGGCCATCATGGAGACCAAGCAACTGGCCGCCAAGCTCGACAGCGTCTACTTCCGCCAGCTGGCGCCGCACAAGTTCAAGATCGGCGTCTCGGGATGCCCGAACAACTGCTCCAAGCCCATCGAGAACGATGTAGGCGTGATGGGCGGCGTCCTGCCCGGCTGGAACAAAGAGGCCTGCATCTCCTGCCGGCTCTGCGTCAGCATCTGCCCGGTCAACGCCATTGATGAGCGGGACGATGCGTACGTCCTCAATGAGGAGAAGTGCATCTACTGCGGGCTCTGCATCAAGAATTGCTCGGCCTCGGCATGGACCGCGAAACAGACCGGCTACACCCTGTTCCTCGGCGGTACGCTGGGCAAGAAGCCCCGGCTCGGCACACGGGCGAAGGTGCTGATCGGGTCAAAGGAGGAGTTGCTCGGGCACATCGAGAGCGCCTTCAAGTTCTATCTCGAAAACGGCAACAAGAAGGAGCGCTTCGGCCACACCCTTGACCGCATCGGTGTTGACAAGGCCTTTGCCGAGATATTTGCGGAGAAGAAAGAGACAGAGGGAAAAGACATTGTTCAGCAGGCATCGGCCGGAAAGAACGGCAGCCTCCTCGACCTTCTCGGCGTCTGCTGCCCCATGAACTTCGTGCGTACAAAGCTCGCCATCGACAAGATCAAAGCCGGCGGGCGGATCGAGATCCTGCTGGACGACGGCGAGCCCATCATCAATGTGACGAGAAGCGTGAAAGACGAGGGGCACCGGGTCCTTAATGTTGCACCGGAGAACGGCCACTTCCGATTGCTGGTGGAAAAGCGTAATACTCAGTAGTTCATTCCTAACCCGGACAAGCCGGAATCAACAGGTTACGGTAACGGTGACGACGCCCGTTTCGTCCAGCGGTTACGTCATTC
>CAYILT010000042.1:0-17164 GCA_964364055.1 uncultured Nitrospiraceae bacterium | reverse complement strand
TGACATTCAATTTGTAAAATCCCTCCTAACCTCCCTTTTCCAAAGGGAGGAATATCCCTCTTTGACAAAGAGGGGCGAGGGGAGATTCTCTGATCATGTTGTTTCTATTATGAGACGATTAATAACTAACTAAATCCCGGGGAGGAAAAATAATGAAGACAGGGAAAATATTTTTTGGAGCGATCATAGGAATATGCCTGAGCGTAGCCGCCTCTGCGCAGGTCACGACGCCGGCGCCAAAAACCATCAAGGTCACGGAAAAGGAGATCAAAAAAATGTCAGGCACTACGGCGATCATTGAAACAAAGTTTGGAAATATCACTTTGAAGTTCTTCCCTGATGTTGCGCCGGGGCATGTGAAGAACTTCCTTGACCTCGCGAAGAACGGGACCTATGACCACACGGTGTTCCACCGGGTCATTCCCGGTTTCATGATCCAGGGCGGAGACCCGACCTCCAAGGACGCTGCCAAACGGCGGGCGTACGGCACCGGCGGCCCGGGTTACACCATCAAGGCCGAGTTCAACAGTAAACCCCACAAGCGGGGGACGCTTTCCATGGCCCGCTCGCAAAGCCCGGACAGCGCGGGCTCCCAGTTCTTTATCTGCGTGAAGGACTCGAACTTCCTGGACCGGCAGTACACGGCGTTCGGCGAGGTGGAGAGCGGCATCGAGGTCGTGGACAAGATCGTCTCTCAGCCCAAGGACCCCAACGATAATCCCAACGAGCGGATCGAGATGAAGGTGAAGATCGTCGAAGGGAAGTAGCGCAAGAAGGAAACTTTAAACCAGACAGGCGGTGAGAGGGTAGCAATTCCGGTCCTCTAATCTTGATGTATTCGTAATAAGTCTGGAAAGCCGTCTTTGCGAGCGTAGCGAAGCAATCTCGCAGTTGGTAACCGATTGGAAAAACGAGATTGCCGCGTCGCTCCGCTCCTCGCAATGACAGCACTGGGGACTTTTTACGAGACCATCAATCTTATGGCAACGACTGGGAAGAATATAGCAAACTGGCTTGAATCGTCAAATTATGACATCAAGACCGCGGAGCATATGTTTAAGAGCAGGAGGTACGTATATGTGCTTTTCATGTGCCATCTGGCAACCGAGAAAGCGCTCAAAGCCGTCTTTGAAGCCGCGCACAAGAAGGCGCCGCCGAAGACTCACAATCTCATCTATCTGATAAACGAGACCGGACTTGATGTTCCCGAAGAGCATCGGGAGACGTTAGGATCACTGAACGACCTGAGCGTTGTGACGCGCTACCCTGAGGACATGAAAGCCCTTGTCAAGGCGTTCAGCCGGGAACGGGTAAGCGCGTATCTTACGAAGACCAAGAGACTGTTGAAATGGCTAAAACAAGACAAGAGGTTAAAAAAATAATCCTGCAATTTGTGGCGGAACTCCAGAAGCTCGGCCTCGAAGTGTCGCAGGTCATCCTTTTCGGTTCCTACGCAAAAGGGCAGCCGAAGGACTACAGCGATATCGATGTGGCTGTGGTTTCTCCGGGATTTGCGAAGCTGGACATTTTCGAGCGGCAGGAGCTATTGAGCAGGGCGCACTACAACGTGAAAGAACCTCTGGAACCGATAGGACTCTCTCCCCGGCAGGTGAGAGAAAAACAGGGATTCGCCCGAGCTGTCGTTGAAAGCGGGATTACCGTATTTAAACGGAAGTAATCGGCGGCGAAGGCCGACAGGCGCCGCCTGAGGCTCAAACAGGAGGAGTTGCTCCGTCTTTGATTGAAATTGCCGGATGAAAACCATGACTGCAAAGATCAACAAAATCGTCGTCGCCTACTCGGGCGGCCTGGACACCTCGGTCATCATCACCTGGCTCAAGGAGACCTACGGCTGCGAGGTCATCGCCTTTACGGCGGACATCGGCCAGGGAGAAGAACTGGAGCCGCTCCGGGACAAGGCCATCAGGACGGGCGCGAGCAAGATCTATATCGACGACCTGCGCGAGGAATTCGTGCGTGATTTCGTGTTCCCCCTGCTCCGGGCGAACGCCGTCTATGAAGGCCGGTATCTTCTCGGCACCTCCATCGCGCGGCCGCTCATCGCCAAGCGCCAGATCGAGATCGCCGGGATGGAGGGCGCCGACGCGGTCTGCCACGGCGCCACGGGCAAGGGCAATGACCAGGTCCGGTTCGAGCTCGCCTATTTCGCGCTCAAGCCGGACGTGAAGATCGTCGCCCCCTGGCGCGAGTGGACCATGAAGGGCCGCGAGGAGCTCATCGACTACGCTGCGAAGCACAACATTCCCGTTACGGCGACGAAGTCCAAGCCGTTCTCGACGGACCGTAACCTGCTCCATATCAGTTACGAGGGCGGTGTGCTCGAGGACCCGTGGAAAGAGTCCACCGCGGACATGTACACCATGGCCGTTCCCGTCGAACAGGCGCCGGACCGGGCCGAATACGTCGAGGTGGCATACGAGGCAGGGAATCCCGTTGCCATCAATGGCGGAAAACTCGCCCCGGCGGCGCTGCTTGCCGAGGCGAACCGCATTGCCGGCGCCCACGGCGTGGGCCGCATCGATCTTGTGGAGAACCGTTACGTGGGCATGAAGTCCCGCGGAGTATATGAGACGCCGGGCGGCACGCTGCTCCATGCCGCCCACCGGGCCGTGGAGTCCATCACCATGGATCGCGAGGTCCTGCACCTCCGGGAGGGCCTGATCCCGAAGTACGCGGAGCTCGTGTACTACGGGTATTGGTTCGCACCGGAGCGGTTGATGCTGCAGGCGGCCATCGATGAGGCGCAGAAGAACGTGACCGGCACCGCAAGGATCAGGCTGTATAAGGGGAATTGCGATACGGTTGGACGGAGATCGCCGGTTTCTCTCTACCGACCCGACCTCGCGACCTTCGAGTCCGAGACGGTATATGACCAGAAGGATGCCGAAGGGTTCATCCGGCTGAACGCGCTGCGGCTGCGGGTGGGAAACAGTATAGCAAAAAGCGCCAGATAGCAAATCACAAAATCCAAATAAGCACCAAGGACCGAAATCCGTATTTTGGTTGTTTGCATTTGGAACTTACTTGGGATTTAGTGTATGGGATTTGGAAGTTCGCGATCGGGTATGGCGAAGAAAACGAAAACAACTAAGAGGCCGTATCTTGCTTTCGTTGGTCAATCAATTCTTTCATATCGCGGATTCTTATTGTCCTTCCAGCTTTACGGCCTTCTTTGTCCGAGATTTATCGTTAGCGATCTGGCTATCGCCTCATTGTTATGTCGGAAATGGCGCTACGCTTACTGTGCCGCGGCTCCGAAAATGTCATGTGGGGAGATAAAAATGGTGAAATTGAATAACGGCATTGTGACCACGAAGAAAGCTGACGAAGCGACACAAAGAGTATTATTTTATATAGGCATGACTTTCCTTACGGTTTCCCTGTTTTGTACGGCATTATTAAATAGCGCGCTGGGAACTAACCTGTCTAACTTATCATTAGCAAGCGGCTATGTGAGTCACGATATACATTATGAAACACCACGATCAATACAGGTAGGATATTTTGATGTACCCTGCCCTGGTGTGCGGGGAATGGCTCGTATAATGGAATATCAATATGAAGAAGACGTGCATGATATTACAACATATAGTGCGCAGGTCACTGAACGTTTTTATAATATTACTGGATATATATCAGATTATACGGTTTATTATGAAGCAGGTCAGTCTAGTTGTAGTTCGTGTTCAGCGCCCCAAGGTTATTCATGGGATCAAAATTATAATGTAGATCCCATGCCAGATCTGCATATGAAAGCTGGATTTGTAGAAAAAACTTACAGTTGCTCATGTTGCCCAAGCAACGACGCGAGGGAAGGAGAATGTGAATACTCCTACAATTCTTGCAATATGCAACCACCCACCGTAACCCATGTCTCAACAGAAACAGGGGAAACTTCATTCGATTTTAAACTCGAGTGCCAGGGAAATAAAAAATTAAAAACACTGCAGATAACCGGAAATCTTTTTCTGCGGTCAACGGCGGAAATTGATCCGACGGACCTCAAGATAAATGATCAGTCTCTCGCTGAACATGGAACCCCAAATGTATATCACAGCGCTTTGTATTATTGGCAGGGTACGGTAAGATGGGATGTCCTCATTACCGGTAATAAGACATGCGGCGACATCGTAAATGTAACGCCATCCTTCTCTAAAGGTTATGGTCAACTCATTGTAAGCGATATAACCGCAGTCTATGCAAAATGCGATACTAAAATCACCGCTTTTTCCGGCAGCAGCACAACCATTGATCCGGCAGCAGGCGGAACTGTTGATCTGATCGGCTCTATATCGGACAGCTCTGGCAATCCCGCAAGCTGGAGAGTAAATGTTGCGGGAAAAACCTATACTGGCAGCGGTACGGACGTTTCTGTTACCTGGGACGGGAAAAATCCAGATGGTACTGTTGTAGACCCCGGATCTTATACCGCTACTTTAGAAGCCTGGCTCACGGATGATCCGACTTGTGCTGATTCGAAGACAATCAACTTCACCGTTGAAGAATCGGACAATTGCAGCCTTTCCGTCAATTTCGGCTCTTCTGCAAATGTTGCTTCTGGCAATCTTTTCCACAGTCAAACGCTTTTCTCCACAAAAGGCTCGGGTCTCTCCGCGAGCATGATTCTTCACTATAACAGTCTTGATCCTTATGCCGGTCCTCTTGGCAGGGGCTGGACTCACAACTATGACATCACGCTTAAAGAAACCAGCGATGGCTCCGTCATTCTGAGAGAAGGGGTCGGTGCGAGGAGTCTTTATAAAAAGAACGGTAGCGGCTATACATCACAGCCCGGAGACCACTCGCTCCTCACCAGGAACGCCGACGGCGCCTTCGCACTTACCCACAAAGACGGCGCAAACTACAACTTCGGTCAGAACGGCAAAATCGCTGCAATCACAGATCGGAACGGCAATGCAGTGACCTTCGGCTATACCAACGGCAATCTGACCTCCATCATTGATCCGGCCGGCCGGGCCACGACGATAAGCTACGATACGGCCAGCCATATCACCTCGGTCACCGATCCGAGCGGCAACGTCAATTCGTTCACGGTAACCAATAACACGCTGACGAGCGTTGCCTATCCCGGCGGTGGAACATGGTCCTATACCTATGACGCCGACGCGTTCATGCGCACCAAGACCGATCCGAACGGCAATACCACGACGTACAGCTATGACGACCAGCACCGGGTAACATCGTCCCTTGTCGACGGAAATACAAGGCTCATCAGTTATCCCACGGGCACCGGCACGACGAAGACCACAACCTTCACTGAAACAGACGGCGGCGTGTGGCAGTACACCTACGACACCCAGGCAGGCATGCTTACGCAAAAGACCGACCCCCAAGGCGGCGTTACGAGTTACACCTATGACAGCAACCGGAATATGCTTGCGAAGACCGATCCCGACGGCAGCGCCACGGGCTACGCCTATGACGCAAGCGGAAATATGACATCCACGACCGACGCCCTTGGCCAGACCACGAGCTACACTTACAATACCTTTGGCCAGGTGACGGCTATCATTGATCCCCAGGGCAATACGACTGCCAACGCCTATGATGAAAAAGGCAACCTTATTTCCACGACCGATGCCACCGGCGCGACTACGAGCTATGAGTATGACGCCCAAGGGCATGTAACAAAAGTGACAAATCCTGCAGGTCAGGCGACCACATTCACCTATGACCAGAGCGGCAATTTAGCTTCCGTTACCGATCCTACCGGCGCAACTACGTCCTTCACTTACGACGCAGCGGGCAATGTGACAAGTCAGACGGATGCAAACGGCAACACCACACGCTTTGAATACGACAGCAATAACCACCTGATCAAAGTCACTGACCCGGCGGGCAACGTCACGATTTTTGGCTACGACAAGAATGGCAACCGGACAAGCCAGACCGACGCCAGCGGGAACGTGACACGCTTCGAGTACAATGCCAAAGGGCAGTTGATAAAAGCCATTGACGCCCTTGGCAACATCACAACGTACACATATGGCGGCACCGGCTGCCCCTCGTGCGGAGGCGGCGGGGATAAGCTCACATCCGTATCCGATGCGAACGGGCATGCCACGACTTATGAATACAATACCCTTGGCAGGCTCATAAAAGAAACGGATCCGCTCGGGAACTCAATAACCTATTCCTATGACGCAAAAGGGAATATCACATCAAGGACAGACGCAAACGGGAATAGTATAAGCTACTCTTATGACAGCCGCGGCCGGTTGTTCAAGAAAATCTATCCTGATAGCACTACGACATCCTTCACGTATGATGCAAAGGGAAACATTCTGACGGCATCCAACGCCGCCATAGCCTACACCTTGACCTCTGATGCAAGCGGCAGAGTCACGAGCATCACCGATGCAAACAGCAGAACGGTCGGCTATCAATATAATGTACTTGGCAACAAGAAGAAAACGACCTACCCTGACGGCTCTGTTGTCAGCTATAATTATGACAATTCTGGTCGGCTCACATCCATCGTGAATGGCGGCGGGAGGACATACTCCTATCAGTACGACACCCTCGGCAGACGCACGATGCTCACCTACCCAAACGGTGTCACGACAAGCTACGCGTATGACAACGCGGGTCGCCTGACGAGCCTTTTCACACAAAATTCGGCGCATCAAACTTTGAACTCCTACACGTACACGCTGGACAAAGTTGGCAACAGACTCACCAAAACCGAACCGGACATCAAATACACCTACGGCTATGATACCATCTATCAGCTGCTCCAATCTTTACCGGTAAAGCCCCACGGCAGGGAAAAGGAAGACGGGAATGAACAAGGAGGAGAACATAAGGCCGAAATCTTCAGCTATGATCCTGTGGGCAATCGACAGAACGGGCCGAGAACCAAGGATATTTACAATTACAACGAGGGGAATCAGCTTACCTCTGACAGTAAGCATCAGTACGAATTCGATAAGAACGGAAACCTGACCAAGAAGATCGAAAAAGACGATGACGAAAAAGCCACGGTCTGGACGTACACCTATGACTACGAGAACAGACTAACAAAAGTAGAGAAGAGCGAGGACAACGAAACTCTGAGAGTAAGCTTTAAATACGACCCCTTCGGAAGAAGAATCGAGAAGAAGGTCGAAGAAGTCGAACATGGCAGGGCTGAAGAGACAAAGACCTTCACCTACGTCTACGACAATGAAGACATCATCCTTGAATACCAGGCCAAGACCGACGACGGCAAACCCAAGACCGACACGACCCGCTACATCCACGGCCCGGGTATAGATGAGCTGCTTGCGCTTGAAAGAAAAGGAGAGATGTATTATTATCATGCAGACGGGTTGGGCTCGGTAACAGCGCTGACGGACAAAAAACAGAAAGTAGTCGAGAGCTATGCCTATTCCTCATTTGGAGAAATCAAACAAAACGGAGATAAGGTCAAGAATGCTTTTACATTTACCAGCAGAGAGTGGGATGAGGAGATAGGGCTGTATTATTACAGGGCGCGGTATTATGATGCGAAGGTGGGTAGGTTTATAGAGTCAGACCCAATTGGTTTAAAAGGCGGTATCAACCTCTACGTTTACGCAGAAAACAATCCGATCCGCTTTACCGATCCCCGCGGTTTAGCGGTATGGGTTTGTTCTCAGCAAGCACAGCTCCCTGGCGGTTGGCTTGCCCATCAAATGGGCTGGGACCATCAATGGCTGAAAACTAATTCTGTCGAAGCTGGTTATGGCCCTCCAAATGGGCCTGAAGGTTCGCCAATGCTTGGTGATCCGGTTACTGTTAGAAATCATGCTGGCCGTTCCGCGCAACCTGGCGCACGGTGCGTCGAGAAAAGATGCGTCGATGAAGCCTGTGTTAATAGAGTTTTGAGTGGTCTCATGGGGCACTCACTAGGCACCTGGGGTCCCTATAATAACTGCAATACATTTGTTTCTACTGTTCTTGAGGCCTGTCGACTGTAGGCGGGTGTAGAGGCGCAACCACAAAAGGAGCAGCAATGTTCAAAAAAGAATCAATCCGCATAAGGCTTCTCACACTAATAAGCTCATTGTGTCTTTTCCTGATTCATGGCTGTTCACGTACGCCGGTTTTACCGGCGGATATGGTGCTTTATTGTGCCAGTGATTCTAATGTAGTTATTAAACGTTCGGATAAGCGAGAGGAAATTTTCGCACTTGAACAAGCAGACCCGCGCGTAATCACTGCCCTTGCCTATGATCCAATACATAAAGTTATTGCTATTTCCACACAAATTATGAAAGTCCCATCCACTGGAAGCGCACGGCTACTGTTGATAGACCCTGACACACGCAAGATTCTACGGGAAATCAGTACGGGCATGGATCGGATCAATCAGATGTCATTCGACCGAACCGGTCAAAGGATCGCGATCATAGCCGGACAGTTTAATTTAGATGACCCTCGAAAATTTTATGTCTTGAACCTCACAACGGGATCGTTTCAGTTCATGGGACAAGGTATGTTTCTTGATGTATCCTGGGGGCTTCATGAATATCTTTATTTGAGCTACAAAGAGGGTGAGAAACGGTTTGTCGGCAGCTTAACTGCTGGAGCGAGCACAAGCAATATCAAACAAATAGCAGAAGGAATTTCCATCAGTGCGTCAGATATAAATGATTCATTCGTTTACATAGACATGACCGGCAAAGCTCTGCTTGTTGATAAACGCACAGAAGTGAAAAGACCTTTTTCGACTCCGGCGAAGCTTCAAGATATGAGGTTCTTATCTTCTGTTAAATTTGTTCAAGGCTCCGATAGCATCGTTATGAGCAGCTTTGGCGTGCAGTGGTACAATCTGTACCTCTTGCGGCCGCCGTATTCTAAAGCTCAGAAAATTCTGGCTGAGTGGCCTTTTCAGGGTTTTGCTGCGGTCGCCGCTGGTCAATAAAATAGGAGAAGAGATTACTTTGGGGACGTAGATTACTTTGGGGACGTTGGTTCTTACGGTGCATAACTACAGCGGGAGAAGAGCTATCGATATTTACCAATAGGCAAAGCATATGCCACGACAACCAAGATTGGATGTTCCTGGAGCATTGCACCATATCATGGTCCGGGGAAATAACAAGGCGAATATCTTCAGCGATGATCAGGATAGAAGCAGGTTCCTGCAGCGCTTAGGAGAAAATATCACCGAAGCCAAGTGTTCTGTCTATGCATGGGTCCTCATGAGCAATCATGTGCATATTCTGTTCAAGAGCGGCAAAAAGGGCATATCAGCGGTCATGAGGAAACTTCTCACGTGGTATGCGGTCTACTACAACCATAGGCACAAACGGAGCGGCCATTTATTCGAGAACCGATATAAATCCATACTGTGCGAAGAGGACCGGTACTTGTTGGCATTGATAAGGTACATCCATCTTAATCCCATGAGAGCCGGGATGGTGAAGACACTTGAGGAATTGGATTGCTACCCCTGGAGCGGCCATAGCGCAGTGCTGGGAAAGAACGAATGCCCCTGGATGGATGTCAACTATGTATTCCTCCAGTTCAACGATACGAAACGAAAAGCGAAGAATGCATACCGAAAGTTTGTAGCGGAAGGAATAGCGCTGGGGCGGAGTGCTGAGTTAACAGGGGGCGGCCTCGTCCGCAGTCGTGGAGGCTGGTCCCAGGTAGTATCCGCCAGAAGAAAAGGCCAGCGTGAAGAATACGACGAGAGGATACTCGGGAGCGGCGATTTTGTGAACGAGATATTCAAAGAAGCCGAAAAAACGCAAATGCGGCAAATGAAAATACGCCGTTCCGGCAGAACTATAAACAACATCATAAAAGAAGAATGTGCAAAGAACCAGGTGAGCTTAACCGAACTCCAGGCTGGGAGCAGGCGAAAAATAGTAAGCGACATACGGACAAAAATCGCGAAAAGAAGTTTGGATGAGTTGGGGTTGTCCATGGCGGAGATTGCCAGGCACTTGGGCGTGAATACATCGAGCATCACGCGAACGATTGCAAAGATAGAAAAGAGGGGCGGCGACAGTTATGCACCGTAAGAACCAACGTCCCCAAAGTTCCCCAAAGTTCGCGACCTATGAGTACGATGCCGCAGGCCGCGTCACCAAGACCGTCTCCCTCGACACCGGCGCCACAAGGTATACTTACAATCTCACAGGCACCCTGGCTAGCAAGACCGACGCGAACGGAGTCACGATCAAATACGTTTCCGATAATCTGAACCGTCTCACAGAGATGCAATTCCCCGACTCGTCGCAGAACATAACTTATACGTATGACGAATGCACCAATGGCAAAGGCCGGGTCTGCACCATGACCGATCCGTCCGGGACGACCTCGTATGAATACGACAAGCTTAGACGCGTTGTCAAAGAGACAAAGCATATCCTCGGCAGTGCATACACGACCGGCTATGCTTACGACAAAGCAGGGAATCTCACGGCCATCACGTACCCCAGCGGACGCAGGGTAAGTTATTCGTATGACAGTGTCAACCGTCCTCTCAATGTAAACCAGCTAACAAAGCACGGGACGATGACTGTCGGCTCCGGCATCAATTACGACAAAGTGGGCAACACACTCTCCATGACCCTCGGCAACGGGCTAACCGAGAAATGGACCTATAATCCCAACAACACAATCAGCACCATAACCGTTTCTGGAGTATTGAATCTCACTTACACGTACGATCCGGTTACTAACATCAATGCGATCAACAACGTACTTGAACCGGCAAATACAAAAACCTACAGGTACGACGCCCTCGACCGCTTAGCAACAGCCAAAGGCCCCTGGGAAAACCTCGTCTGGACCTACGACGCAAACGGCAACCGATTAACTCAAACCAACGGCATGAATAACAAATACAGCTATGAAGCAAACCGCCTCATGACCGCCAGCAACGGCCACATCAATTACTACCAGTACGACAAGAACGGCAACACCACGAGTGACGGACAAAGAGATTTTGTGTATAATCAGAACCAACGACTGATCAGGGTAATCAAGAAAGGCAGAGTAGTCGGCGAGTACGCATATAACGGAAACGGCCAGAGGGCAATCAAAAAGACAAAAATGCACGAACGAGAAGAAAAGGAAAAAGACGATGACGACGAATATGATCACACAACCGTCTTCCACTACGACCAGTCAGGCAGCTTAATCGAAGAAACAACAGCCAGGGGAAAGTTGATAGCAGATTATATCTATCTCGACGGCAAACCCCTTGCCATGATCAGGAAACAGGAACATAAAGACGAGATGTTCTATTACCACAACGATCATCTCGGCACACCCAAGGTGATGACGGACAAACTCAGGAAAGTTATGTGGAGGGTAGAATTTGATCCCTTCGGGAATGTACTGGATGCTGACGAGCCTGAACACGAAGCTAGAGACCATGATAGCGATAGAGAACACGATAACAAGGGGCGACGTGGCGAATATATTCGAGAGGTCACCAACAACTTGAGATTCCCTGGGCAGTACTTCGATATTGAGACGGGATTGAATTATAACTACTATCGTGACTATAATCCGGTGATCGGAAGATACATAGAGGCGGATCCGATCGGGTTGAGAGGTGGTATCAATTTGTATGGTTACGCGCGCCAAGCCCCAACTAATAGCAAGGATGTCCTCGGCTTATTATTCTCTGATCAAGCATTTCGACATTATATAGACGGTACTGGGACTCCGTTAGGCATGGGTTTCGACGAAATAGATACGAGTAGTGTTAGGCCGTCTCAATTCTCACAAGTGAGAGGTGTACTGAGTGGTGGCTGCGGTACTAGAGTTGTAAGTATCAATGATACCCGGTCATTTAGTACCTCCGGCGATGCGGCCCTTACTGTTGGTTATATTACATTACGTCTAAGGGCACACTAAATATTTGCGGGTGTTCGTGGACATTCGAAGGCCGACTGGGTGCGCTGGACGACTACTACAATTTTGATCCGTCAACACATCGCAGTTTATTTGGGGAGCTATTGACGACTATCGGACGACAATTTAATGGAACGCCATTTACCATAGAAATAATAGGCCTTAAGTCTATTAGTGAAAGCGGGCGTTTGTAAAATGGCTATTAATCTCAAATCGGATAGAAAGTGGTTGATAATTTCAATACTGGTTATTTGTGCGGTAGTTATTGGCTTGTTTTGGTATCGACCCGCGCTACCCCAGATTGAGGCGGAAAAACTTGCTGCCATACGACTGGATAAATACGCAAAAGAAGTGAGTCTACCGATAGAGGAGTTTGTTAGAGAAAGAGTCGAATATCAAGATAAGGTTTGGCAAGTTGTTTATCGCTCCAAGAAAAAACCAGTTCATGTGCTAAGTATATTAGTCGATAACTTTCGCAATGTTGAACTGCATAGATACATTGAATCATCTCCCTAATAAAGAAGAGAGATAGGGGACGTTGGTTCTTACGGTGCATAGATATAGTGGGAGTTGATTTGTAGATTATCATCAATAGGAAAAGCATATGCCACGACAGCCAAGATTGGATGTTCCCGGAGCATTGCACCATATCATGGTCCGGGGAAATAACAAGGCGAATATCTTCAGCGATGATCAGGATAGAAGCAGGTTCCTGCAGCGCTTAGGAGAAAATATCACCGAAGCCAAGTGTTCTGTCTATGCATGGGTCCTCATGAGCAATCATGTGCATATTCTGTTCAAGAGCGGCAAAAAGGGCATATCAGCGGTCATGAGGAAACTTCTCACGTGGTATGCGGTCTACTACAACCATAGGCACAAACGGAGCGGCCATTTATTCGAGAATCGATATAAGTCCATACTGTGCGAAGAAGACCGGTACCTGTTGGCATTAATAAGGTACATCCATCTCAATCCCATGAGAGCCGGGATGGTGAAGACACTTGAGGAATTGGACGTACTTTGGGGACGTTGGGAAAGCGCCGGGATAAACCGGCATAGAGCAGAGGGTGAAAGTCCCTTACATGAAAGGATGAGCTGATCCATCATGGCCCCGAGTCATGCGCGGGCGGTCGTGAGATCGCACGTGAAGCGTTGACAGGGGAAGCGCAGGCCAGCCATTGAGCTCCGAAATCACCAGTCCGGGGTGCCGACCGCGTCCAACGGTTGGGAAGGCACCACGGGCAACGGCGTTCCAGTGTTACAGGGGTTTTAGCCTGAATTGGAGTGCTTGTTTGTGATAATCTCAAATTTGATGAATTCGTAAGAACTGAGTTCACTTGATTCAGCCAGCAAAAAAGCACTTGAAACATCATATTTCCTTTGCAGCACAAGGCGTGGGGATGGAAAACATGAAAAAAACATTTCAATTGATCTCAGTATTATTGATTTATTTTATGTATTTCGAAACCTATATACATGCTGATCCTCTCGATACTTGGCATAAAAGAAATCCTGCTTCACAAAGTCATCTTTATGACGGCATCGCATATGGCAATGGTGCATACGTAGGCATTCTTGACGCACGTATCTCGATATCTTCCGACTGCATCAATTGGAGGCTCATTGACACTGGAACTTCAGAGATTATAACGGCGTTATCATTTAGGGATAGTAAGTTTATAGCTGTCGGTGTCAGGGGAACAATTCTGACTTCTGCAGATGGCGAGAAATGGTCATTATCTGAAACGCCTACCAAAAATATCCTTAATGACGTTACTTTTGGTGAAGGCTTATATGTCGCTGTAGGTGATAAAGGGACGATTTTGACTTCTATTGATGGAAATTCGTGGGTGCAACAATCTTCCGCGACTACAGACAGCCTTAAGGGAATAACTTTTGGCAAAGGAACGTTTGTTGCAGTCGGGGACAAGGGCTCTCTTTTATTTTCTTTTGACGGAAAGAGTTGGTCAGTAGCCAGAACAGGTGCAGACAATGAATTTCTTGAAAAGGTAGCTTTTGGGAATGATCTTTTTGTCACCGTAGGCGCTGCCGGTGCAATCATGATATCAAAAAACGGCAGTGATTGGACGCCTCTCCAATCCGGAACGTCAAGCTGGCTCAAGTCGGTTATTTCTGTGGACGGTTCTTTCGTAGCCGTTGGGAGCGAAGGAAGTGCTATTACTTCTTCTGATGGTAAATCATGGTCTAAACTGAACGTCGGAGTGAAGGAATGGTTAAGAGGTATAACATTCGATAAAAACAGATACATGATTTATGATCAGAAAAACATTTATACCTCCACCGATAAAAAGACGTGGCAACCGCTCATTCCAGGAATCACCACACCGCTTCAATCTGTTATATATAGCAATGATATTTTTGTTTCGGTTGGAAGCCGGGAAACAATTCTTACATCCGTTGACGGCGTATCCTGGCATATTGCAAGACATCTTACCCAGGAAGATGACTGGCTTTTCGACGTTGGTTTCGGCAATGGCTTATTTGTCGCGGTTGGGACAGGCGGGACTATTTTTGCATCTAATGATGGAGACCGGTGGACCAAGGTTCGCGGTGTTCAACGAAAGGCCCGCAGTGACCAACGATATGAGATTTTGCAGACCGTGGCCTTCGGAAATGGGCGTTATGTTTCAGGTGGAGTTGTAGACGGACCTTCCCGTAAAGGAATTCTTCTGATTTCCGATAATGGCATTGAGTGGGAAAAAGTAACTCGGGAAGATTTTAATGAAATCAGAAAAGTGTTTTACGTGAACAATAATTTTGTTGGATTCGGAAAAGACGGACTGCTGTTAATCTCACAGGATGGGAGAAAATGGGATGAAGTGTCCCTGGATAAAGGCCTTAATTTTGTTGATGTGATCGGTGGTAATAATATCTTTGTCGCTGCAGGAACATACAAATCATATTTCAAAGGGATAATTGCTATATCATATGATCTCAAAGAATGGTCTTTAGTCGAAGATAGTCCGGCTGCCATTCCTAGCGGGATAGCCTTCGCAAATGGAACATTTGTCCTTACCACGCAAGGGAACACTGTGTACACATCGACTGATGGAAAGACGTGGATTAAGAAAAATGCCGGTATAATGAATGGACTCAATCGTATAACTTATGGGAAAGGGACATTTGTGGCGGTTGGTGGGAATGGGCTAATTATTCAGTCAGATGGTACACAATAAACTATCCGCAATTACAGTAGCAATTACGTCTTGGAAACAGTGTGCCTATTATAAAGCAGGAAACGCCACGACCATCACACAAGGGATAGGGGACGTGTTTCATAAATTGCGTACGCATGGATTTGGAGATTGGGAATTATTGAGTTACTATGCTGAAGAAAACGACCAAACATAAGAGGCCGACTCCGACGAAGAAGCCCGCGAAGACGGCTAAACCCTGGGGCGGCCGGTTCAGCGAGGCGACGAACGCGCTGGTGGAGGAGTACACCGCGTCGATCCAGTATGACTGGCGTCTGTTCCCCTACGATATAGCCGGCAGCGTTGCCCATGCCGCCATGCTGGGCAAGACCGGCATCATCGCCGAGAAAGAGTCCCGACGCATCATTGCCGGCCTCAAGAGCGTCCTGCAGGAGATCGCCGACGGCAAGCTCGAGTTCAGCATTGAGCTGGAAGACATCCACATGAACATCGAGAGCAGGCTGATCCGGAAGATCGGCCCCGTTGGCGGCAAGCTTCATACCGCGCGGAGCAGGAACGACCAGGTGGCCCTGGATCTCCGGATGTACCTGCGCGACGAGATCCTCGAGGTACGGCGGCTTCTCCGGGAACTGCAGAAGACGCTCATCGCACTGGCCGAGCGCAACCAGGACACGGTCATGCCGGGATACACGCACATGCAGCGCGCGCAGCCGGTGCTGTTCGGTCATCATCTGCTCGCGTATTACGAGATGTTCGAGAGGGACCGGGAGCGCTTGACGGACTGCTACCGGAGGGTGAACATCATGCCCCTCGGCTCGGGCGCGCTCGCCGGAACGGTCCTGCCGATCGACCGAAAGATGGTCGCGGGCCTCCTCGGGTTCAGCGGACTGACCGAGAACAGCATGGACGCCGTGTCGGACCGCGATTTTGCCATCGAGTTCGTTTCCGCATGCAGTCAGATCATGGTGCATATTTCCCGCCTGTCCGAAGAGCTCGTCCTGTGGTCAACGGCGGAGTTCGGCTTCATCACTATCACCGACGCGTTCACTACCGGCTCATCCATCATGCCGCAGAAGAAGAACCCCGACGTGGCCGAACTGTCCCGCGGCAAGGCCGGCAGGGTCTTCGGGAATCTCACGGCGCTCCTTGTTCTCATGAAGGGCCTGCCGCTTTCCTATAACCGGGACATGCAGGAGGACAAGGAACCGGTATTCGACACCGCCGACACGGTGACGCAGACCCTCGCGGTCGTTGCCGGGATGTTGGCCGGCATTGAAGTGCACCGGGACGCCATGAAACATGCGTCCGAGGACGGATTCATCACCGCCACGGACCTTGCCGATTACCTGGTGCGGAAGGGGTTGCCGTTCCGGCAGGCCCACGAAGTGGTGGGGAGGGCGGTGCTCCGCGCATTGTCGCTGAAATGCGGATTAAAAGACCTGTCGCTCGCGGAATACAAGAAGCTTTCTTCTCTTATCAAGAACGACGTTTATCAGGCCTTGTCCGTTGCCGCGTCGGTGGGGCGCCGGACATCGCACGGCGGTACCGCTCCGGCGAACCTCAAGAGGCGGCTTGCAGCGCTCAAGAAGCTTGTAAAATGAGAACGAGTCTTTGGAGGCTGGTGACAGCAGGAGCTCTTGTCCTTGTCGTTTTCGCGACGGGCGCCTGTGGCAGGAAGACCGAGCCGCTCACGCCCGACAGCCCGCGCCCCGAGGCGGTGAAAGACATCAAGATAGCCGTCCGGGATGTCGTAGCGTATCTTTCCTGGCCGATCCCGGTGAAGAACGTCGAAGGAAAGACCCTGGGCCCTGCCGATATCAAGGGGTTTCGGATATACCGGGCAGAGCAGAGCCGCGAACGCAAGCGGCCGCTCTACCGGCAGGTGGCCGAGATCGGCCTGGCTGATCCAGCGCCTGCCCAGGTGCGGAACGGCATCGTAACGTGGAATGACACCGGCCTGCAGTACGGCAAGGTGTATGTCTATCGCGTCAGGGCCTATAGTGTCAAAGGGGGGGCGAGCGGGTACTCCGATGAGGTTCGCGCCGCGCCGCTTCTCTCGCTGGCCGCCCCGAAGAACCTCAAAGCTGTGGGAGGCGACGGTTCGG
>CAYILT010000041.1:0-17340 GCA_964364055.1 uncultured Nitrospiraceae bacterium | reverse complement strand
CCCTCACCCCTGCCCCTCTCCCCTTGAGGGAGAGGGAAAAAGGGAGAGGGGGCTTTTTCAACGCGGAATGCGGAATGACCCCCTTGCAATCACGCCTTTCAGTAGTACACTCCGCACTCCGCACTCGCCACTCCGCACTAAGTTTCATCGTTCCTCCACCTCTCCCTCATGGAGCTCGGTGTCTCCGGTGAGCGGCTGGACGATAAGCGTGAAATCCTTCCCGTTGCCGTCCCGCAGGTGGATGAAGGTTTTTTCCACCCACCCATCGGGGGTGAACAGGATAGCGGGATCGTCGGGATGGCTTCCGGCGCGAACGCCTTTGAACGACGTGTTCCCCGAAAGGCTCCCTTCGGTGGAAATGGCCGACGGCACGCGTTTGAACTCGGCGGTCCGGTCAGAGGTAACTGCCAGGGTCTCGGCCCAATAGTGGCCGCCCGGGACATCGAACCGGAGCCGGTACACGGTTTTCTTCGCCTCGGCCTCGTCCCGCAGAAAACGGATCATGCCGGTCAGGTGCCGGGCGCTCCGCTTCAGGTTCGCCCCGGTCACCTCACCCAGGGTCGGGATCACGAGTGAGATCATGATGCCCAGCACCACGATCACAATCGCCAGCTCGATGAGCGTGAAGCCATTCGAGTGTGGAGTGCGGGTAGACATGACCCTCACCCCTGCCCCTCTCCCCTGGAGGGAGAGGGAATAAGGGAGAGGGGGCTTTTTCAACGCGGAGTGCGGAGTATTTCTGCTGCTGCACTTTATGTCATATTCCGCATTCCGCATTCGCCACTCCGCACTTACTGGATCTTCCAGCTCTCAATATCGGCGCTCTTGCCTTCTCCGCCCGGCTCGCCGTCAGGGCCGTAAGAAATGATCTCGTACTCACGGTTCTCGTTGCCGGGGGAATAGTAGTGGTAGTCAAAGCCCCAGGGGTCCTTGGGAATTCGCGCAGGCTTCAGGTATCCGCCCTCACGCCACTTGTTCGGAATGCGGCCTGTCTCCGGTTTCTTGATGAGGGCGTCCAGTGCCTGGTCCGTCGTCGGATAAAACCCGTTGTCAAGCTTGTACCCGTCGAGGGCGTTCTCAAGAGACTTGATCTGCAGCTTGGCGGAGCTGACGCGCGCCTCTTCCTCGCGACCGAGGATCTTCGGCAGGACGAGGCCCGCGAGAAGTCCCAGGATGATCACCACGACCATGATCTCGATGAGGGTGAAGCCTTTCTGGTTCTTCATGTTCAGTCTCCTTGTCGGTATCTCAGCATCTGAAATCAGGGGCTGGAAGTATCGAAGGCACCGGAGCCCTGCCTCGCGGTCCGTTCGTTCAATCCGCAATGGTTCGACGTTGCTCACCATCATGAGCCCGTCGAATGATCCGCATTCCGCAATCGATTCATCTCACCGCCGAGCTCATCTGCAGGATCGGCAGCAGTATGGCGATGACGATAAATCCGATAATAAGCCCCATCACCAGGATGATCGCCGGTTCCACGAGGGACATGAGGCCGGCGATGCGCGACTCCACGGTCCGGTCGAAGGAATCCGACACCTTGAGGAGCATCTTCTCCAGTTCGCCGCTCTTCTCACCCACCGAGATCATCTGGACCACCACCGGCGGGAACAGGCGGCTCCGCCGCAGGGGCTCGGCGATGGATTCGCCCTCGCGTACGTTCTCGCGCGCCTTCCTCACCGCCTCGGCAAGCACGGTGTTCCCGATGACGTTCTGCACGATGTCCAGCGCCGTGAGCGTCGGGACCCCGCTCTGAAGCAGCGTCCCCAGGGTCCGTGTGAACCGCGACACGGCGATCATCCTGATGAGCGTCCCGAACACCGGCATGCGCAGCAGCCACCCATCCATTTTTTCCCTGCCAGCGGGTGTGCTGAAATACCGGTTCACATACCAACCCGCGCCGCCCAGCGTGAGCAGGATCAGCCACCAGAACTTCGACAGGACGTGCACCAGCGCCAGAAGGGCCAGGGTAATGAACGGGAGCTGTTGCCGCATGTCCTCGAACATCCCGACAACCCGGGGCAAAACAAAACTGAATAGGAAAAAAAGAACACCGATGCCGATGACGGTCATGAGCGCGGGGTACGCCAGCGCCGCCGT
The DNA here is from genome assembly GCA_964364055.1 of uncultured Nitrospiraceae bacterium. Classification (GTDB taxonomy): domain Bacteria; phylum Nitrospirota; class UBA9217; order UBA9217; family UBA9217; genus JAAXXJ01. The sequence goes on along the minus strand of CAYILT010000041.1, from coordinate 15,240 downwards.
GAGTTTGCCCCGGAAACGGACCTGCTCCTCGAGAAAATCGGCGAGCCGGTCCAGCGTTATATCGAGGGTCCCGCTCGCCTCACCGGCCGCCACCATGTTCCCGTAGAGCGGGGAGAATACCTTTGCGTTCGTTTTGAGAGCGTCAGTGAGGGAAGAACCTCCGCGCACCGAATCACGCACCGACGCGAGCGCCCCTTTGAGCGGCTGGTTCTCCTCCTGGTCCACGAGCACGTTCAGCGCCTCCATGAGCGGGAGGCCGGCCGAAAGGAGCGTGGCAAGCTGACGCGTTGCATTGGCGAGGTCCCCGGCCTTGACCCTTCCCCCGCCGAAGTGGAACTCCCGTGAGCGCGCCGCCCGTACTGCGCTGCCCTCATTGACCTCAAGAACGACGATGCCGTCCTTCCTGAGTTTCGCCTTGACGGTCTTCAGGCTCTCGCCGTCCAGGACGCCGGAGATGCTCTTGCCGCTGGCGTTGACGCCTTTGTATTCGTAGATAGGCATAGGATCAGACAACAGATGACAGACGTTCAGACAACAGACAAATGATGAAAACAGGATCAGACATCAGAGGACAGACGGTCAGATGACAGATAAAAGCAGTATTGCACGCTTCAGTCTGTTGTCTGTCCTCTGTAATCTGTCTCCTGACTACTGCGTTTCTTTCTGCGTCACCCGCACAACCTCGTCCACGGACGTGATGCCTTTCAGCACCTTGTCGGCGCCATCCTGGCGGAGGGTCGTCATCCCCTTCTTCACGGCCAGGGCCTTGATCGTCGACGCGTCGTTGTTCTTCATGATGAGCTGGCGGACCTCGTCGTCGATCTCCAGCAGTTCGTAAATGGCGGTCCGTCCCAGATACCCGGTCTGGAAGCACGCCGGACATCCTTTGGCGCGGTACGCCGCCGGGTTTTCGCCGCTTCCGGTGAGCTCAAGCTCGTTCATTTCCAGCTGCGTCAGCGGATAGGGCTCGCGGCACTGGTTGCAGAGCACGCGCACCAGCCGCTGGGCCAGGATGGCCATGACCGACGAGGAGATGAGGAACGGCTCGATCTTCATGTCCAGGAGGCGCGTTATGGACCCGGCTGCGTCGTTGGTGTGAAGCGTGGAAAACACCAGGTGACCGGTGAGCGCCGCCTGGATAGCGATCTCGGCGGTCTCGGAGTCCCGGATCTCGCCCACGAGGATCACGTCCGGGTCCTGCCGCAGCACGGACCGGAGGCCGGCGGCGAAGGTCAGCTGGATCTTGGCGTTCACCTGGATCTGGCCGATGCCCTTGAGCTGGTATTCCACGGGGTCTTCGATGGTGATGATGTTCTTGTCCGGCGAGTTGATCTTGGAGAGTGCGCCGTAGAGCGTCGTGGTCTTGCCGCTGCCGGTCGGTCCTGTGACGAGGATGATGCCGTGGGGCTTGGTGATGAACTCCTCGAAGCGCCGGAGGTTCTCGCCGGAGAACCCGATCTGGTCCAGCGGCAGGAGCGCGCTTTCCCGGTAGAGAAGGCGCAGCACGATGCGCTCGCCGAAGGCCGTGGGCACGATGGAGACGCGGATGTCCACGTCCTTGCCGCCGATCTTGATCCGCATGCCGCCGTCCTGGGGCAGCCGTTTCTCGGCGATGTTCAGCCCCGACATGATCTTGACGCGCGAGGCGATGCTGGCCTGAAAGCGCTTCTGGATGGTCAGGATGTTGTAGAGGATGCCGTCGATGCGGAACCGCGCCACGACCTCCTTCTCGAAGGGCTCGATGTGGATGTCGCTGGCCCGCTCGCGGATGGCCTGGGACAGGAGCGAGTTCACGAGCCGGATGATCGGGGCGTCGTCGGTCGCCTCGAGGAGGTCCGTAGGCTCTTCGAGCTCCGCGGCCAGGAAGGACAGGTCTTCCTCCTCCATTTCCTGGGCCGTGTCCTCGGCCTTGTTCAGGTCCTCGCTGTGGAGCCGGTTCAGATTGTCGAGGATCGTCTCGGACGGGGCGAGGCAGAGGTCGATACGCGAGCCGAACAGCACGGCAAGGTCGTCCACCGTGGACAGGAGGAGCGGCTCCGCTGTCGCGGCGAGGACGGTCCCGTTCTCACGGCGAAGGGGAATGACAACGGCTTTCTTGGCGTACGTGATGGGAAGCTTGAGGGCCAGTTCGCGGTCGATCTCGCCGATCGCGGGCTGGAAGGGAAGGCCGAGCTGGGCGCCCAGGGCCGTGAGCACCTCGGCCTCGGTCGCGAAATTCAGCCGCATCAGGAGCGTGCCGATGCGGCCGCCCCGCTTCTTCTGGAGCTCGAGGGCCTTCTTGAGCCGCTCCGGGGTAAGTCCTGACTCAACGAGCATCTCGCCGAGCAGGCGTCTCACCGCGCGCCCTCCGCAGGCGCCGGGGTCTTCTCGGCAGGTGCTGCCGGCTTGTCTGCAGTGGGGGGGGAAGCCGATGTCCCGGCGGGATCCTCTTTCCTGGCATCCGCCGCATTCGGCGCGGAGACGGGAGCACCTTCGGCAGCGACCGGTTGTTCCATCGCCGGCGGCGTCACGAGGGCCTTCTTCTCGACGTCATTTTTCCCGGTTTCCTTCTTTTCGATGTTTTGCTTCGCAGGTTCCTGTTTCTTATCAGGTACCGGCATGACCGGCTCCCTGTCCTTCTTCTCGAAGCGCTGGTCCTTCCGGAACTCCTCCTGCGTCGCGTTTTGCCGGCGCGTGATATCGGCGGCGTCCTGCTCGTTCTTGATGATGTAGGGCGTGATGAAGATCATGAGGTTCGTCTTCTCGACCTTGGTGTTCTTATACTTGAAGAGCCAGCCGAGGAGGGGGATGTCGCCCAGGAACGGCACTTTCCGCTCCGCCGTCGTCACGTTGTCCCGGATCAGGCCGCCGATGACCATGGTCTCGTGGTCCTTGATCACCACCGTGGTGCTCGCCGAGCGCTTGCTCGTGGTGGGGCCGTCTACGTTGAGCGTCGCGCTCTCGACCACGTTCGAGATCTCCTGGTAGATCTCGAGCCGCACGTTGTCCTCGGAGGTGATCTGGGGCGTGATCTTGAGACTGATGCCCACGTCCTTCCGCTCAATGGTGGTCAGGATGGAACTGCCGCCCGTGGCCGCGTTCTGGGACTGGCCGGTCTTGAAAGGCACGTTCTCGCCCACCATGATCTCGGCCTTCTGGTTGTCGCTGGTCAGGATGTTCGGTGTGGAAAGCACGTTCACGTCGGCGTCGCTCTGGAGCGCCCGGAGAAGAGCGCCGATGTTCAGGAACTCCGTCCCCTTGTAGGTAAAGGTCCCTTTCACCGCGCCGACAGCCAGGCCGTTGAAGTTGGCGAAGGCCGCGGGGCCTCCTACCGTGGCGGCCCCGATGCCGCCGAAATTGGTCCCGCCGATGACGGACGTACCGCCGTTATTGAGTTTATTGAGGTTCGCCGCCTGGAACTCGAATCCCAGTTCGCGCGACTTAATAAGCCCCATCTCGATGATGGCCGCTTCGACATACACCTGCCGCCGCCGGATGTCGAGCTTCTGGATCACGTCCTTCATGGTCTCGTAGTCGATGGGCGAGGCGACGATAATAAGCGAGTTGGTGAGCTTGTCGGCCGTGATCGTGACGGCGCCCTCAAGGATCGTTGCCGGGCCCGCGGGTTGGGCCGCGCCGCCGGCCGGCGGCACCGGAAGCCTGGACACCAGCGCCTGCATGACCTTGGCGATGTCCTCCGAACTCGCATGCTTCAGGTAATAGACGTTGATCTTGCCTTTGCCCGTGGGTGTCGGGACATCCATGGCGGCAACGAGCTTCTCGATCTTCCTGATGGCGGACACGGAGTCGGTGATAATGAGCGAATTCGTGGCGGGATAGGCGATGAGCGTGCCGTCCTTGGTAATGAGCGGCGTGAGCGTCCGGACGATGTCCTGGGGGTTCACGTAGGACATGCGGATGAGCTTGGTGACATACCCCTCACCCTTCATATCGCCATCCTGGATGACCTTGAGGCCGCTCTGCCGAGCCGATGCCGTGGTGACGATGCGGATGATCCTCCCGTCCTCGATAGCGGTGAAGCCCTTGATCTCGAGCGCCGACAGGAAGATCTGGTATGCTTCATCGGGCGAGATCCGGGTCGGGGTCATGAGCGTCACCTTTCCGGCGACCTTTTCGTCGAGGATAAAGTTCTTGCGTGTGAATTCGCTCATGACCTTCACAAGCGCGGCGATGTCGATGTTCGAGAAGTTGAGGGTTATGAAGTCGTCCCCCGCCCTGTTGATCTTCGGCAGGTCCTGCTGATCGGCCGCGGGCGGAGTTGCGGGCTGGGCGTAGGCCGCGCTGACACCAAGAAGCCCTGCGAGGAGCAGGGCCGGGATCGTTTTCACGTGGTGCAACCTCCGTCATGTATGTCTGGGATAGGGAGAGAAGAATCGGAAACGCGGGGGACCGGTTTGTCAAGCTGGTGCGATCCACCCCCTCCCCGATCTCCCGGTTCGGCCGTAATTACCGTACGTCGTAGTTCAGGGACTGGCGCTGGCCGTTTCGAAGCAGGTCGATGGAAATGCGCTTCTCGTCCTTGAGCCCCTGGTACAGCTGGAAGAACTTCCCGGGGTCGTCCACGTCCTGCGAGTTCACCCGCTGGACCACGTCGCCGTTCACCAGTCCGATCTTCTCGTAGATGCTGCCCGGAACGATCTCGCTGATGCGGAATCCCACGGTCTTCCCCGCTTCCATAAAAGGCAGGGCGCGGGCCTGCGTGAGCACCTGGTTCAGGTTCTCGGTGCTCGACGCGATCTCCCGCTGGTCCACCATGAACCTGCCCTCGCCGACTTTCCTGACGCCGCTGCCCGGCACGGCCTTGGCGACGTTCACGATCTTCGTTTCATCGACGATCTCGATCTCGACGGTCGATCCATCCGGCCTCTTGAGGGTCACGCGGTCGCGCTTCACCTTCACGATCCGCGAACCATCGGGAAGCTTCTGGTCGAGGCGGTAGAACGCCTGCTGGTTCGTAGTGTCGGCGAGCACGGCTCCGGAGAAATACTCGCCCTCGATGGTGCCGATAAGCGTATAGGCGGTATAGGATTCCGCGACGGGGGCGCCGCCGGAGGGGCCTTTCCCATCGCCGAACAACCCCCGTTCCAGGATCGAGGAATAGTCGGACAGTTCCCTGCGCGGCTCGATGCCCACCCGCTCCTGGTTGACCGGCGCCGTAACCTTCGCGGACGCGTCAAGGCTTCTGCCGATCATGGCGTCCACCGTATCGGCACAGAGATAGGCCGACAGCGTCAGGAGCGCGATCAGCGCAAATGTGTATAGCTTGCTACTTTCCTTCATTATATGGCACCTGAAAAAATTATACTCTTATGCTCCTGCATTGTCAATTCTTTTGGCACGGAACATCGTGGAAAAACGGGGGTTTTTGCCTGACTCACTTCCCGAAGAACTGCCGGTAGAACTCCGCCGCACGTTTCCGATATGGGCCGTATATCTCCAGCGAGCGCTTGTCGATAAGAGGGAAATCGATGCCCTTTTCATTCCTGAGCCAACCGCCCACGATATCCGGCGTGACCTCGATGTGGAACTGGAGGGCATAGACATGGCCGCCATACCGGAAGGCCTGGTTCGGATAGAGGCCTGATGAAGCCAGGCGTACCGCGCCCTGCGGAAGGTCAAAGGTATCGCCGTGCCACTGGAAGACCTGGGCGGTCTTCCCGCCGTCCACCGCAAGCCCGGCCATGCACCCGTCCCGCATCCCCTCTTCCGTAAGCGTCACCTCTCCCCAGCCGACCTCTTGCGTGCCCCCGGGATAAACCCGGGCGCCGAGGACATGAGCCAGCATCTGGGCGCCGAGACAAACACCGAGGACATGCTTGTGCGCCTGGACCGCCTTTTCGATGAACAGGGCCTCGTCCTTGAGATAGGGCGTGCGGTCCATCTCGTAGACCGCCATGGGGCCGCCCATGATGACGACATGAGAATGGGATGGAATGTCGGGGAGGGGCTGTCCTTGTTCGAGGTCGATGATGGTACAGGGAATATTCCCGATGCGGAGATGGTCCTCAATGGTGCCCGGGCCCTCCACGGAGACGTTCTTGATGACGAGCACATCCACGGGTTCCGTCCTCCTCTTCGCGGCCTGTTCCACTACGTCCCGGCGATGGCGGCATCGTTGGGGTTCTTCAAGGCCACAAGCTGCTCCAGCTTCGTAATGGCGGCGGGTTCCCCCAGGATGATAAGGGTGTCCTGTCCATCGATGCGGGTTTGGGAATCGGGGTTGAAGACCATCTTGCCGCTGACCTTCTTGACGCCCACGATGATGACGCCGGTCTGTTTGCGAAATCCCGAGGAGAGCAGGTTCTCGCCCACGCAGTACGACGCCTCGGGAATGCGGATCTCCTCCATCTGGAGGTCGAAATGGTCGCGCCCCGTGGCGATCTCGATGAAATCCACCACGTTCGGCCGCAGGATGGCCTGGGCCATGCGGCTCCCGCCGATGTGATAAGGCGAGATCACCTTGTTGGCGCCGGCCCGCTGCAGCTTGACCTCGGACCCTTCCTCGCCGGCGCGGGCAAGTATATAGAGGTCCGGATTCAGCCCGCGGGCGGTCAGGGTGATGTACACGTTCTCCGTGTCCGAGGTCACGACCGAGATGAGCCCTTTGGCGCGCTTGATGCCGGCCTTGAGCAGCGACTCATCCTCGGTGGCGTTCCCCCGGAGGTACGGGTACTCCTCCGCTTCGAGCTTTTCGATCACGTCCTGCTTGCTCTCGACCACAACGAAGGGGATCGGCTTCGCGGCGAACTCCTTGCAGATAAGGGAACCGATCCTCCCGTAGCCGCAGATGATGTAATGATCCTTCATGGCTTCGATCTGTTTTTCCAACTTTATCCTCCCGAAATATCGCTGGAATTGGCCCTCGAACATTACCTGGGCGATCTTGCCTACCGTGTAGAACAGGACCGTCACGCCGGAGACGATGACCAGCAGAGTGAACAGACGGCCCGTCTGGCTCAACGGGTGCACTTCCATGAACCCCACCGTGCTGATGGTCGTAAGCGTCATGTACAAGGCATCGAGAAACGGCCAGCCCTCGACGGACATGTAGCCGGCCGTCCCCAGCAGGACCAGCAGGAACAATGCCAGGATCGCCTCCCTGAGCTGGCGGAGCGGATGGACCGTCACGTGTCCGTCCTCCCCGCCGTGCCCGCTGGACCGCCTTCTTCCTGTTGCGTGAAGAAGACAAAGGCCATTCCCGGCCTGCGCGAGGCCGCGGTGCTGACGAACTGAATGCTGGCGAACGAGTATCCCCGGCCGGTCCACTCATTCAGAATACGTTCGAGCTCGGCGTCCGTGACGGTGCACGTTTCCACAACCTTGTACATCATGGCGGTATTATAGAGCATACGGTCTAATATTTCAACCGGGCGGGGAAATTTCTGTTGCCATCCGGCCTGATCCAAACTATAATCCGCTCATGGCCGCCAGGAAAACAACGCTCACCGGCCTCGACCTCGTCGAGAAGCTCTGGCCCAGGGACCTGAAAGGCGCGCGCGTCGGTCTCGTGGCGCATCCCGCGAGTGTGAACCGGAAGCTCGAGCACGCGCTGGACGTTTTCCGCCGCTCGAAGAAGTTCCGGCTCGCCGCCCTCTTCGGTCCGCAGCACGGGATCCACGGCCAGACCCAGGATAATATGATCGAATGGGAGGGCTTCCGCGATGAAGTAACGAACCTGCCGGTCGCCAGCCTTTATGGATCCGTACGCAAACCAACTGCCGCCATGCTCGAGAACATCGACGTCCTCGCCATCGACCTCCAGGACGTGGGGGCCCGCTATTACACCTTCATCTGGACCCTCGACCTCTGCATGCAGGCCTGCCGCGAGGCGGGGAAAACGGTCGTTGTTCTGGACCGGCCGAACCCTATCGGCGGGCACATCACCGAGGGGCCGGTACTGCGGCAGGGGTACCATTCCTTTGTCGGCCTCAGACCGCTCCCCGTCCGGCACGGCATGACCATCGGGGAGATCGGTCATTACCTCGAGGACACCTTCCATCCCGGCATCCACTACCGCGTGGTCCCGATGCGGGGCTGGAAGCGGAAATCATGGTTCGACCAGACCCTGCTCCCCTGGGTCATGCCTTCGCCCAACATGCCGGCGCCGGACACGGCCCTCGTCTATCCCGGGATGTGCCTCCTGGAGGGAACGAACCTGTCCGAAGGCCGCGGCACGACGCGCCCCTTCGAAATCTTCGGCGCTCCCTTCATACACCCCCGGACCCTTGTGGACCAGCTTCGGGAATTCAAGCTCCCCGGCGTGATGTTCCGTCCGCTTTTTTTCGAGCCGGCCTTCCAGAAGCACGCAGGTGTCCTCTGCGGCGGCGCCCAGATCCACGTAACGGACCGGGAGAAGTTCAAGCCCTTCAAGACCGGCGTTGCCATCCTGAAGGCGGTCCATAATACCTGGCCGAGGGACTTCGCCTGGAAACAGCCTCCCTATGAGTATGAAGAAGTAAAGATGCCGATCGACATTCTCGCCGGCAGCGGTCAGTTCAGGAAGGACATCGAATCCTGGAAGGACATCAGGGAAATGGAAGCGTGGTGGAAGGACGAGCAGAAAGAGTTCGAGAAGGTTCGGAAGATGTATCTGCTCTATAAATAGATGACCGCAAGGAGCCAGAAGTCGGAAGACAGGCAAAGGTTGATGCATTCGTAAAAAGTCAGAATTTGCCCTATTTCGTCTTACCGGCCCCGTTAGATTTCTCGGACAATGGACGCAAATCGAAATGATGGTGAATTGCCGCCATACAGCGGGAAGTCTAACGGGGCCGGCGAAAAGAGCCTGCCCCGGCATGATTGAAGCCGGGGGTATCCAGTCTTTTCAATGAGTTCAATGTTTACTGGACCCCGGTTTTCACCGGGGAGACGACTTTTTACGAGACCATCAAGGTTCGGCATCCGCATTTCCCCTGACCCAGCATTAAACCTATGCCCAAGATACCTCTTAACATATTCCTCCCCGCCGCCGGTCTCGGCGAGCGGCTCATGCCGGTCACGAACCACATCCCGAAGCCGCTGCTCCCTCTTCTCGGAAGGCCCCTCATCGGGATCATCCTCGGGAAGCTCACCTCCATCTGCGAGGGGAAGATCGGCGTCAACCTCCACCATAAGCCGGAGATGATCCGCGAATGGTTCCGGGGCTCCCCCTATGCGGACCAGGTCACCTTCTTTCCCGAGGACCGGCTCCTCGGCACCGGCGGGGCGCTCAAGAACGCCGAATCGTTCCTCGCCGGAAGCCATTTTATCGTCCATAACGCGGATATTCTTCTGGACATCTCGTTCAACAAGCTCGTCGAGGACCATTTTGCCTCGGGCAACATCGCCACGCTCGTGACCCACCGGCACCCCGACCTGAGCAATGTCGTCATCGACGACAACGACTGCGTGATCGACGTGGAGAATCCCGGCGCCTCGCGGCCCGATCCGGCGCGCATCGCGAGGAAGGTCGCCTACACCGGCGTCGCGGTGTACTCGCCGGACATCCTCCGCTTCCTGTCCCCCGGCGTCTCCCATGCGACCGCGGCATGGATCGCAGCGTCCAGGGCCGGCTACAAGGTCAAGGCGGTAGACTTCACCGGCTCGTACTGGAGCGATATCGGCACGCCCGCGAGCTACACCGCGGCGGTCCTGGACACGCTCAGGATGATCGGGGAAACGGTCTATTGCTCCTCCTCGGCGAGGGTCGGCGAGCTCGACGTGGACGGCTATGCCGTGATCGAACAGGGAAGCGCCGTACGGGGCGGCAGCCGTCTCCGGAACTGCATCGTCATGCCCGGTGCGGAGGTCACGGGCACCCACGAGAACTGCATCATCGGGCCCGGCTATGAACTGCCCCTGACGGAAGCCGATATGCAGCCTTCGGTCCATGCAGCGCACAAAAAGGACATCGGCCTCGCGGGCCTCCTGTTCTCCTCTTTCGACGCCCCCGCGGCGGGGAAGGGCAGCATCGCACATGCGGTCCTTATCGGTTTTGGCGGTTCGGACCGCCGCTATTTCCGCGTGCTGAAAGGGGGCATGACGGCGGTCATGATGGAGTGCAGGCGCGATGATCCCGACTACGAGCGCCATCTCGCCTACACAAAGTTCTTCCATTCCCGCGGCGTCCCGGTCCCGCGGCTGCTGGGAACGGATGAGCCGGGCAAACGCGCCCTCTTCGAGGACCTGGGCGACCTTTCCTTGCACTCCTACCTCAGATTCCCTCACGATGCCGACGTGGTCGAGGCCCTGTATCGCCGCGTTCTCGACGTCCTCGTCAGGCTCCACGGCCGCGCTTCGGAGCATGTGGACGACTGTCCGCTCTTGGCGTCGCGCATCTTCGACTACGACCACCTGCGCTGGGAAACGGCGTATTTTCTTGAACGGTTCGTCACGGGCCTGCGAAAGGTCGTAGTCCCCGGCCGGAAGGCCCTGGACGAGGAACTCCACCTCCTCGCGAAAACCGTCACCGGTTTTGTGCCGGCCATCATTCACCGGGACTTCCAGAGCCAGAACATCATGGTCCGGGGCGGCGTTCCCCGTGTTATCGACTTCCAGGGCGCGCGCGTGGCGCCGCCTGCTTACGACGTCGCGTCCATCCTGTGGGACCCCTACCGCCGGATCGATGATACCATGCGTGAACGTCTCCTCGCCTACTATATCGAAGAAATGAAAAAGGAGGCCCGGGAGTTCGACGAGCGATCATTTTTCAACACGCTCCTCCCCTGCCGCCTCCAGCGCCACATGCAGGCCCTCGGCGCCTATGGATTCCTGTCCGTCATCAAAGGCAAGAAGTACTTCCTGAAACACGTCCCCGAAGCGCTCCGGCTGCTCCGCGAGGAGACCGGGAACGCGCGGGGCGATTATCCGGTCCTCTACGATCTCGTCCAGAACCTGTCCTGACCGTTGCCGGCCGGAGACCGTCCGGCAGCGAACACGCGGTCACCTTCTTCCCTGCATTGCTTTTATGATCATGCAACCGCCATCAGCGGCCTGCGGCCCTCCCTGCATACCTGTGCTATAATAGGTTTAGAAGATCGTAGAGAACCATCGCAGTCATCGCAATCGACATCAGGGACCACACCATGCTCTTCCGTATCGCCGAAAAGACCGAACTAAAAGCCCTCTTTGACATGCTCGCGGAAAAGAACGCGGTTGTCGGGCCGGTGCGGACCGGCAAGGACCGGAACGGCGCGCCCCTGTTCGCCTTCGAGCAGGTCGCCGACTTCTCGAAGCTCGACCTGGGCTACACCACGACCAGGCTTCCCGCGAAACGGTACTTCCTTCCCTTCCGCGAGGACCTTGCCACCTTCAAGATTGCCGGCGGGGACTGGACCAAGGACATAGACTACCATATCGACCGGCCCTACGTGTTCTTCGGTCTTCATGCCTGCGACATCAACGCCCTCAACAAACTCGACAAGGTGCTGATGGGAAGCGTCTATCCCATGCCCTACTATGCCGCCAAGCGGAAGAACATGTTCATCATCGGCATCGACTGCAAGCCCCAGCCCTTCTGCTTCTGCCGTTCCATGGGCGCCGACACCGTGCTCCACGGGTTCGACCTCTTCCTCACCGATATGGGCGACAAATATTTCGTCGAGATCCTGTCAGCCGAGGCCTACGAGATCAGCAAAGAGCTGAAAACCGAAACCCCGAAGGAATCGGACCATCTGCAGTACATGAGGACCGTTGCTGAGAAGAACAAAAAGTTTACCGCCCGCGTGGACACCACGGACCTCACCAAGATCCTGGACATGGAGTTCCAGTCCCCGGTCTGGAAGCAGTGGGGCGACAAGTGCCTGGGCTGCGGCACCTGCGCCAATGTCTGCCCCACCTGCTACTGCTACGGCGTCGAAGAGACCGTGGACGTTGGCCTGCGGAAGGCCCGGAAGACCAAGTCGCTTTACTCCTGCAACATCGTGGACTTCGCCGAGGTGGCAGGCGGCCACAACTTCCGGCCGGAGCGCAGTTCCCGGCTCAAGTACCGCTATTATCACAAGCACCGCGGATTCGTCGAAGCCTATGAAGAGTCCCTCTGCGTGGGCTGCGGACGCTGCGGCGAGGCCTGTCTCGCCGGCATCACGGTCCCCGAGGTGATCGCAAGCGTCCGGGGAGAGGAGCAGTGATATGGACCACCGCCTTGCGTTCCATCACGTGACCCCCCAGCACCACAAGTACCACCGGAAGGGCGACCTCGACAGCTTCGAGTTCACCTGCAAGGCAGAGATCACCAGTGTATACGCCCTGACGGAACAGGAGAACCTTTACCGGGTCCGGATCATGGACGCCGAGGACCGGAGGCACTTTTCCTTCCGTCCGGGCCAGTTCATCATGCTCGAGATCCCCGGCGTGGGCGAGGCGCCATTCTCCATCTCGTCCTCGCCGAGCAACCACGAGGACATCGAGCTCTGCATCCGGATGGTGGGAAATCTCACCGGCGTCCTCGCGCGCGCCCAGCGGGGAATGCGCGTGGGCGTCCGCGGCCCCTTCGGCACCAGCTTCCCCATGGAGCGCATGCACGGCGGGAACATCCTGCTGATCGCCGGGGGGCTCGGACTGGTGCCCCTGCGTTCGCCCATCGCCCATGTTCAGGAACACCGGAGCATGTTCGACCACGTGGACATTGTGTACGGCACCAAGAACCCAACGAAACTCCTGTTCAAATACCAGTATGAGATGTGGAAAAAAGACGACATCAACCTTCATGTCATTGTCGAGACGGCGGACGCATCGTGGACCGGCCCGGTCGGGTTCACCACCAAGGTCCTCGGGGACATCAGCAAGGACCGCTCCGCCTCGTTCATCGACAATACGTACGCCATCGTCTGCGGCCCGCCGGTCATGTTCAAGTCCGTCTGCACCATGCTGGCGGAACGCGGCATCCCCATGCAAAAGATGTTCGTTTCCCTCGAACGGAGAATGCACTGCGGCATGGGCAAGTGCTGCCGCTGCAACGTAGGCTCGACCTATACCTGTCTGTCGGGTCCGGTGTTCGATTACTGGAGCGTGCTGAACCTGAAAGAGGCCATCTGATGAACGCGAAGTCACCGGAGACCAGGACCTATCTCGGCATCCCCGTCCCCCGGCCGAAGGTCGCCTTCTTCGAGCTCTCGTCCTGCGAGGGCTGCCAGCTCCAGCTCGTGAACAACGAAGCCACGCTTCTCGATTTTCTTTCCCTCGTGGACGTGCGGACCTTCCGTGAGGCCATGACCGAGAAGTTTGACGACTACGAGATCGCCTTTGTCGAAGGGAGCGTCACCCGTGCCGACGAGCTCGATCGGCTCAAGAAGATCCGGGAAAGAGCCAAGGTGCTCGTGGCCTTCGGGTCCTGCGCCTGCTTCGGCGGCGTGAACCAGCTCAAGAACCGTTTCAAGGACCCCGCCTGGGTGAAAAAAGAGGTTTACGGCTCCCACCCCATCGAGACGAACGACACAGCGAGGCCGCTCAGTGATTTCGTGAAAGTAGACCTTACGATCTTCGGCTGTCCGGTGAAAAAGGAAGAGGTCGAAAAGATCGTTACGAACGTGGTGCTCGGAAAGACCATCGTCCATCCGAAGTACCCGGTCTGCATGGAATGCAAGGCGAACGAGAACACCTGCCTCTTTGACCTGGGCGAGCCCTGTCTCGGCCCCATCACCCGGGGCGGGTGCGACTCCTGGTGCCCGAACAGCCGCTTCGGCTGCTGGGGCTGCCGCGGCCCAACCGTGGACGCCAATGTGGACCAGATGCGGGAGATCATGAAAAAGTTCGGGTTCTCCGAGGAGACCATGCTCGACCGGCTGGAATGCTTCGGCGGGTTCGCAGGCCACGCGGAGGAAATGCGAAAGACAGTAGGGGCGGCCCTGCGTGGCCGCCCGAGTGCCCGAATGAGGGCAACCACATAGGGTTGCCCCTACGGCTGCCGCGGTATTAACGGTCTTCATTCCGCACTCCGCACTCCGCATTCCGCACTCTATGGGCCAAAGAGATATTGTAACAGTCAGCAGATCGACAACCGAGAGGTAGTAATGAAACTATCGCAAAACATAGACATCCGCCACCTCACCCGGGTGGAAGGCCACGGCAACATCAAGATCTCCATCAAGGAGGGCAAGGTCGAACAGGCGACGTGGGAAGTGGTCGAGACGCCGCGCTTCTTCGAAGCGATGCTGGTCGGAAAAAAATGGGAGAACGCGCCATGGATATGCGGCAGGATCTGCGGCATCTGCTCCATCGGCCACACGCTGGCCAGCATCCGGGCGGTCGAGAACGCCTTCGGGATCGTCCCGACGGACCAGACACAAAAGCTCCGACTGCTGTTGAAACACATGGAGACGCTCCAGAGCCATGTCCTCCACCTGTATTTCCTGGCTGCCCCGGACTTCGTCAACGTCGGAAGCGTGTTCCCGCTCATCGACTCCCATCCCGATGTGGTAAAACGCGCGGCCAAGATCAAGCTCCTCGCGAACGACCTGTGCGACTGCGTCGGCGGCCGAAGGATACATCCCACCCGGACCGTTATCGGCGGGTTCACCATGCTGCCCGGGAAGGAAGAACTGGTGAAGTTCAAGTACCGCCTGCAGGATGTCGTGGACGACCTCACCAGGACCGCCGAACTGTTCCACCAGTTCACCATGCCGAACTTCACGCGGGAGACCGAGTTCATTTCGCTCAAGGGCAACGGGGACTACCCGTTCATCGGCGGGGACCTGGTCTCGACGGACGGGGTGGTCAAGAAAGAGCACGAGTACCGGTTGATGACGAACGAGTATATGGTCGGGCAGTCCACGTCCAAGTGGAGCAAGCTCTCGCGCCAATCCTTCGCCGTAGGCGCCCTGGCCCGGCTGAACAACAACTTCGCGTTCCTGCATCCTGCCGCGAAAGAGCTGTCCCTGAGCTTCGGGCTCAAGCCTATGAACCACAATCCGTACATGAACAACATCGCCCAGCTCGTGGAATGCGTGCACGTGGTGATGGAATCGATCGACCTGATCAACGGCATGCTTGACAGGGAGTGGCAGGAGCCGCGGCAGAAGGTGGTGCCGCGGGAAGGGATCGGCGTCGGAGCGGTAGAAGTACCGCGGGGCATCTTATATCATTGCTATGAGTTCGACAAGGACGGCAGGATCGTCAAGAGCGACTGCGTGATCCCCACGAGCCAGAACCACGCCAATATCCAGCACGACCTGATGGCGCTGGCGGAACAGTATGCCGGGGTAGGGAAAAAGGACCGGGACATTGAGCTGCTCGCCCAGATGCTCGTGCGGTCCTACGATCCCT
>CAYILT010000040.1:0-18544 GCA_964364055.1 uncultured Nitrospiraceae bacterium | reverse complement strand
CCTATGCCTGCGCCAAGGCCTATTCCTACTACATCACCGTGAACTACCGGGAGAGCTACAACCTCTTCGCCTGCAACGGCATCCTGTTCAACCACGAATCACCGCGCCGCGGCGAGACCTTCGTCACCCGCAAGATCACCCGTGCCGCGGTCCGCATCAAGCTCGGCATGCAGTCCTGCCTCTACCTCGGCAACCTCGACGCGAAGCGCGACTGGGGCTATGCCGGCGATTACGTCGAGCTGATGTGGCTCATGCTCCAGCAGACGGAGCCCGACGATTACGTCATTGCCACGGGCGAAACCCATTCCGTCCGCGAGTTCGCCGAAAGGTCCTTTGCGCGCCTGGGCATGCAGCTCCAGTGGCAGGGGACGGGGGTCCACGAAAAGGGGATCGATGCAAAGACGGGAAAGGTCATCATCGAGATCGATCCGAAATATTTCCGGCCCACCGAGGTGGATCTCCTGCTCGGTGACCCTACTAAGGCGAAGACGAAGCTGGGCTGGGAACCGAAGGTCACCTTCGAGGGACTCGTGAACATGATGGTCGACGCGGCCCTGCAGCTTGCGGAGCGAGAGAAACGGGCGAATGGATAGAGGTGCGAAGATCTATGTCGCCGGGCACCGCGGTCTGGTCGGCTCCGCCCTGGTGAAACGCCTCCGTGAGGAGGGGTATGCCAACCTGGTCCTCAGGACGAGCAAAGAGCTTGATCTGCGGCGGCAGGCCGATGTTGATGCCTTCTTCGCACAGGAGCGGCCGGAATATGTCTTTCTGGCCGCAGGCAAGGTCGGGGGGATCCTGGCGAACAGCACATACAAGGCAGAGTTCATCTACGACAACCTGATGATCGCGGCGAATGTCATCAATGCATCCTTCCGCGTTGGGGTGAAGAAGCTTTTGAACCTCGGATCGTCATGCATCTATCCTAAGTTCGCACCGCAGCCGATGAAAGAGGAATTTCTGCTGACCGGTCCTCTGGAGATCACCAACGAAGCATACGCCGTCGCCAAGATCGCTGCCATAAAGCTCTGCCGATATTATAACGAGCAATATCATACTAATTATCTCTCGGTCATGCCGACGAACTTGTATGGGCCGTATGATAATTTTGATCTCGAAACCTCTCACGTTCTGCCGGCCCTTCTACGGAAATTCCATGAAGCCAAGAAAACAGGGAAGAACACGGTTACAATCTGGGGTAGCGGAGAGCCATTTCGGGAGTTTCTTTATGCGGACGATCTCGCCGATGCGTGCACATTTCTGATGAAAAAATATGAGCAGCAAGACATCAGCGAACTCATCAATATCGGCACGGGAAAAGATATCAAGATCAAGGATCTCGCAACGCTCATAAAAAAGATCGTCGGATATGACGGGAATATCGAGTATGACCCGTCAAAGCCTGACGGGCCGCCCCGTAAGCTTCTTGATACCTCAAGAATGAGCACGCTTGGATGGCATCCGACTACGTCCTTGGAAGAGGGTATCAGAAGAACGTATGCGGCATATATACAAGATCGTGCATAGTACGTGTTGATAACCTGGTCTCGTAATTTGCACGCTTCACCTTGTCGAGTATTTATGAACGTGGTGCTTCTGCAGCCGCGGCGGGAAGCATGTTTGTATTCCATGGCATTCATAGGGCAGTATTAATAACCTGCTTATCTCAAGATCATTTAAGAAAGGTTTCGAACCAGAGGTGAGGGGTAATATGTTTAAGGAATACCAGATCTGCACCAGATGCGTTATGGATACATCAGACCCTGAAATTATTTTAGATGGTTTGGGTGTTTGTAATCATTGCAAGAACTATGATGTAACGATAAAGAACCATAGTATTTCCGGGGAGAAGGGCAGACTGCAGTTTAACCGAATCGCCGAACAGATCAAGCGTGACGGCATTGGTAAGCCCTACGACTGTATAATCGGCGTTAGCGGAGGTGTAGATAGCACCTTTCTCGCTTATATCGTTAAGAAGCTGGGCCTGCGACCGCTCGCCGTGCATCTGGACAATGGCTGGGATTCAGAACTTGCCGTAAAGAATATAGAGAATGTTCTCAACAAGTTGAATATTGAACTTTATACTTTCGTAATCGACTGGGAGGAGTTCAAGGACTTACAACTCGCATTTCTGAAGGCTTCAACACCTGATTCGGAGATCCCGACAGACCACGCTATATTTTCCCTGTTGTACCAACTCGCCGATAAATTCAAGATCAAGTACGTTCTGCCAGGATTCAATGGACGAACCGAGTCGCATTTACCTCAATCATGGTCCCAAGGCCACTATGACTGGAAATATATCAAAAACGTTCATAAGCGCTTTGGCAAACTACCTCTTTTGACCTTTCCCCATGCAACCTTTCTCGAGTTAGCTTGGTATCGACTTACGCAAAGATGGATCAGCGTCCTTAACTATGTCGATTACGTTAAGAAAGATGCCATGATGATCCTGGAAAAAGAACTCGACTGGAAATACTATGGTGGCAAGCATTATGAGTCGATCTACACGAGATTCTACCAGGGATATATCCTTCCAAAAAAATTCGGCTTCGATAAAAGGAGAACACATTTATCGAGCCTGATCTGTTCAGGGCAGATCTCGCGCGAGGAAGCGCTTGAGGAGCTGAAAAACGAGACCTATCCTCTGGAGCTCCAGAAACAGGACAGGGAATATGTCATAAAAAAGTTAGGCATTACAGAAAAGGATTTTGAGGAGATCATGGGTCTTCCTTTGAAAAGCTACTGGGATTATCCGTCATACGGTAATATTTATAAAGCCCCTTTGTTCAAAGCGGCTTTCTCCCTGTATACTTATCTGAAAAAAATTGCAGGGATCCACAGGTAAGCGCTCGAAACAACGTGGAGACTCTCTATTGCATCAGGAGCAGGCGAATAGATTAAATAAGTGATCGGGAGATGCTATGGTGCGTTTTGCGATAGTAGGGTGCGGTAGAATCGCCAAGAAACACGCTGAGATCATCGGCGGGAAGCAGATATCGGGAACGGAACTCGTAGGCGTATGCGATCTACGAGCTGACCGGGCCAAGATCTATGGTGAGAAATATCATGTTCCCTTTTTCACCGATATGCATGAGATGATGAAAAAGATCGGAGACCGCATCGATGTCCTGAGCATCCTGACGGAAAGCGGCAACCATGCTGCAAATGTGCTGCAACTCTCTCGCTATGGCAAGCACTTCGTCGTGGAAAAGCCGATGGCCTTGACCATCGAGGACGCTGATGCAATGATCAGTGCTTGCGACGGGGCAGGGGTTAAGCTCTTTGTCGTTAAGCAGAACCGTTATAACCTGCCGGTCCAGAAACTGCGGTCTGCGCTTGAGGAGGGCAGGTTCGGCAAAATCGTCATGGGAACGGTCAGGGTACGCTGGTGCAGGACCCAGCAGTACTATGACCAGGATGCCTGGCGGGGCACCTGGGCCATGGATGGCGGTGTCTTTACGAACCAGGCAAGCCATCATGTGGATCTTCTGGAGTGGATGCTCGGCGAACCGGAATCCGTATTTGCCAAATCAGCGACGGCACTCGTAACTATCGAAGCTGAGGACACTGGTGTTGCTGTCATCAAGTTCCGGAGCGGAGCGCTCGGGGTAATTGAAGCGACGACTGCCACCAGGCCGAAAGACTTGGAAGGCTCCCTCTCCATACTGGGAGAAAAGGGGACTGTGGAAATCGGCGGATTTGCCGTCAATGAAATGAAAACCTGGAATTTCACGGAAGCAAGGGCGGAAGACGCGGACATTCTGGAGAAATATCGTCAAAACCCTCCGAACGTTTATGGTTTCGGACATGTTGCCTACCTGGAGCATGTTGTAGATTCCATCGCCCATGGGAAAAAGGCGCTCGTTGATGGCCTGGAAGGCCGTAAATCCCTAGAATTGATCATGGCCATTTATGAGTCAATTGAGACGGGAAAAGAAGTATTTCTCAAATTCATGCCTAAGAAATGCCGCTTGGGGAAAAAATGAGCCAGGTCGCAGAAACAGCCAAACTGTTTCCTCATGTAACACTGGGTAAAAATGTTACAATCGAGGATTTTTGCATTATAGGCGCACCCTTTAGAGGCCAAACGGACGAAGAAACAATCATCGGTGACAATGCAATAATCCGGACCCATACTGTTATCTACGCGGGAAACCGGATAGGCGATAACTTCCAGACAGGGAACAAGGCAAATATTCGAGAATTAAATCGCATCGGCAATAATGTCAGCATTGGTGCTTTAAGTGTGCTGGAGCATAATATTATCGTGGAAGATAACGTCAGGATACATTCTCAGGCTTTCATTCCGGAGTACAGCGTATTGAAAAAAAACTGCTGGATCGGCCCCAATGTCGTTCTTACCAATGCAAAATATCCGAGATCGCCAAAGGTGAAGGAAACCCTCAAAGGGGCGATCATTGAAGAATCTGCAAAGATCGGAGCGAATTCGACCATTCTTCCCGGCGTTATCATTGGTAAAAACTCGTTGGTAGGAGCAGGAAGCGTTGTAACGGATAACGTACAGGAAAACCATATTGTTGCCGGCAATCCGGCTGTTTTTATCAGGAAGATCGATTATTAGCCCGCCCTATGATTAAATTTCTTGATCTCGAAAAGCAATATCGAAGCATAAAGACCGAAATCGACAGTGCGATACGTTCTGTAATACAGGAAAGCGCATTTATCGGCGGGACCTATGTGACGAAGTTCGAAGAGCACTTTTCGGCCTATCAGCAGGTACGGCACTGTATCGGTGTCGCGAACGGCACCGATGCTTTGGAGATCGCGATCGAATCCCTTGCATTGCCCCGGGGCAGCGAGATCCTTGTCCCGGCCAATACTTTTATTGCGACCAGCGAGGCGGTGACCCGGTCGGGGCACAAGGTCGTATTTTGCGATTGCGACCCGCACACCTACACCATTCATCCTGAAGATGCAGCGCGACGAGTAACGTCCCTGACCCGCGCGATAATGGTCGTCCATCTGTATGGTCATCCGTGCGACATGGATAATATCCTTGCACTGGCAAAGAAATTCAATCTGTTCGTCATAGAAGACTGCGCGCAGGCACACGGAGCTGAATACAAGGGGCGCCGTGTGGGGGCGATCGGGGATATTGGGACGTTCAGTTTCTACCCGGGGAAAAATCTTGGGGCTTTTGGCGACGCCGGAGCCATCGTAACGAATAATGATGATTTGGCAAAGCGCTGCAGGATGATCGCAAATCATGGACGCGCCATGAAATACGCTCATGAATTTGAGGGGAGAAATTCCAGGCTGGACGGATTGCAGGCTGCGATCCTCGATGTAAAGCTCGGTCATCTTGATGCGTGGCTGGCGCATCGCAGCATGATCGCCGTTTACTACAATCAGCATTTGGAAAACCTGGCCGAGATAACGCTGCCCTACCAGGCCGAATGGGCAAAACATGTATGGCACTTGTATGTTATCCGTACACAGAAACGCGATTTGTTGCTGACCTATCTTCAAAACAACCATATACAGATCGGCATTCATTATCCCATCGCGCTCCCCAAGCAAAAAGCGTATGGCTATCTCGGGCAGCAGAACGAACCCATGATCGCCAATAGTTACGATGAGCAGATTCTTAGTTTACCGATAGGTGAGCATCTGGATACCGGCGATGTTGAAAGCGTGGCAAGAACAGTTAAAAAGTTTTTCAACGCGACCGCAAACAATGGATAAGACAAAGACCGTACGGGGACTATTTTTAACGCACGATATAAGCAATTATGGAGCTTCCCGAAGCCTTCAGTTACTCCTTAATAATTATCGGGACATACACATAGACCTCATTGTCCGGAAAAATCTGTTCAGAAAAGATGTAAGTATCCAGGACATCCGAAGCAGATTCGGGCCTCATATTGCTGTGATCGCACGGCATTATTTGCCTTTTGATCATTGCTATAAATACAGGCCTGACAATTCCTGTAAGATCACGCTACAGAGGATCATCAACAGGATCGTATGGAGGGCCACCAGGAGCAGAGTATATGATATTATTGAAAAGGGAAATTATGATTTTATCCATTTAAATTCACTGGTGCTGCATCCGGTCATCACCCCCGGATATCCTTTTGTCATACATATGCGCGATATTTACGATCAAAGCAGCTTACATGCCCTGATCAATGTCAAGAAGGCCAAAGGCGTCATTTTTATTGATGAAACCACGCGAGAGCCGTTCCTGAACGTATCTCTTTCGCATAGTATTGTTCTCAACAATCCCTTTGACATGACATTGCTCAATGAGTATACGAAGCGTCATTTTAACTGGCCTGAACGGGATTTCACGAAGAGGATCATATTTAGCATCATCGGAGGCGTTACGGAAAAGAAAGGAGTCGACTTTATCATACGAAGCTTTATGAAACTGCGGAACGATAACGCCAGGCTGCTGATAGTCGGGCGAGGGGAAAAGGATTATGAATCTCTCTGCAGGAGAATCGCCTTACAGGATAAACGGATCATATTTTGGGGTGAAGAGCGGGACATACTTAAAATATATTCTATCAGCGACTATATACTCCGTGGCGAGGAGTATCAATGCATCGGCAGGACCATATACGAAGGCCTCTATGCGAGTTGCCAGGTGATCATACCCGCAGAAGTTGTTAATAGAAAACCAATGTTCGAATTTGACACGTTTAAACAGGCTATACACTTTTATCAGCCACGCAATGAACATGAACTATCAGATCTGTTGAAGAGACTGTCTTTGATCAAGGTGCGTAAATTGTCTTTTTATTCAAACGTCGACGTGTACGTGAGACAATTTCATCAGTTTATCCTGGGCCTGATAAACAACGCTTAAGCATTGGCGAGCAAGTCACTATCGCTCATATCTTCGATAACCAGCCTCCACGTACCAGCGGATTGATGTATCCCTTCGATATGGTATCATAGACCGTCACTTCAATGAACGCTCTACCCATTAAGCCGATCAATGACTGTCAATATGGCCGGCTCCATTGGTCAGAATCCGGATATTCTTGTAAAATAGCCGCCGAACGTGTACATATCTCTTTACAGGATTCCTATAATACTTTATATTACAACAGATTATCACATTGCAACCTTAAGGGAACACACGAGCATATGATTATCGAGCTAAGAACATTTCATGCGGGGAGGGGAGGAAAAGTTTGAAAAAGGCTCTGATAACAGGCATTGCCGGCCAGGACGGCTCCTATCTTACGGAACTCCTCCTGTCAAAAGGATACGAGGTCCATGGCGTCGTTCGGAGGATTTCCATCGAGGATACCGAACACAAATTGAAGAATATTCAGCACCTCCTGGGCAAAGTAAAGTTGCACGTTGCTTCCCTGGATAACGTTCTCTCTCTGATAAAGATCGTCAAGGATATTCTGCCGGACGAGTGCTACCATCTGGCAGCATCAAGCTTTGTCAGCTATTCCTTTGAGGATGAGATCTCCATCCTGAACAATAATGTGAACAGCACCCATTATCTGCTCGCCGCGCTCAAGGAATTTTCCCCCCGATGTCGTGTTTATTTTGCCGGTACGAGCGAGATGTTCGGTAATGTCATCCACTCACCTCAGGATGAATCAACCCCGTATAACCCGCGCTCCATTTACGGCATCTCCAAGGTGGCGAGTTACCACCTGGTTAAGAACTACCGTGAGCAGTATGGAATGTTCGCCTGTTCCGGCATCCTTTACAACCACGAATCACCGAGACGAGGTTACGAGTTCGTAACGCGAAAGATCGTTTCCTCCGCGGTAAAGATCAAACTGGGTCGCCAGGAAACGCTTACGCTCGGCAATCTGGATGCGAACCGCGACTGGGGCTACGCCCCGGACTATGTTCTTGCCATGTGGCTTATGCTCCAGACCGATGCCCCGGACGACTTCGTCGTTGCTACCGGTGAAACGCACAGCGTACGTGAATTTGTCAGCTCGGCCTTTTCTTCGCTCGGCCTCGATTACCAGAACTATATTACCGTTGATCAAAATTTATTCCGGCCCACGGAAAGCGTCACGCTCTGCGGTAATGCCGCTAAAGCTGTCGCAAAACTGGGATGGTCAAGGACAAAGACCTTTACAGAAATCGTCGAAGAGATGATCAACAGCGAATTATCGCTCTATAAAAAAGGTTCAGCATAATAATAAACAGTTCAATTTGCCATAATACGTTCTTATGAGATGATCATATCCCTTTGTTGAAAACGTCCTGGACATCTCCTTCAGACCTTGGGGAGGGCGGTGTACACTATTTGGGAAGGAAAACAATAATCCCTCGGCCCGATATGCCCCTGATAAGCATTGTAACCGTAGTGTTCAATGGCCCGCAGTAATATTTGCAGTGACCGGCCGGGACCGCTGCACGGGCGGTTCCGGAAAGAGCACGCCCCGTGCGAGAATGTTGCCGGCAAAGGAGAGAAAGGTGCATACCGAAATAACGAAATGCAGGATATGCGGTAATCAGGAGCTCATGCCGGTCCTGAGCCTGGGGATACAAAGCTTGACCGGCGTTTTCCCGGTCCGAAAGGACCAGCCGGTAACGGCCGGGCCGCTGGAACTGGTAAAATGCGCCGAGGATGGCGCAGGGAGCACGTGCGGCCTCCTGCAGCTGCGGCAATCCTATGACCTGAACGAGATGTACGGACTGAACTACGGCTATCGTTCGGGTCTCAACAGGTCCATGGCCGATCATCTGCACATAAAAGCAGGCAAGATCTGTGCAGTGGTCGACCTAAAACCAGAAGACCTCATCATCGATATCGGCAGTAACGACAGTACATTGCTCCAAGGGTATCCGCAAGAAGGCTATACCCTTGTCGGTATCGACCCCACAGGAAATAAGTTTAAAGACCACTATCCGGATCGTATTCGTCTTATCCCGGAGTTCTTCTCCGCAAATGCCGTGAAAAACAATTTTGGCGGTAAAAAAGCAAAAGTGGTTTCCTCGATCGCCATGTTCTACGATCTGGAATCGCCCGTAGATTTCATGCAGCAGATCCATGACGTTCTCACTGATGATGGGATATGGGTATTCGAGCAAAGCTATATGCCCACAATGCTGGATATGAACGCCTACGATACCATCTGCCACGAGCACCTGGAGTATTACGGCCTGAAGCAGATAAAATGGATGGCGGACAAGGTTGGCTTTAAGATCATTGACGTGGAACTGAATACGGTGAACGGTGGCAGCTTTTCCCTCATGGTCGCCAAGACCGGCGCTCCATACCGCGAGGCGACCACTCTGGTGGAGACCATCCTCCGCAAAGAAGCGGGGATGGGTCTGCAGACACTCAAGCCCTATTATGAATTCAAACGGCGCGTCATCGAACACCGCGACCAGCTCGTCCAGTTCATGCACCGGGCCCGGAAGGAAAAGAAGATGATCCTGGGATACGGTGCGTCAACGAAGGGGAACGTCATCCTTCAGTTTTGCAACATCACCGCCAGCGATGTTCCGTTCATCGCCGAGGTGAACAAGGACAAGTTCGGCTGTTATACGCCGGGCACCCTGATCCCCATCATCTCGGAGGCCGAGGCGCGGGCGATGAAGCCAGACTATTTCATGGTCTTGCCCTGGCATTTCAAGGACAATATCGTCGCAAAGGAAGCCGACTACCTGCGGGCGGGAGGCAAGATGTTCTTTCCGCTGCCGGAGTTGGAAGCCATCGGGTTTTCATGAAAACGGCCCTCATCATCGGCTGCAACGGCCAGGACGGCAGCTTGCTTTACGAGAACTTAGCGGCCAAGAATTATCAGGTGACCGGAATTGCTCGTTCAACGTACAGGGCCTCATCCGGCGACTGGCGCGTTCCGCTCGATATAAGCAATTCTGATGCAGTCAATGATCTTGTCAGGACCCATGTTCCCGACGAGATCTATTACCTCGCCGCGTACCATCACTCGGCGGAGAATATGCCGCTCCAGGGCGACCTGGACCTGTTCAACCGAAGTTTCCAAGTACACGTACAGTCGCTTGTCCATTTTTTGGAGGGCATAAGGCTCTTCGCTCGGGAGTCCAGATTGTTCTATGCCGCATCCTCCCATGTCTTCGGGCATGCGATTACCGGGCCACAGGACGAGCAGACGCCGTTCAACCCGAAATGCATCTACGGGATCACCAAGACGGCAGGGATCCATGCCTGCCGCTTCTACCGCGATCGATATCAGCTATACGTTGCAACAGGGATCCTTTATAACCACGAATCCCAGTACCGCAAACCGGTATTTGTGACGAAAAAGATCATCAATAGCGCGATCAATGTCATGAACCATAAACAGGACAAGCTGATGCTCGGGAATCTGGCCGCAGAGGTGGACTGGGGATATGCTCCTGATTATGTAGAGGCGTTCCATAAAATTCTGGGTGCTCCGACGGCAGACGACTTTATTATTGCAACCGGGAAAAAGCATACGGTGCAGGAATTTGTTGAGATCACGTTCGGCTATCTCGGGCTCGACTGGAAACAGTATGTGGAAGAGGACGCCGGTGTTTTGCTCAAGTCTGGAGCAACCCTTGTCGGGAACCCGCAAAAACTGATGAACACGACGGGGTGGAAGCCATCCGTGACCTTTGATGAGATGATCAGCCTTCTCTTGCGCAGTGAAGGAGTACTCTTGAAATGATCAGCACCGCAGGTCAGACCCTGTCCTTCAACAAGACGGAGGGCGGTCTCCGATTACGGGGCACGTTCCAGAAACATTCCGAGCCAGACCAGCCACTGGTAACCATCATCACCGTCGTAAGAAATGGAGGTCACCTTTTAGAAAAGACCATAAACAGCATTTTGAGCCAGACCTATGGGAATATTGAGTATATTATTGTTGATGGCTCCTCAACCGATGGATCCCTCGAAATTATCAAACGATATGACAATCAGGTTGCGTATTGGATCAGTGAACCAGATAAAGGTCTGTATGACGCTATGAACAAGGGGGTCGGCCTTGCCGCAGGCGACTGGATCAATTTCATGAACGTGGGCGACGGATTCTTTGAGCCGGACACGGTCAGCGCGGTCGCACGCCACATGCAGGAAAACGCCGATCTGATCTACGGGCATTGCCAGATGGTGTACGGTCCGGAATTTTCGGTCACCTGGAAGGCAGGCGCCACGACGGACCTCTGGAAAGGCATGATCTTCAGGCACCAGAGCCTTTTTACGCGAACCGCGATATGCAAGTCTCTGCCGTTCGACCTTGACTACAGGATCAGCGGTGACTTTGCCTTTATTTATTCCTGCTATCGCAGCCGATTCCGGTTCCGTCCTCTTGATCTGACCGTCTCCTCGGTGATGCTCGGCGGTTTCTCCGACCTGAACCTTGTTCATGCCATGCGGGAGAACCGTCGCGCCGTCGTCCGCCATGACGGCTCGCTCAAGGTACGCCTGTATTATGGCAGCATGATCGTCCTGCTTCGGATAAAATCGTTCATCAAGAGGGTCCTGCCCGACGGACTGGTCAATAGGATGCGAACACTGAAATATGGCTGAAGACGCCAGGGCGGATCCATCCGCCTTTTTGGCGCCATTCTAGACCGAAGTGAGGAACCAGGGATATGAGTGGTGAGGTCTTGCGATCGAAGTTTCAATATGCTGAGGCTCGGGAGGAAATGCGCCGTCGGGGAATAGACTGCGCGAGTTCGACCCTCTCGCGCTATCTCCGGCGTCTCCATCTGATCGGCGGGGTCTCCGTCGGCGACCGCGTGAAAAGCTGGGATGTTTTGAAGACGATTCAGTTCATAGAACGCTCCGTGCCCGCGGGCTGCGCCGTGCTGGACATCGGGGCCTTTGGTTCCGAAGTACTTTGCATTTTGCACCGCCTCAAGTACACGAATTTGACCGGGGTCGACCTGAACCCGAAGATAGCCGACATGCCTTGCCAGGACGCAATTCGTTATGTTGTGGGTGATCTCATGCAGACGCCCTTCAGCGGCGGGTCGTTCGATGCGATCACTGCGATCTCGGTGATCGAACACGGCTTCGACGCCGAGCGGCTTCTCCAGGAAGTGTCCCGCCTGCTGAAGCCGGGCGGGCATTTCATCGCATCTGTCGATTACTGGCCCGACAAGATCGACACGTCGGGAATGAACATCTTCGGCCTCGATTGGACCATATTTTCGAAGCAAGAGCTGACATCGTTCATGACACGGGCGGGAACGTTCGGGCTCGCCCCCTGCGGGCCGCTGGACCTGGATGCGGATGTGCCCTCGATAACCTGGCAAGGGAAACAGTATACCTTCGCCTGGTTCGCCCTGAAACGGACGATATAGCCAATACCATGCATCACGGTATCGAACCATGAAGATCACCTTTGTCACCGGATCGTACCCCCCGGACGTGTGCGGCGTGGGCGGTTATACCAGCCGTCTGGCCGAAGCGCTGGGCCGGCAGGGTGTCAGGACCGAGGTCGTCCACGATGAGGACTGGCGGGTGACGAATGTCGGCCGCATCCAGCGGCGAATCCGATCGCTGCGCTCGGACCTCGTGCATATCCAGTATCCGACGATCGGCTTCGGCACCCATCTGTCGCCGCAGCTGCTGAGCGTTCTCATGCCCTGCATCGTCACGCTGCACGAGATCAGCCAGACCCATATACTTCGGCGTCTTTCTCTTTACCCGTTCACGCTCCGCTCCCCGCACGTCATCATAACGACCGACTACGACCGCGACTATGCGCTTGCCTGGGCTCCGTGGATCAGGGGACGGTCCTCGGTCATTCCCGTCGGAAGCAATATTGCCGTTCGGGACAGCGCGGGGAAGGCAACCAGCGACGACATCGTCTATTTCGGCCTGATCCGGCCCGATCGGGGCATCGAGGATGTGCTTGCCCTGGCGGCGCTGATCAGGGATCGGGGCTTGCCCTACGTTCTGCGCATGGCCGGGAAACCCCTTCCGAACAGCGGTGAGTATCTTGCCTCCCTGCAGGCCGGCTCAAAAGGGCTTCCGGTCATCTGGGACATCGGACGGTCCGATGATGGCGTTGCCGAGCTGCTGGCGGGGACCCGGATCGCCTACATGCCCTTTCCGGACGGGGCTTCCGAGCGGAGAACATCGCTCTTCGCCCTGCTCGCTTACGGCGTGCCGACCGTTACGACGAAAGGCGCGGCAACACCGGAGGCCATGGAGGGCGCGGTTGCGTTCTCACGGCATCCGCAGGATGCCCTTGCGGCGATCAGCCGGATCCTCTCGGACCGCGAATACTGCGAAGGGCTTTCGGCTGGGGCGCTGGCATACTCGCGCTGTTTTACCTGGGAAACCATTGCGATCCAGCATCGACAGCTATATGAACAGCTCCTGATGTCACGATGATAAGGAGAACAAATGAAGCTTGCGATCGTTCATGATTACCTTTGCGGCATCGGCGGATCCGAGCGGATATTCCAGTATATGTGCGAGGAATTTCCCGAAGCGGATGCCTATACGCTTGCCTATAATCCTGCAACGACCTTTCCCTATTTCAAGAACCGTCAGATCCGTACAACGTGGCTCGACCGGTTCGTGCGGTCTACCGCGACCTTCCGCTGGTCGTTCCCGATCGCCACGTATGTCATGCAGTCGCTCGATCTTTCCCGCTACGACGTCGTGCTCAGTTCATCGGCGACCGTGGCGAAGTATGTGAACGTGCCGAACGGCCGGCATATCTGCTACTGCTACATCCCGACGCGCGCCATCTGGCATTTTGACGAGTATTTTGGTGATTCCATCAAGGCGAAGCTGCTGAAGCTCACGCTGCCGTACCTCAAGCGAAGGGATCTGGCAGCAGCCCGGAAGATAGACCAGTTCATTGCGATCTCGCGGGCATCGAAGGAGTACATCAGGCAGTATTACGGACGCGAGGCCGAAGTCGTCTACTGTCCCATCGAACTCGACAAGTTCCGTCCTTCGGGGAAGAAGGGGAACCATTACCTCATCGTCTCACGGCTGGAGCGCTGGAAGAAGATCGAGTATGCCGCGGAGGCCTTCAACCGCCTGGGACTTCAGCTCCGCATCATCGGGGCCGGTCCCGAGGAACAGCGGCTGCGCGCGCTGGCCGGACCGAATGTGACCTTTCTCGGGGCGGTGGACGATGCGACCCTTGCGCGGGAGTACGGCGAGGCGCGGGCGGTGATATTCACGCCATTCCTCGAATACGGGCTTATTCCGCTGGAAGCGAACGCCAGCGGTACGCCGGTCATCTGCTACGGAAAGGGCGGGATCGTGGAGACCATGGTGCCGGCAGACGGGAGTCCGGACCCGGGCCGGACTCCGACCGCCGTATTCTTCTACGAACAATCAGCCGATGCCTTGATCGAATCGGTCAGGCGGTTCGAGTCCTATACCTTCGACAGCGGAGAACTGATCAGGCATGCGTCACGGTGGGGCGTTCCAAGTTTCAAGGAGAAGTTGAGGAAGATTGTCGGGTCCGCCTACGCTCCAGAAGGCTGAGCACTACTTCGCGCCCTCTTTTTTCACCACTACATAGACGGTCTTGAGCAGGATCACGATGTCCAGCCACAGGTTCCAGTTCCGGACATACCACGAATCGAGCGAGATACGGTAATCATAGGACGTATTGCTCCTTCCGCTGACCTGCCACAGCCCCGTGATCCCGGGGAGGACGGAATAGCAGAGATCGGCGTTTTCCTTGTAATACAAATTGATTTCCTCAGCGGTGACCGGCCTCGGCCCCACGAGGCTCATCTCGCCGCGCAGGACATTGATGATCTGGGGCAGTTCGTCCAGCGAGGTCCCGCGCAGGAACCTTCCGAGCGGGGTGATGCGCGGATCGTCCGTCAACTTCCGGAACTTTTCCCATTCCTCCCGCGCCTTCCGGTCCGATGCCAGGATTTCCTTTAGCCGCGTGTCCGCATCGCGGTACATGGTCCTGAACTTGTAGCACAGGAACATCGTCCCGTTCTTTCCGGACCGCTGTTGCCGGTAGATCGCCGGCCCCGGTGAGGTCGCACGGATCAGCATAGAGATGACCGCCAGGGGAACGGCGAGGAGCAGGAACAGCAGAAGCCCTACGACAAAATCGAAGACCTTTTTCGTGTACGCATTGAGCGGCTCGGCCAGATTGTTCTTGATCTCCAGCGCGAACGCCTGGTCGTGGAAGAAATGCCGGATCTCGGTCCCGATGACCGCGATGCCGGAATAGTCCGGGAAATAGAGGACGCTCGCGGCTTTGTGCTGGAGACGGGCCACCAGGCTGTTCAATGAACCCTTGTCGTGATCCGGCAAGGCAAGGACCACATCGTGGATATCCGCGTTACTGAGATAACGCTCGATCCGGTCAAACCTCCCATGCACCTTGACGCCCTCGATGCAGGTGCGGCCCTGCCGATGTGCTTCGTCCAGAAAACCGATGACCTCGTATCCGAGGTTCGGCTCGCCCCGCAGCGCCTTCAGTGCCAGCACGCCGGTCTCGTTCGCGCCGAGGATCAGGACCTTCCTTTTGAGCAGCCCTGCCCTGATAAGGCGGCGTTTCAGAAAGATCCTGAACAGGGGGAACAGAACAATGGAGAGGATTCCGATCAGGACCACAACCGTACGGGAGACGGACTCTCCGATCTTGCCGATGAACACAACGCTCAGGATGGCGAGGGTGGAAAAGAACGCGGCCTTCCAAAGCAATTTCACTTCATCCCAAAAGGTGAATCTTCTCGTGTAGGCCCCTTCATATGCCAGAATAATGATCCAGACGGGAAAGAACCACCACGCATAGTGGATATTCCGCGAGAATGCAGGAAAACCGGGTATCAGTGAGGGGAGGATATCTCGTACCGTGATGGCGAGGACAGCAATGAGAAAAAGAATGACAATATCCCCGAGAAACAGTATAATTGTGCCCAGTCTTCTGCGATAAGAGCGCATGCGCGACACCCTGTAACTCGCTGGTTTTATAGACGAACTTCTAGCGTCTCAGTCGCAGGTATACTATCACAAGCGGACCGTAAAAACAAGGCGGCAAAGCTCCCGCGGAGCGCTTGCCGATACCTTGACGATTGGTTCAGGAGGCCGTTCGTTGACCACCATCCTCGTCACTGGAGGCGCCGGGTACATCGGAAGCCATGTTGTGAAGGACCTCGGGGAGAAGGGATTTCAGGTCATCATCCTGGACAATCTCTCCACGGGACACCGGGACTCTGTGCTCGCAGGTAAGCTCATCGAGGGCGACCTCGCCGACACCGCGCTGCTCGACCGGGTCTTCGAACAGTATCGTCCAGTTGCGGTGATGCACTTTGCCGCCTTCATCGAGGTCGGGGAGTCCGTCAGAGACCCGCTGAAATATTACCGGAACAACACGGCGAACGCGATCAACCTGCTCAGCGCCATGGAACGTCATGGCGTCGAGAACTTCATCTTTTCATCGACCGCCGCGGTCTACGGGATCCCCGAGACCATGCCCATCAGCGAGATCCAGCCGGTCCGGCCGATCAATCCCTATGGCCAGGCGAAGGCCTTTGTGGAAAAGGTCCTGGATGACGCCTCGGGCACGGGCCGCCTTCGTCACGTGTCGCTGCGGTACTTCAATGCCGCCGGCGCCGATCCGGGAGGCAGGATCGGCGAACGCCACATCCCGGAGTCCCATCTCATACCGCTCACACTCAAGGCCGCGAAAGGCGAACGGCAGAGCATCACGATGTTCGGGACGGACTATCCGACGCCAGACGGTACCTGCATCCGCGATTACATTCATGTGACCGATCTCGCAGACGCCCATCTGCGCGCGCTTGACCATCTGTTGCAGAAGGGCGGCAGCAAGTCGTTCAACTGCGGCTACGGACATGGCTATTCCGTCCGCGAGGTCATCGATGCCGCCCGGCGGGTCACCGCCGTCGATATCCGTGTGGAGACCGCCGCGCGGCGTCCGGGAGACCCTCCGTCCCTTGTCGCCGACAGTTCGGCATTGCGGCGGACCCTCGGTTGGACGCCCCGGCACGACGACCTTGATTACATCGTCCGCACAGCGTGGGAATGGGAGAAGAAGCAACGATAGCTCATGGCTGGTAGCTCGTAGTTCTTAGCTTATTGGTGATGGGTGTTAGGTTGCAATTCGCAGGTTCTTTTCATCTGTAACCTGTCAGCTACGAGCTATGAGCTTATAAATCCGGAGGTTTCACATGTACGCAGTGATCATGGCAGGCGGTTCGGGAACGCGATTCTGGCCTCTGTCCCGCGAAAAGATGCCCAAGCAGCTGCTCAGGATCGGGAGCGACGACACGCTCATCCAGCTCACCGTTGACCGCGTGCTCCCTCTGGTGAAGCGCGAGCACGTCTTTATCGTGACCCATCAGGGGATCGCCGTCGATATCGAGACACAGCTCACCCAGCGCTTCGGCGGCTCCTGGGACCGGAACCTGATCCTCGAGCCTGAAGCGAAGAACACCGCGCCCGCCCTCGGACTCGCCGCCCTCCATCTGAACCGGATCGACCCCGACGGTATCATGATAGTCCTCTCTGCCGACCATGCCATCAGGAACGTCGCAGCCTTCCGGGATTGCCTCGCCACCGCGGCCAAGGCCGCACAGAAGGACTATCTCGTGACCCTGGGCATCAAGCCGAGCCGTCCGGAGACCGGCTATGGTTACATCAAGGCCGGTGAACCATGCCGCGAAGCCGGTTGTGCCGGGGTTTCACGCGTGGAGCGATTCGTGGAAAAACCCGATCTGAAGACCGCACAGGGATACCTGAAAAGCGGCCAGTATTACTGGAACAGCGGCATGTTCGTCTGGAAGGTGCGCACCTTCCTTCAGGAAATAGAACGTCACCTGCCTTCGCTCCACCAGGGGCTCATGGATGTCCGGACGAGCATCGGCAGCGGCAGGGAGGCTGACACGGTCCGCACCCTGTTCTCCCGGCTGGACCCGGTATCCATCGATTACGGCATCATGGAGAAGACCGGCCGGGCCGCGATCGTGCCCGCGGACATCGGCTGGTCCGATGTGGGCAGCTGGACCGCCCTGGAAGAGGTGACCGACAAGGACGCTTCCGGCAACATCATCTCGGGCAACGTCATTGATATCGACAGCACCGATTCCGTGGTCTATGCGGAGAAGCGGCTCGTGGCCACGATCGGCCTGAACAATATCATCGTTGTTGACACTCCCGATGCCACGCTGGTCTGCAGCAGGGACCGGGCGCAGGACGTGAAGAAGGTCGTGGAAGAGCTGAAAAAGCGCAAGTCAGAAGAACGCCTGACCCACCGCACCGTCCACCGCCCCTGGGGGAACTATACGATCCTTGAAGAAGCGGAAAGGTACAAGATAAAACGTATCGTCGTTAATCCTGGTGCAAAATTGTCCTATCAAAGCCATCATCACCGAAGCGAGCACTGGGTCGTGGTTTCCGGAACAGCGATGGTGACGAACGGCGATAAGGTCTATGACGTGCATACGAACGAAAGCACCTATATTCCCATTTCCACGAAACACCGCCTGGAGAACCCCGGCAAAGTCCCGCTCCAGATCATCGAGGTCCAGAACGGT
The DNA here is from genome assembly GCA_964364055.1 of uncultured Nitrospiraceae bacterium. GTDB lineage: Bacteria > Nitrospirota > UBA9217 > UBA9217 > UBA9217 > JAAXXJ01. The sequence continues at coordinate 73 of CAYILT010000040.1, read as the reverse complement.
GAATATCTCGGAGAGGACGATATCGTCCGATTCGATGATGATTACAAACGACACGAACAGAGCAGAAAATCGC
>CAYILT010000039.1:15026-18583 GCA_964364055.1 uncultured Nitrospiraceae bacterium | reverse complement strand
TCCGGAAGGTGGTCTCCGTGGTTTTCTTGAGAACCTCGGGCGAGACGGTCGAGTCTTGCTGTGCGATGAACTGGAGCAGTTTACCGGTCTTCTCGCTCTTCTTCTCGATGTCGCCCCTGCTGAAAAGCTGGTCAAGATCTTTCCGGCCGCCTCTTCGAATTATGGCGAAAAGGATAAAGACTGTCACACCTATGATCCAGATCGTGATGAAGATGTCGCCGGGATCGCCCGATCCCTGCGGACCTCTGCCGGACGATGACCGGCTTCCGCTGCTCCGGGACCCACCGCCGCCCCGCGAGCCGCCTCCCCCACCGCCGCCCTTGTTATGCACTGCGATGCCGTTCGCGAAGAAAGTATGCGGCGCGTCGGTCATAAGGTTATAGACTCGGACCGGGGCGCGCACGGCCTCGATGCTCTCGATCCGCTGGGCGCTCAATCCATGACCGTCATAAGCGTAGACCATATCGCCGGGCCGCAGGGCTTCGAGAGTCTTGAAGGTCCCTTCGCCGACATAGAAGGGATGTTCAGGCGTGACCTGCAGGACCATGTTGCCGGTCCGTACGATGCGGTATTCGTCGACGTCGTGGGTCAGCACCTGGCGGACCGTTGCTGCGACGACGCTCCCATCGGTGGTGAACGCGAGCAACCGGTCGCCCTGCCGGACCTCCGAGATCGGCAGTTCCGTCCCATCTGCCGCCCGGACCGGGGTGTCGGGAAGGAAGCATCCCTTGTTGTGGACCACAACGGTATTTGCCAGGTAGGTACCGGCGGGCGAGACGAGAAGGTTGTAGGCGGGTGTGCTGCTCCGCACGCGGCTGATAGAAGTGATCGAAGCGGCCACAGTACGGCCGTCCACGTGCAAGATGACGGCATCTCCCTGCTTGAGGCGAGACGCGGTCCGAAACACACCCGGAGCTGTTTCGATGGGATGTTCGGCAGTGACCCGGAGGATGCGGCCGTTCACGGAGAGTTCAAGATATTCTTCCGGCTGGACCTGCATGAGCGACCGGACAGTAACGGCACGGAGCGTCTGCCGGTCCACGCCGAGCACGGTGTCGCCGGGCTTCAGCCGCTCGATCGGGACAGGACCGGAAGGCGTGAGGATCTGCGTACCCTGCTCGACACAACCGCCGCCTCCCCGCGCGTGCAGCTCCGGGGCCCACACGCCGAGGCAGAGAAGCGCGGTCAACAGAACTATGATCCGTTGAACGATAGTCATCATGGGGATGTACGAAGGGGACCGCCAGAAGATCAGAACAGTGCCGCGATGATCCCGCCGAGAATGGCGGCAGCGATCACGATGCCGATCGCGATGATGGTCGAGCCGACGACCCGGCCGAAATACTCGGCCACGGCGCGGTTCCCCCGGGCGATCTCCTTGTCCTCGTTCAGGTTCGGCGTCAGCCTGCTCAGGATGCGGGGTATGAGCAGCGTTGAGGCGAGAATCAGCAGGATGCCGATGATGCCGCCCACCATCGAAAAGACGACCGCCCATCCGATGTCGATATAGATCTCGTTCATGGCACCGACCTCCTGTCTGTGAAACTGGTAATAGCTGGAAAGAAGCAAACTCCAGATAAAGGGCCCTCAACGCTGAAGAACCTATGATTAAGAATTATGATTGATGCAGTCGTAAAAAGGCGTCCTCACACGAAGATCACGGAGGACACAAAGATAAAGTAGAATAATTTCAATAGGCCTTCCTTCGTGACTTTGTGTCTTCGTGTGAACAATAGACTTCTTACGAGATTATCATGATTGACGCTGTTATAAACGGTCTCGACATTGTCGCTAATTCACTATCGTCATTCCCGCAGTGGTTCTGAGCGGGAATCCAGTCTTAGCCGTGTAACACACTGGATCCCCGATAGAAGCCTGCCCTCGAACGACTGAATCGGGGGCACTCGGGGATGACTGTCGGTGGTATGGACAGATAATTATGAGACCATTGTTAAACCGGCTCACAGGTTCTTCCTGGTGTACACCTCGAGCTTTTTCATCTGACCGAACAGTTTCTCGAACTCCCGGAAATGGAGCGACTGGGCGCCGTCGGACAGGGCTTGCTCCGGTTCGGGATGGACCTCGACCATGGCGCCGTGGGCGCCTACGACAACGGACGCAAGCGCCGTCGGCGCCACCAGGTCGCGCTTGCCCGTCGCGTGGCTCGGGTCGAATATGACGGGCAAGTGGGTCATCTTCCTGACCAGCGGAATGATGGCAAGGTCGGCCGTGTTCCGCGTCGCGGTCTCAAAGGTCCGTATCCCCCGTTCGCACAGGACCACGCCGGGATTTCCGTTCACCAGAATATACTCCGCCGAGCCGAGCCACTCCTCCACCGTCGCCGAAAGACCGCGCTTCAGGATGACCGGCTTGTTTGTCTTTCCGACCTCGGTCAGCAGGTCGAAGTTCTGCATGTTTCGCGCGCCGATCTGCAGGATGTCCACCTTGTCGGCCACGAGCTCCACATGCTCGGGGCTCACGATCTCGGTGACCACGAGAAGCCCGGTCTCCCTTCTCACCTCATCGAGCAGGTCCAGGCCGCCTTCCCGCAGACCCTGGAAGCTGTGCGGGCTCGTCCTCGGCTTGTACGCTCCGCCGCGAAGCACCGGGACCCCCAGCCTTTTCAGGAAACGCGCCGTCTTCATAAGCTGGTCCCTGCTCTCCACCGCGCAGGGACCGGCTATGATAAGGAACGGGGACTTCCCGCCCACCTTCACCTTTCGCCCAAGCGAAACGACCGTGTCTGCGGGATGGAAATCGCGGCTCACGAGCTTGTAGGGCTTGGTGACATGGATGATCTCCATGATCGCCTTGTTGCCCTTGAGCGCCGTGTCGTCCACCCAGCCCTGGTTGCCGATGACGCCGATGGCCGTCCGCTCGGCGCCCGGTATGGCAACGGGCTTGAGCCCCATCTTTGTGATGATCTTCTTGATGTTCTCGACGTCCTTTGCCGAGGCCGAGTGGTTCAGTACGATGAGCATGATAAGACCTCCAACAAAAATATCACCGCAGAGGACGCAGAGGAAATCTCGAAGCAAATAATAATCCTAAGTCAGTCATGCAAAATCAGGTTCGGTCGCATTGACACAACCGAAGGCTTCATGCGAAGCAATGCATTTTGCAGCAAACGGGCTTTCCTCTGTGACGTCCTTGACTCCGTGATGAAATTTATTTTAATGAACTTGCTCTCCCTCTGCGTCCTCTGCGGTAAAAAAGATCTGCCCTACTTCTTTTCCCGCTTCCTGCGTTCCGTGATCGTCTCGCCGCCAAGGCCCCAGTTGTCGGTCGGAACTTCTTCGATGATCACGCAGGTCGTCTGGGGGTTCTTGCCCAGGATGTCCTGGAGCATCTTCGTCACGCCCGCGATCAACTGCGCCTTCTGCTCCGCCGTGGCGCCTTCGTTCGTTATCTTGATATTCACATAGGGCATAGAAGCCTCCTCATCGCTCTTCGGGACCGTTCGCGGCGGTTCGGGCCGCGTGCGCGGGCCCGGCCCCGCGGGGCCCCCCCCCCCCGCACACAACAGAACCGCCCGCGGGGCCCCCCTCCGCCCCCGG
>CAYILT010000039.1:0-15016 GCA_964364055.1 uncultured Nitrospiraceae bacterium | reverse complement strand
GGTCATGATTACAACGCCGGCGGGACCCGCCGCCGCTCAAAAGATCGTACCGCCGAGCTGGCCCATCGTCAGCCCCTTCGTTATCTGCCGGCGGATGAACTGCCGGATCAGGACCTGGTCCTCCGATCCGATCCGGACGAACTTGACGCCCATGCCGGCGGTCCTGAGGGGCCCCTTGCCCCGGTCGAAGCTGTAGAGCACCATCCCTTCGACTTTGATCCTGCTCGTTTCCAGGAAGATCGTGATCGGGATTGCCAGCCCGACCGGTATGGGGTTCTCCGTGTTGACGAACATGCCCTGTTCCGACAGCGCGGTTATGTAGTTCTTGATCACCGACTCCTCTGCTTCCCGGCCCTCGCCCACCATGACATTGAGGCAGGTGGCGAGCCGGATGTATTGGCGGGGCGTGGTCTCCGTCACCTTCTGGATCGCGGCGTACAGCACCTCCGGCTCGACCGGCTTTTGCAGATAGGCCGCGCAGTGTTCACGAAGACAGGCTTCCTTTGCCTCCGGGTCCTTGGACGAAGTGAGGATGATCACCGGGATCGCGAAGGTCCGGGGATTCCGTTTGATCTTCTTCAGAAGCTCGATCCCGTCCATGCCGGGAAGGGAGACCTCCGTCATGACGAGCGCGGGCTGTGCGACGTCCAGGAGCTCCAGGACATCCTCCGCGGACTTTGCCGTATGGATATTGTATTCAAGCCGCTGCAGCACGATGCTCGCATAGTACAGGTTCGCGCTGTCGCCGTCGACAATGGCGAGAAGGCGTTTCTGCCGCTCACCGGAACGCGGTACACCGTTTTGCATCGCAGGTTCTGCCATAGGCGGACCTCCTTGCATCATGATGAACGGATCAGGCGCCCGAAAAAGCGAAAATACCGGATGCCTTACGACGGCAGGCCAATGGCTCTATATCGGCAGCCTGATTTTATACCGGATCGCCAGCATCCTCAAGACAAATGTTACGGCGATGCAGGCCGTAACCGCCGCGACCTCATTCGACGTCGTGGAATAAATTACCAGATAGGTGCAGGCGCCGGCGAAAGCGCAGGTAGCATAGAGCTCCGTCCGGGTGAAGACGTGGGGGACCTCGTTGCAGATGATGTCCCGCATCACTCCGCCGAAGACCCCCGTGGTCACGCCGAGCAATGCCGAGATATACCAGTACGCCCCGGTCTGATTGGCCACCGATGCGCCGGACGCGCTGAAGAGCCCGAGACCCAGGGCGTCCAGTAGGAGCACACCGTAGACCACGCGCTCCCGGCTCAGGATGTCCCGCACCATGCCTGCCGTAACAACGGCGAGCGCGAGCAGCAGGACAGCGTAGCCGTAGTGCTCGATCCAGAACAACGGATGCCGGTTCAGAAAGAGATCCCGCAGCGTCCCGCCGCCGAAGGCCGTGATCATGGCCACGGCATAGACACCGACCAGGTCCATCCCCTTCTTCCGTGCCTCGTAGATGCCGGTCAGGGCAAAGGCGATGATGCCGATCACTTCAATGGTTTTGATGAGAGTGTTCATAGGTCGTGGAACCGTTCTGTTAACAAGAATAGACGCTATTCGATCAACGTAAAGTGCGGACTGCCCTTGAGCGCAAGGTCAAAGGTCATCGTAGTCTCGCAGCCCTTCCCCCGGTTCACCCTGCCGATAAGATAATCCGCGAGGTCTCCTCTGCCGTTCCGATAATCGTGCACAGCCTGGTTTACGAGATCCTTGGAATCGACATCGAACTGTTTCGTTACCAGGATCTTGTCAAGCACGTCCGCGATCTCTTTTTTCGGATAATCGTATGCTGACTCCAGGACCCATACCAGCTCACAGAGGACCAGGTGATTGATATAACAGCGTTTGCCGCCGGCTGCCGCTTTCTGAATAGCGGCGGATGCCTTCTCCGCCCGTTGACGATCGTCCCGCACGAGATAGCGGACAAGCACGTTGGTGTCAAGACCCCGCATCTGCTCATCTCCCCTTGAAGCGCTTCTTGATCGCTCGGGTCATGCCTTCGACTGAAACGGTCTTCATCCCCGGCCGATGCAGAATACCTTCCAGCTCCCGCACGTCCAGGGTAGCGGGCTTGAGCACGACCTCGCCGTCCTCCTGCACGACGAAATCGATCCGGTCGCCCGGCCGGAGCTTGAGGTGATTTCTTATCTTCTTCGGGATCGTCGTCTGTCCCTTGACGGTAAGCGTCGAAACGGCCATGGCTGCGCTCCTTTCATTTTCGTCTATTCCTTACTTTAAGGTAAGGCAGAATAGAACGTTTGTCAAGGCTGATTTTATTCCGCCGGGGATTGTTGGGCTTCATTTCACTCTACCCAACCTAAGACTCCTTAAAAGTGGCCTTCACTTTCATGGTTAATATCCTCCTATTTTTGATCCCGCGAGAAATCTCATTTGTATATTACCTAACCCGGACAAGCCGGAATTGGAAATTTAAAATTGTAAATTGCAAAGTGCAAATTTACGGAAAACGGCGGTTCAAAAACAGTCATTTCATCCATTATTTACAGGGTCTTTATGATTTTATTGAAAATATTCTACCCATTTTGAGAAGCTTTTGATTCTTTAGTAACTAACCCGGACAAGCCGGAACCAAAACCCTGGAACCGCGAAGGCGCAAAGGTCGCGAAGGAAATCTTGTAGATCTTGAAGTATAACAAAATTCTATTTGTTTTTGACGTCCTTCGCGTCCTTCGCGCCTTCGCGGTAAATATTCTTGCCATTGTGCGTAGAATTTGATTCTTTAGTAACTAAGGCTCTCCGACTCATGCACCGCCGCAGCCTTTGCCTCTTTCCATCTTCGCCGATGCTTCTTCACGTCCTCGCCCTTCGCCTCGCGCACCTTGAGCTGCTTGTCCTCAGCGGCAAGTTTCGTAAGCGCTTCACGGATGCCTCTGTCCAGCTTCTGATACTTGGCGGGATCCGATTTCGGTATCGAGAAATCCCCGCTCGTTTTCCAGATATCGCCGAGCTTCATCCAGGCGGCGAAGTTCTCGACCTTCCCGCCTTCCAGCAATTTTATCTTCGAGGTCGCCTTGATGTCGATGACCCTCAGGCCATCCTTGTCCGCCACGACCTTCTGACTTCCCGAGAACGGCTCAGCACCCTGATTGTCGAAATACTCCCAGGTCACCTTCGCGATCTGCGTCGTGGAGGCGTGGCAGCTTTCACAGGTGCGCGACTTGCCGAGCGGATGGGCAACCTGTTCCACCTGCAGCCAGGCGAGATAGTTGTTGTTTCCGTTGGGTATCGTGAACGTCCCGAGGAGCGCATAGGCATCGCGGGTCTCGCCCTTCGGCCATCGGAAGGTCAAGCCGGATTTCGGAGCGATGGCCTCCTTGAGTCCTCCCATGCTGTTCGGCCAGATCTTCGCCGGTATCCAGATCCCCTTCTGGTCCTTGATCAATATCGGCGGCTTCATGGGACCGTAATATAATGCATATTTTTTGAACGGGTTCGGCTTCGACGCGACCATGCCGGCCCCCCAGGAGGTCATCTCATACCCACCGAGAATCTTCACATGGCAGGCCTCGCAGGAAACGTTCTTGTGCGCACTCGCAGCCATCGCCTGCTCGACCTCGGGATGGCAGTCCTGGCAGGTGGCCCTCCGTTCGATGTGGCCCATTCCTCCGGGAGCGGTCTGGTGACAATCGACACACTCCATCTTCTGTTTCACATGTACGTCCTCGGGAAGCCCTGCAGGTTCGGAGAATTCCTTGCCCAGATAGCTGTCACCGCGCCGCCGTTCCATCGTTCCGGCGTGGCAGACAAAGGTGCTCCTGCCGTTCCCGGTGCAGTTCACCGCCGGAGGAACACGGCTGAACGCGTGTGAACCCCGCTCACGGGTCGGCGAATAGTGACAGTCGAGGCAGCCCGTGTGGCAGAGATTGCAGGCCTTCTGCTTGGCGATCGCCTGATCATGGGTAAAGGGCTGGTTGATCTGCTCGGTGATCTTTGAGGTGTTTTCGAAGGAGAACTTTTTTCCTTCAGCCCTGCCGACCGGCAGGGTGTCCGCGAAGGACGGCCCTCAATTGTTCGGGCCGTGGATATCGTTCCACGTGCGCATGGAGCGCTGGCGGAAATTGGAACCCATGATGCTCGTGTCGAACTGCGCCACCTGGTCGGGATGGCAGGCTGCCTTGCCGCAGGTTTTTTGCGCGATGGCGGGGTCGTAGCCGAGGGTGACGGGATCGCGGTCATGCCACATCAGCGTCCCGACGTCATAGTCCAGGGAACCGTCGGCAAGGCGGGGCATCATATTCCGCTGACGGTCATTACCGGAAGGAAGAAGGCGTTCGACATGGCCCTTGCGCGGCATGATGTTCAGGTCATTATCCAGCACGATGAGCTTCAGCATCCCCTTGTGAGCTTTGTCGGGATCGTCGGAGAGGCCATTCCCGAGGTGGCAGTCGCGGCATTCGGTGTTCGGGTGGCGGGACTCCTTCTGGACCTGCTCGCGGGTCATAATAAACTGGGGATAGCCCAGCTTCGTCATGCGACCGTTATCAGCGTGGCAGGATACGCACCGGTCGCTGGACTGGTAGCCGGTATAATAATGAAGGAATGTGAGCAAAAGGACGAACTGGATGATCAGGATGATCATCCCGCGGCGGGACCCGAAGAAGTTCCAGAGCTTTCCAATAGCCATAGATTCTATTGATAAGGGACGGCCGTCATATAAGGACCGCCTTATCGAGACCCTTTAAATGGCCGTCGCTCGTGACGACCAAGCAATCCATTTCCAGGGCGCTGGCATAAACGATCGCGTCCGCCATGGGAAGCGCGTATTTGATGCTGAGATCGGCTGCAAGAAGCGAGATGCTTTCCGTGAGGGGCACGACCTTCGTCTGCTTCATGGCGGAGACGGCTCCAAGCGCGGCATCTTCCGATATCTCACGCTTGATCTTTTTGTAAACCTCGTAGAGAATGATGGTGGGGGTGATGACCTTATGAGGATCCTTGAGATACTTCTGATATTCGGCTGCATGGCGGCCGCTGGTGAAGAACTCGATCCACCCCGATGAGTCAACGACGATCATTACCGGTCCTCGTCCTCGCGAAGACCAGTCGTCGACATCCCCTTAAGGAAGCCCTTGAAGGACGCGAGGGGGCGTTCCGGGATGAGATAGACCATCCCGCCCTTCGTGACCACGGTCATCTTCTGGCCGCTCTTCAAATGCAGCTTTTCCCTTACCTCTTTGGGAATGACCACCTGGAATTTCGGGGATATTGTCGTCGTTGCCATGCGTACTCCTTTTGTCGTATCGATGACATTATTGTAATACGATTATATATCTTTGTCAATCGACATATGGCATGGTTGAATAGATATGCTCAATAAGGCGACGGATTAGGATCATCCCGTGGCGGGAGCCAAGGAAATTCCAGAGTTTGCCGATAGCCATAAAAGGACCTGCTTCCACCACAGAGACACTAAAAAATATCAACGGCTGAATGGGACGCGGATTTACGCGGATGACCGCGGATCAATGCAAATACTTTTAAGTCAAAAAGCTGTTTCCTGTCGTTATCCGCGCAAATCAGATTTGATCCGCGTCCAACCGCTCTTTGACCAGTACTTATTCCCTGGCAGTCGATCCAAGCGCAAGATCACGGAACAACAGTGAAATGCGTGCAATGCTTGGGTCGATACCGTTGAAAATCCGACCTGTCGAGCGTGAATACTTTCTTGATCTTATGGTGTTCTGCCGTCACGACGAGCGCGGACACTTGGGGAGACACTTGGGGACGTTGTGTCCGAAGTTGATTTATTTATTTTGATGCGACCTGCGATGTCCCTGGGGCCTAACGATATTAGTCAATCTAGGACACAACGTCCCACTGGGCCTCTCCCCTGGGCCTCATTGTAGTTTCCGCCTCGGAGCAAAATGACACCAGGATCTTTGGCGCGGCTTACGGCGAGAAGTTGCGGATAGTCAAGGTCAGCGGTAATGATGATGCGGTTCTGTTCTCGCGCGATCTCGATGATCCGTTGGTCCTTTGCGTTATGAAGACCGACAGCGGACGCATGATCAGCCTCGTGGCCGCGCTCCCTGAGCCATGATGCAAGTTCCGGTGAAAGCGGCATATCTATGAGAAATCTCACGCAAACTCCATGATTTCCTCATCCGCAAACGCTGCCGCGTATGCAAGCGCTTCATCGATATCCTGTGGTTCGAGGTAGGGGTAGGCTTTTAGGATTGAATCTTTTGATTCTCCGGCTGAAAGCAAGCCGAGAATTCGGGACACGGGGAACCGCAAACCGCGTATGCATGGCTTTCCGAACATTACCTCGGGATCAACGGTTATTCTCGTAAATTTCATATCTGCCACCTCCGCATAAAGACAGTCGCAGGTTGGGTAGAACGAAGTGAAACCCAACCTATCCAAAATAATTATTCGTAAAGATCGTCCAAATTTGATGCGTCGGGTTTCGCTGCGCTCAACCCGACCTACAAACTTGGAACCCGTGGTCCTATACTTCTTCTCCAGGCTCACCGCAGGGGCAAGCAAATGGGACAGCATTAACACGCTTCGGCAAAATCAAAGACCGGCACTTCCAGCTTCTTGACCGGCTTGAATTTGTTCTTGGCGAATTTCAGCAGCTCATCCGCGACATCGGGCGAATAGGTCTTTTCACCGCACCGCTCGCATACCTCGGCGGGGACATGTTCAACAAGAAAGTATCTGTCGCCCTCTTCGTAACTGAACGTCACCGTCAGTTTCTTCGTTTCACCACCGCAAAAAACGCACTTCATGGCTTTTTCCTCCTGACCCGACAATTGATCCACTCGGTCTCTACAGGCTCATAAACCGTTATGATTACCACTGATGGCGGCAGGGAGAGCTGAACATGAAGATCCCTTCCGGCTTTTGCCTTTCCATACACGAGACAACTTGGAGAATATTTATCATCGGGATATTCTTCGATAATTTCTCCCGACATGATGGTCTCTTCAACCTCAAAGCGACCAATAGAGCGGCTGATCATTTTCTTTACGGCATGATCGGAATAGCGATACTCTCCCTTGACTATTTTACTCTTTAACTCGGATAATTCCATGCCTTTTCTCTCAGCGCGCCTTCGTCGAGCAGTTTCCTCTCAAAACAGCCTCTCCATCGCTTCATCCACGGTCCGCACTCCCATCAGTTCCATCTTCTTGAGCGCTGCGGACCTCTCGATCTTTTCCACGTTCACGGCGGGCAGGATGCAGCGGGTAAATCCGAGCTTCGCGGCGTCCTTAAGCCGGGCCTCTGCCTGGCTGATGGCCCGGACCTCTCCGGCCAGTCCCACCTCGCCCATGACGACGGTGTTGGCGTTGATAGGCTTCTCGCGGAAGCTCGACGCCACGGCCGCGATGATGCCGAGGTCCACGGCGGGCTCGTCGATCTTGAGACCGCCCACGACGTTCACGAACACGTCCATGCCCATGAGGTGCATGCCGACCCGTTTTTCGAGCACGGCGATCAGCAGCGATACCCGGTTGTAATCCACGCCGATGGAGGTCCTGCGCGGCATGGTCATCTTGGTCGGGGTTACGAGCGCCTGGAGTTCGGCCAGGATGGGCCGCGTGCCCTCGAGCGACGAGACGACGACGGAACCCGTGGCGTCCTTCGGCCGCTCGGCCAGGAACAGCTCGGAGGGATTCGCCACCTCGGCCAGGCCGGATTCCTTCATCTCGAACACGCCGATCTCGTTCGTGGAGCCGAAGCGGTTCTTGACGGCGCGCAGGATGCGGAAGGCATGGCCCCGGTCTCCTTCGAAATAGAGCACCGTGTCCACGATATGTTCCAGCACCCGGGGACCGGCAATGGCCCCGTCCTTGGTCACGTGGCCGACGAGGAACGTCGGGATGCCCGTCCGCTTCGCATGCAGCATGAGCCTGCCGGACACCTCGCGCACCTGCCCCACGCTCCCCGGCGCCGACGGCAACTCGGAAGTGTAGACCGTCTGGACCGAATCGACAACGATAACCTGGGGCTGAAGCTCGTCGGCCGCGCGCAGGATCTCGTCGAGCGACGTCTCGGCAAGCACGTAGAGGTTCTCCGCCTTGACGCCCAGGCGCTGCGCGCGCATCTTGATCTGGGCGGGCGATTCCTCGCCCGAAACGTAGAGCGCCTTGCCGCGGAGCTCGGACACCTGCTTGAGCATCTGGAGCACCAGCGTGGATTTTCCGATGCCCGGGTCGCCTCCGATCAGCACGACGGACCCGGTCACGATCCCGCCGCCCAGCACCCGGTCGAGCTCGCCGATCTTCGTGACGAACCGGTCCTCGTCCCCGATCTTGATCTCGTTGAGGGCGAGCGGTTCCGACACTTTGCCACGCTTCGCGCTCCCGATGTCCTTCTGCTTCTCGACCCGCTCCTCGACCAGCGTGTTCCACTGGTTGCAGTCGGGGCATTTTCCCATCCACCGCGGCGACTGCGAGCCGCAGGACTGGCACACATAGACCGTTTTGACCTTTGATTTCATGGTGCAGTCATTCTATTGTTTACCACAGGGGTTGTCAAATTCTATTTCCCCGGGCCGGGACTCGCCGGGGAAGCGGCAGGGTCTTGACAAAATCTCTCACCATGGTATCCTTGCCAAGTTCACTGCTGCTTGAGGAGGGGGATATCTGCGATGAAAAGGATCCTTGCGCTAACGCTTCTGACAATTACTCTCTGGACCTGCCCTGGTGTGTACCATGCGGCCCAGGCCGCACCGCCATCCCAGCAGAGTTCAAGCGACAATACGTTCGGCATCGGCATCGGCATCGGATTCATGAGCGGCAACACGCTTTACCACATCAGCGCCTATGATGCGACCGGCGGTATCGAGAGCGAGCTCGAGTTCCCGTTGAAAACGCTTCTGCTGGGGCTGGAATATGGCTATGTCGGCAGGAATGCTCGAGGACAGGACGACCTCAAGATCGGGATCCAGTGGTTCATGAACATAGATAACGGTTCCGGCAAGCTCAAGGATTCGGACTGGCTGACCGATTCCGTGGATATCATCGAAGTCGGTGCACCCCATCCGGGCCTTGACATCTATTCCGAGTCGGATATAACTCTCAAGGCAAATATCATTGATCTTCGGGCTTCCTATAACTTCTGGCCCTCGGACAGCCTGAGCGTTGGCCCACTCGGCGGTTTTCTTTATCAGAACTTCCAATTTGACGCCAGCAACGTGCACCAGGTGGGGTATGGCCCCTACAACACACCTTCCTATACCGGAAGCGTCTCCGGCCTCGTCCTCACCTACGAGGTGACCTACACCATTCCCTATCTGGGCATTCATTCCGAGATGCTCGTCAGCAGGAGCTTCCAGGCGTTCCTTGACCTCGGCTACAGCCCCTGGGCGTCGGCCGAGGACAGAGATGACCATGTTCTCCGAAAAAAGGTCTCGAAGGCAAAGACCAAGGGAAGCGCCTACCTTGCCGCGATCACCGCACAGTGGGATATAGAGGACAATGATTTCTTCCTGATCCGGGGGCAATACCTCGAGATCAACACAACAGGAACCCAGACCCAGACCTTTTATGATGGATCAGGAGATGTCTTTACCGGCATCAACGACAAGATCACTTCAAAGCAGATATCCGCAACGGTCCTCTTCAGCCATAGGTTCTGAGCGAACAACTCGATGGCGGCTTCTCGGGAAAAGGTTGTATTCGGGATAAACCGACAGGTCAGAAGCGGGGAAGAGGTTCGGCGACAGTGCCGGCAAGCGTGAGCAGATAATAGCCGTCGGAGTCCCTGTTCTTAAGGAGTGACAGGAGCCCGGCCTGTTCCGTTGCAAGGCGCTCCGACGGTTTTAACTTCACCACCAGATTAAGGGTCCCCCGCTCCCGCATCACCAGGTCCCCCGAGATCCGGACCTTCAGCTCTTTTCCGTCGAGCTCCAGCTTCCGGATGGTGAACCGGTCCCCCTTAACCTCGCCTTCGATCCACCCCTGATCGAAATCCAGGTCCGGCACCGGGAATCCCTTGATCTTGAGCTCGCGGCTTGTCAGGTTCTTGATCACCAACCGCCCTTTTCCCGAATCTCCGGTCGCCTCATACGATCCGCCCAGCTTTCCCGACAGCTTGAGGCCCAGGTTCTTGAAGAGCGTATAAGAGCCGATGTCCAGTCTGTCGGCGTCCAGGGCGAAGTACTGGCGTTTCGCGCCCTGCTCCGTTCTCAGAGACATTGCGCCGCCGTAGGCCTGCGCCTTGAAGTTCACGGACAGGAGGCCCCTGAGGAATCCGAAGAGGGACACATGCGTCCGGACCGAAGGGCTCTCGAACAGGACCCTGCCGGTACGGTCGGACAATACCACCTCCGCGAGCACGAACCGGTTAAGAAACCGCGGCGAAATGCGCGCAATGTTCAGCTCCAGCTGCGTCCGCGACCGGGTCTCGGATTCCAGTCTGGCCTTGATCCGTTCAAAAGGGAACAGGAAGACAACGAACGTCAGAAAGGCAATGACGAAGTAGAGGGAGAAGGAAAGCCTGCGAATGAGTATCGTTCTATCGATCATATCGGTGGACGTTAACTTATTTTCTTTCCCCTCCCTTGATGGGAGGGGTCAGGGGAGGGTGATTTAGGAGCTGAGACAACACACCTTCTGTATTCTGCAGGACTTCATGGTTCCAGAACCGGTAGACCGTGAACCCCTGTGCCTTAAACCATGCATCCCGGCTCGCATCTTGGTCTTGCGCGTCCGAATGCTGGCCTCCGTCCACCTCTATCACAATTTTCCTTTCAAAACAGATGAAGTCGACGATGTACCGCCCAATAGGCTGCTGCCTGCGAAATTTCGATCCTGCGAACTGTTTCCCTCGAAGGTGCCGCCATAATGCTCTTTCCGCATCTGTTGAATTCTTCCGGAGGTTCCGGGCAAACGTTGTGATGGGATGCTTCAGCATCTTGCCACCCTCACCCTACCCTCACCCCTCAAGGGGGAGGAGAAAAGCTACGGACTCATCATCACCCGGCGCTTGATACGAGAAGCGTGGTGTTCAAGAGCTTTGGGTTGTCATACCGCGGTTTGAACGAGAGTTTCCGCACGCGGATCGTGGCTTTTTCCAGGAGATAGACATAATTTACCACGTCGTAGAGCGTGATGTTGTCGAGCTTGATCTCGACGATGCTCTCCTTGAAACCGTCGGACTGGGTCCCCGGCTGGGGTTTGAGGGATACGATCTTGCTGTTCAGGTTCGCGCGCTTCGTGATGTTCTCGATCTCCGTGAGCAGCGGGCCGCGCTTGGACGCCGCCTCCTGGGCCACCTGGAGCTGCTTCTGGACCTCCCGGTACTCGTCGCGGAGCTCCTTCATTTCCTCGAGATCGCGCTGCTTTTTCGGAATGAGATCGCGCTTCCGGGCAAGGTCATCCATGAACGGAGACAGGACGAGCGCGTACAGCAGGATCGCCGCCGCAACGGATCCGCCGATGATGAGCGTCTTTTTATCCTTCGATTCCAGCTTCAACAGAGACTCCTGATGTAACCACGGATGAACACGGTTTAAACAACAAGTCTTTCAAACTCTAATTTCGGCTGTGCCAAATTGATACTTTCGTAAAAGTACGCTACAGCCTTCTTTCGTCATTCCCGTAGAAACGGGAATCCAGTCTTTTCAAGCTGTTCCTTGGATCCTGGATACCCGCCCCCCGTTTTCACGGGGGCAAGTTTATCCCCGCGAAAGCGGGGACGGGTATGACGGCTTATTGTGAGGGCATCACATTTCGGCGGTTCACATTCCCTGCTTCAGCTTCATCTCGAACCGGAACTTCACCTTATTGTCAACACCCATGCGGGTATCCTGGACCGCGACATCGGCAAAGAGCGGCGATTTCTGGAGCTCGGCCTTGATCTTGTCCACGGCCTCAAAAGAGGAGGCCTCCCCCTGGAGCTTCAGCCGGTCGCCCTCCAGGACGAACTCGGTAAAATTCACCCGGACCTCCTTCGGGATGCCGTCGGTGACCGTCTTCATCACGTCCAGCGCCGAAGTCCCGGAGCCCAATACCCCGAAACGTTTCTTCGCCTCGTTCATTTTGTCATGCATCTGCCTTACGGGATCGGCAGCCGGCTTGCCGTCGGGAAAGGTCTGACGATAGAGCTCCTTGATCTCCGCATCGAGCTTTCCGTAGCCGGAACGGACGATGGATAACTTCACCGCGATATTCACGGTGAAGAGAACGGCTGCGATCGCCCCGGCGATGATGAGCACGCGCCTTTTGCGGCGCGTCCCCTCGTCCGCCAGATGGTACGCAAACTCGCCCCTGCGGAAGTTCAACTCGTCCAGGAGCGTGATCCCCAGGCTGACCGGGTCCTGCGCCTTCTTCCCGTTGATCTCCGGCGTCACCGGCTCCACCGCGACGCCGGCCTCGACAAGGGCTGCCCGCGCAGCCTCGTCGTCGATCAGCAGCGCCGCCTTCTCCACAGGCTCCCGATGCTCGGTCCCGAGCGCCTGCAAAACATGACGGAGACCGCCGGTGGACTGGCTGCCGGAGAAGCTCCGGAGGGCCTTCACTGCGCCGAGGGACCTGAGGCAGGCGTCGGAGCCGCAGAGCAGGAGCGCGCCGGACTCTACGCGCATCATGTTCGCGATGGAGAAGAGCCCGGCATAGGACGGAACAACGGCCAGGGGGTCGATCCCGGCGCCAGCCAGCAGGTCCAGGTGCCGGCGCAGGACCGTCTTCGGCAGTATCATGCAGAGCACCTGCGTTTCCGATTCTTTTCCTGCCCCCGCGCTCCCCAGCACCAGATGATCAAGCACAACGTCGCCGAGATCAAAAGGCACGATGTCCTCGACCTCGAAGGGCAGGGCCTTCTCGACACGCTTCCGGTCGGCAAAGGGGAGCGTGAGCGTACGCTGGCTGAAGAGGTGGCCCGGAATTGACGAAACGATCTTCGCCCCTGCCCAGGCCACGGACTGTTCCCGGAGGACCTCCGTCAGCTCGGCGTCCGTGGCAAAGGACTGGATGAACGAGTCCACTAGCTCGGACTTGCCGAACTGCCGCTGCACTACGGAAACAGCAAGCCTCCCCTTCTCTATGTTCAGCCCAACGACCTTCATAATATTTTCCAGTACAAAACGGTGAATCCCCCGCTGTTCCTCGTGATCACAGCCTCGGCCTGCTTCGTATATCCGCCGACGGTCGCGTGCGACTGCACGGTGAACACGTTGCTGGTCACGCCAAGCATGCCCGCCGTGTTGGTGTCCATGCCGGGGAAGGCATTGATCTTCTCACGCGTGTCAAAGGGATCACGGTCCCGTTTCTCGATGATCAGCGAGGCCACCGAAGCGCTCAATCCCAGGCTCTGAAGCACGTCCGCCGACGCCGTATTGATGTCCACCTGGGCGGGGGCGTACACGCTTACCGCATCCCTGATCTTCCCGAATTCCTCATCGCTCATGACCTGATGCAATTCGCTGATCAGCTTGACGGTCCGTTTTTCCCGCATACGGTCCAGGACCTCAAGGCTGACGCCTTTTGTCTCGAAGAGCTTTTCCAGCCGCGCAAGCGATGGCTGTCCGGTTCCCATGTTCGCAATGCCGATCTTCCCGGCCTCGTCCTCCCAGCGCACCCGAAGCTCGGTCTCGCCCTCGCTCACGAAGGGGACCACCTGCCACTCGCGCTGTTCCAGGTTGTCCTGGAGCTTTCCGTTCTTCAGGTTTTCGGCGAGCACCTTTCCCGCGAAGTTCACTCCTGACCGCGCTAGATAATAGGCTCGCTGACCGTCCCTGAAGTTCACCGCCGCACGGAGGCTCACCCGCGTCCCGTAGGCAAACTCGACGATGAGCGCCATGAGCAGCGTCGTTACCAGAAGCGCGATCAGAAGCGCAACGCCGCGGTTGTTATTGCTTATATTTCGTCCTTCCGCACTCCGCACTCCGCACTCCGCACTTTCTTTTTATTGATGCCCGATGTCGACCTTCGTCGCATAGACCCTGCCGTCAGCAAGGGTCAGGAGGATGTCCACGGCCTTCGGCAGACCGCCTTGGATCCACTCATCGGTCCACTTCGCGCCGTTATAATACCGGAACTGCAAAGCCTGAATAGTATCCGTAAGCTCATAATCAACACCGCCTTCACGAGGCGGTACGTCCTTGGAAAGCTCCCGTTTCTCCTTGCGCATCAGTACGCGGCCCTTGCCGTCGGGCCTCTCCTGGAAAAAATATCCTACTTCCCAGAGCTCCATTTCCCGGGAGTCTGGCTTACGCCAGTTCGTCAGTGTCGTGAGATAGATGCTGTCGAAGCGCTGTTTCTCTTCCTCCGTCTCGAACTTCTTGCCGTAGAAAAAAGTTTCGCTCATTCCCCCGGCGAGATACGCGTTGGCTATGTCGTTCGTAAGCCGGGCGATAAGGGTCCGCACCCGGTCCGTTCCGTCGCGGACTTCCTCGGCGCGCTCCACATTTCTCCCGGTGGTAGAGAAACTGCTGTAGATCGTGGTCATGATAACAGCGAGGATCGTCAACGCCAGGAGAACTTCGAGGAGCGTAAAACCTCTTGAGTGCGGAATGCGGATGGTTCGACGGGGCTCACCATCATGAGTGTGTCGAATGATTGCGAATTGCGAATTAAAGATTCCTTCCTTGATCTTCGCTTTCCACTCCGCACTCTGCACTCCGAACTCCGCACTGACGCTACTCATAGCTCACCAGCTCCACCTTCTCTTCCCTCTCCCCTTCCTTCCAGAGGACCGCTACGCGCACCTCCATGATAAGCGGCACCGGTGTGGGAACGACGATCATCTTCCAGAGATAGTCCCCGAACTCCTCCTCTTCGAACTCGCCGTCCTTCTCCAGAGGTAGCAGAGGCTTGACCAGGAGCGTCTCGGTCATGACCCGCTTCGCCAGGAGCGTCGCCGAGGTGATGTGTTCGGCAAGCATGACGTCCTGCGAGCTTCGACTTTGAAGGCCCATCAGCGAAACGATCACGAGAGACAAGATCGCCACCGCCAGCATTACTTCGAGGAGGGTGAAGCCATTCGAGTGCGGAGTGCGGGTAGACATGACCCTCACCCCTGCCCCTCTCCCCTGGAGGGA
>CAYILT010000038.1:0-18657 GCA_964364055.1 uncultured Nitrospiraceae bacterium | reverse complement strand
CGCCGCGGCGATGGCCTCGTCCTCTGCCGCAAGGACGGCCGCGTCGTCCTGCTCGGGGACGCCTTCCGCGGCGGCGAGCAGGACCAGGGCCACATCGCACCGGTCAACGCCCTTCATGGCCCGCATGACGCTGTACTTCTCCACGCCCTGGCTGATCCTGCCCCGGCTCCGGATGCCTGCCGTGTCCACCAGGACGTATTCCCGTCCGTAATACCGGTACAGACTGTCCACGGCGTCCCGCGTGGTTCCGGAAACAGCGCTCACGATCATTCGGTCCTCGCCCATGAGAGCATTGACGAAGGAGGACTTGCCGACGTTGGGCCTTCCGATGATGGCGATACGGGGCGGGACCCGCGCTGTTTCATCTTCGGGCCCGGGAACTGCCGGCGAATCGGGCAGGATCTTTGCGAGTTCGTCCATGAGGTCGGAGAATCCCGCACTATGCAAGGCGGACAAGGGGATGAGCGTGTCCACGCCCAGACGGTAGAAATCAGGCAGGAGTCCCTCGTGCCGGGCGCCGTCCACTTTGTTGATGGCGTAGATGACCGGCTTTCCCGCCGCGCGCAGTCGCTGGGCGACCTCAAGATCGGCCGGCAGCAGGCCCTCCTGGCCGTCCATGAGGAAAATGATGTAATCGGCCTCCTCGATGGCAAGCGTGGTCTGGTCGCGGATCTTCATGAACATGGGATCTTCGGACTCGGGCTCGAAACCGCCGGTATCCACGAGATGGAACAGCTTGCCGTCCCACTCCGCATCGGCGTAGTTGCGGTCCCGTGTTACACCGGGCATGTCCTCGACGATGGCGAGTTTTCTCCCGAGGATGCGGTTGAAAAGTGCGGACTTGCCGACATTCGGCCTGCCCACGATGGCGACGACTGGTTTGGTCATAGTTTCAACAATACTATCGAAATTCGAACAGCTGAATCCTGATCTGGACAAGCCGGAACCGAATTTGCCACAAAGACACTAAGGCACGAAGAAATACAAGGCGCCGAAAGATTTGGCAAACCTATTCATTTTTAATACCTTACTTTGTGTCTTGGTGCCTTTGTGGCGAAAATTTTCTATCCATTTTGCGTAGAATTTGATTCTTTTGCAACGAAACAAGCGCGAAACACAAAAGATCATTATTTAAAATTACCATGCAACGTTGTTCCGGATTTCGTATTTTGAAATCCGGATTTGTAGTCACGCACTATATCACTAATGTCCCTGTTAATTCAATAAAAAACCTTGCGAACCACCGGTAATTATGATATTTATTACCATTCATCACCCTGTAAACGACCGGAGGCGCCTGTGTTGAGATCCCTGGTTCTGCTGATGTTGCTCGTATCTGTTCTGGTATCGTCAGAGGCACGCGCGGAGTTCTATAAGTGGGTGGACCGCGACGGCAGGGAATTCATCACCAATGAAATAGAGAAGATACCGGCTGAATACCGTCATACGGCAAAGCCCGTGGAGGTCCGTGATGACCGGGTGAGCGTGGGACAACAGCCGGTTGCCGCGGAAAAGAAGACGGGTAAAAGCGCTGAACACAAGGACCGGTACGGCAGGGGCGAACAATACTGGAACAAACGGGCCGAGAACCTGCGCCGTCAGATCCGGGAACAGCAGGACGAGCACGATCTTATTGTGAAGCAGGAAAGGGACGAAGAGGCAAAACCGAAAAAGCTGTCATCGAAGAGCAAAAAAAAGAACAGTTCCCGGTCATCGCGTGACAAGAAAAAGGCGAAGATCGAAAAAAAGATTGCGCGTCTCAAGAATGAGCTCGAGGTGCAACTCCCCGAGGAGGCAAGAAAGGCCGATGCTTACCCTGGCTGGATCCGGTAGCTTATCGGGCAGGGGCGCGACTTCTTGGACCTGCATGAAGAAGGTGATCATTGCTCAAACCATCCTCGATGCTATCGAACAAAGCAGCACGTTGTTCGGCAGGGGAAGCATTGAACTTTATCCGGCGCGATCCTCCGAAGAGATAATGGATCTTCACCGTCAGATAAAGGCGGACCTCATCATCACGGAGTTCTCCTTTCCGGTGATGGGAGGTGTTCGGCTCTGTTCCTCCATTCGCAGTGACTCTGGCCTCAAGGACGTTTCCCTCATTATCTACTGTGACGACAACCGTGTATACCAGGCCGCCTGCCGGGATGCGGGCGCAAATGCCGTCATCCAGAAGCCGGTTGACGCGTTCGACCTGTTCTCAAAAATATCCGAGCTGATCGTCATTCCGCAGCGGAAGGATATGCGGGTGCTCCTGCGCATTTCCGTGGCAGGCCGGCAACAGGACGCCTCCTTCATCGCCACGTCGTATAATATCAGCATTTCCGGAATGCTCCTGGAAACCAGGCGAGAGTTGAACAAAGGCGACAAGTTAGCCTGCTCGTTCAACATTGCGCACGCAGAGGTCAAAGCCCAATGTCTTATCGTGCGGGTGGACAGGACCGATGCGGGGCGGTTCCACTACGGGGCCAAGTTCCTGGGCCTTGACGCGAAATCCATTGTGGTCATAGAGCAGTACGTGAAAAGCAGGATTAGCTCTTAACGGCGACTGCATTGGAAATTGCAAATTGGAAATTGCAAAGTGCAAATTGTTAAGACAAACCTAATGTAAATTGGAAAATGTAAATGGAAAACAAGGCGGATCAGCTTTCGGAGCGCTTTTTATCGTATGCGGCGGATGTCGTGAAGATTACTACGATATTGAGAAGGACAGCCACAGGGCGTGAGATCGCTGGCCAACTTTTACGCTCGGGCACTTCATCTGGGGCGAATTACGAAGAAGCGCGGGGCGCTCAGAGCAGGGCGGATTTTCTTCATAAACTTCAGATCGTTCTCATCGTTCTCAAGGAATTGCGAGAGTCATTGTTTTGGCTCAGACTGATCGATAAAGCACAGATCATGAAAGAACATGGTGTAGCAGGTTTGATCGACGAGACTCGTCAGTTGGGCAATATCATTGCAAAATCAGTCGTTACCGCCAAGAAGCAGAAATAGATTTCCAATTTGATATTTACAATTTGCAATTTGCAATGCCTGGAGGTTTTGTTTGGACGAACGTTATAACCCGAAGAACGTGGAAGAGCGATGGCAGCAGCATTGGGCGGCTCATAAGACCTTCAAGGTCACTGAGGACGCGTCAAGGCCCAAGTACTACTGTCTCGAAATGTTCCCCTATCCATCGGGCAGGATCCACATGGGCCATGTGCGGAACTATTCCATCGGCGATGTGGTCTCGCGGTACAAACGGATGAGAGGCTACAACGTGCTGCATCCCATGGGGTGGGACTCCTTCGGCCTGCCGGCGGAGAACGCGGCCATCAAGCACGGTATCCATCCCTCGCAGTGGACCTTGGAGAACATCGCGTTCATGCGCGACAAGCAGCTCAAGCGCATGGGCCTCTCCTATGACTGGGACCGCGAGGTGACCACCTGCCTCGAGGACTACTACCGCTGGAACCAGTGGTTCTTTCTGAAGATGTACGAGAAGGGGATAGCGTACAAAAAGCGCTCGTACGTGAACTGGTGCCCGTCATGCAACACCGTGCTTGCCAATGAGCAGGTGGAGGAGGGCAACTGCTGGCGCTGCAGCTCAGTCGTGACGTTCCGGGAACTGGAACAATGGTTCTTCAAGATCACGGCCTATGCCCAGGAACTGCTCGATCATTGCGACAAGCTACCGGGCTGGCCGGAGCGCGTGCTCACGATGCAGCGGAACTGGATCGGCAAGTCCACCGGCGTTGAGGTGGACTTCATCGTGGAAGGCTCCGGTGAAAAACTCACGATCTTCACGACGCGCCAGGACACGCTGTTCGGCGTCACCTTCATGAGCATCGCGCCCGAGCACCCCATGGTGGAGGCGCTTATCAAGGGAAAACAGCAGGCCGATGCGGTCCGGACCTTCTGCCAGCGGATCATGGGCGAGGACAAGGCGGCGCGCACCGACGAGAATCAGGAGAAAGAAGGCATCTTCACCGGCGCCTATGCCGTTAACCCGCTCAATAACGAAAAGGTCCCCGTCTGGATCGGCAACTTCGTGCTCATGGACTACGGGACCGGCGCCATCATGTCCGTCCCTGCCCATGATCAGCGGGATTTTGAGTTCGCAAAGAAGTACGGACTTCCCCTGCGGGTCGTTATCCAGGACCGGGAAGGGAGCCTTGACGCCGGGACCATGGGATCGGCTTATGTTGAGGACGGCATCATGGCCGACTCGGGCCAGTTCGACGGCCTTGCGAACACCGCGGCAAAGGACAGGATCGCCGAATTCATCGAGAAGAGCGCTATCGGCAAGCGCACGGTGAACTGGCGGCTCCGCGATTGGGGCATCTCCCGCCAGCGGTACTGGGGGACGCCGATCCCGATCATCTACTGCGAACGGTGCGGGACCGTGCCGGTACCCGAAAAGGACCTCCCGGTGATCCTTCCGACAAACGTTGAGCTCACGGGCAAGGGTCTTTCCCCTCTTGCCGAGTCCACGTCATTCCGGGACACGACCTGTCCGAAATGCGGCGGAAACGCCCGGCGCGAGACCGACACGATGGATACCTTCGTGGATTCTTCGTGGTATTTCCTGCGCTACTGTTCTCCGAAATTTGACAAGGCCCCCTTCGACAAGAAAGCGGCAGGCTACTGGATGAGCGTCGACCAGTATATTGGCGGCATCGAGCATGCGGTCCTGCACCTGCTCTACGCCCGGTTTTTCACCAAGGTGATCAGGGACCTCGGCCTGTTCGACGGCGATGAGCCGTTCCAGAACCTCCTGACCCAGGGTATGGTGATCAAGGACGGCGCCAAGATGAGCAAGTCCAAGGGCAACGTGGTGGACCCGGACTTTATTATCTCCAAGTACGGCGCTGACACGGCACGGCTGTTCTCGCTCTTTGCCGCGCCGCCGGAGCGAGACCTCGAGTGGAACGACCAGGGCGTTGACGGCGCATACCGGTTCCTCCACCGGGTCTGGGCGGTTGCGTACAAATATCATGGTCAGATCAGAACTGTACAACCGGCGGGAAGTGAAGCGAAGGGCGACCCGCTCTACCGCAAGACCCATCTCACGATCAAAAAGGTGACCGAGGACATCGAACGGGAGTTCCACTTCAATACGGCCATAGCGGCGCTCATGGAGATGGTGAATGAATTGTATGATTTTACCGCAAAAGGCGTTTCCGGGGACAAACTGCCGGTGCTCCGCTCCGCCATCGAAGCGCTCATATTGCTGATAGCACCGTTTGCCCCTCACGTTGCCGAGGAGCTCTGGGAGTCGCTCGGCAACACCACCAGTGTCGCCAACACGGCCTGGCCGTCCTTTGACGCCGGGGCGCTTGTTGCCACCGAGGTGACCGTGGTCGTTCAGGTGAACGGAAAGGTGAGGAGCAAGCTCACGCTGCCCGCCGGTCTTCCCGACAAGGACATTGAAGCGGCGGCCCTCGCAGAGGGCAAGGTCAGGGAACACCTTGCCGGCAAGACGCCGAAGAAAGTCATCGTGGTCCAGGGGAAGCTGGTGAACATTGTGGTGTAGAAAAACATTACGGAAGGTGGAGCTTGCCCCGTTAGAGATTCATTATTACAGAATGAGTAATTAAGATAGGTGGGCGATAGCGCAATTCAGAATCCATTGTCCTTGCTTGATCTCTAACGGGGTGAACGAAATGCGGAAGAGAAACAATAACAGCATCATCATCCTTGCCATACTGCTCATGGCGATGTCCTCCTGCGGTTACCGGCTCTCCGGGAAGGGATCGCTTGTGCCCGAGGGGGCAAAGACCATCGCTGTTCCCGCATTCATCAATAATACCAATGAACCCTATGTCGATCTGGAAGTTACCAAGGCGGTCGTGGACGAGTTCATTGCGGATGGCAGGCTCCGGATCGTGGACGTGGAGGCGGCCGACCTCGCGCTCCGGGGAACTGTCGTGAAATATGAAGTGGCGGCGCTTTCCTTCACGGCGAACGCCTTTGTGCAGCAGTACAAGGTGCGGATCGTGGTGAATGCAACCCTCGAGGACCTTAGGGCAAAAAAGACCTTGTGGCGGGAGAATAACATCGAAGCCGTATTCATCTCTGATTATCCGGTGACCATCGGTGACATTCGTGTCACCAAGATCGCGAAGGAATCAGCCTTAAAAAAGGCGGGCCAGGACATCGCCTGGACGCTCAGAAGCAGGGTGCTGGAAGGATTCTGATCGATGACGAAGTATGAAGACCTTATCAAGAGCTTGAAGCAGGGGAAGCTGCTTCCCCTCTACCTGTTCTTCGGCGAGGAAGAGTTCCTGATCCAGGAGGCCGTCGACCTGATCATCAGCAAGGCGGTCGATCCCGGCGCCCGGGACTTCAACTTCAATACGGTCTACTGCAAGGGGTCGTCGGGCAACGAGATCGTGAACCTCGCCCAGACCTTCCCGTTCATCTCCGAGCGGCGCCTGGTGATCGCCAAGGAGATCGAGGCCCTCAAGGCGGCCGACCTTGAAGAGCTCGTCTCCTATTTGAGATCACCGTCTCCCACCACCTGTCTGCTCATGATCGCGAACCAGCCCCGGTATGACAAAAAAGCGGTTACCGCGCTCGTCGAGGCCAACGGGGCCGTCGTCCGGTTCTATTCGGTCCTCGACCGGGATATCCTGCCGTGGATCGACAACTGGGCCCGGCAGCGTGGACTGTCCATCCAGCGCGATGCCGCGCAGTACGTGTGGCAGATACTGGGCAACGATCTCCAGTCCGTCACGAACGAGCTCCGGAAGGCGACCATCTACATCAAGGACCGGAAGAACATCACCTATGACGACGTGAAGGCGGTGGTGGGGGATTTCCGTGAGTATACGCCCTTTGATCTTGCGGCAGCGCTGGGGGCAAAGAACAGGGAAAAGGCCTTTCTCATCCTCTCCCGTCTGGTCCAGGAAGGGGAGGCGCCAGTCGGACTGCTGGGTTCGATCGCGTGGAACTTCCGGCGGCTCATGCAGGTAAAGGCCATGGAGTTCGCCGGGATGGGACTTGATGAGGGCATGAAGAAGCTCAGACCCCCGGTGATCTTCCATCAGGCGGCAGCGTTCAGGGAGCAGGTGCGGAGCTACTCCCTGGCGGAGCTGGAAAAGATCTTCGAGGTACTGCTGAACGCGGACAAGGCAATGAAATCAAGCGGTATCGGCGGAAGGCTGGTGCTGGAGCGTATGATCATGAGACTGTGCGGGGTATAGGGTAGTAGGGAGGAAGGTAAGAATGTAAGAGGTCATCCCCCTACCTTCCCACGTTCCTACCCTCGTACCTTCGGGTTTATTAACTACGCAGCGCCGATCTTGCCGACCTTGGTGGAAAGGCGGGAGATCTTGCGGGAAGCGGTGGTCCGATGGACGATGCCGGCGGATGCGGCCTTGTCATAGGCCTTCATGGCCTTGACCAGCGCGTCCTTCGCGGTATCGGCGCTCTTTGCTTCAACGGCCTGCTCGACCTTCTTGGACAGGGTCTTGAGCATGGATCTCACGGACTTGTTTCTCTCGTGCTTTTTCAGGTCCTGCTTCTGCCTCTTGATAGCTGACTTGTGTGATGCCACGGTACTCCTCCTTGAAATAATTAAACAGGCTGTCTTTTTAACATAAACAACAGCTTACTGTCAAGGGAAAAAACGGGAAGGTCGCTGAAACTAACCCTTTTCATGCCGGGGAAAGTTTGTTAGAGTGGGCAATATAACCGAAAAGAGAGAACGCAATGTTTTGCCGCGGAGACGCAGAGACACAGAGAAAGGCAGCAACTTTCTTCTCGGTGACGTCTGTGGCGAAACGATGGCGCTTGTTCAGGTGATCGATCATGTCTGAGAACATCAAGGTTGCAAAGGCAGCGGGGGTGGTGGGGGCGGCGACGCTCCTTTCCCGCATCATGGGGTATGTGCGGGACATGGTGATGTCGTGGGCCTTCGGCACCAGCGCCGCCGCCGACGCTTTCTACGTGGCGTACCGCATTCCGAACCTGCTCAGGGAGCTGCTGGCAGAGGGTTCCATGTCAGCGGCCTTCATCCCGGTCTTCACCGAGACTCTGACGAAGGGGACGAAGGAAGAGGCGCGTCATTTGGCGAATGCCGTATTCGCACGGCTCCTGGTCATCCTGGTGATCGTTACCGGCATCGGGATCATCTTTGCGCCCTATATCGTGAAGGCCATCGCCTGGGGCTGGAAGATCGAGAACCAGCGGGAAAAGTTCCTTATGGCCGCCACGCTCACGCAAGTGATGTTCCCGTACCTTCTGTTCATCGGCCTCGCGGCGCTGGCCATGGGAATGCTCAATTCGCTCCGGTCGTTCCTGTATCCGGCGCTGTCGCCGGTGATGCTGAATATCATGACCATCGGTTCCGTGGTCTTTCTGGCGCCCAGGATGCCGGAGCCCATCATGGGGGCAGCCATCGGCGTGGTGCTGGGCGGAATTTGCCAGTTTCTCATTCAGCTTCCCGGCCTCCGGAAGCAGGGGATGATGCTGAAGCCCCAGTTCGCACCGAGCCACCCCGGGGTCCGGAAGATCGGGAAGCTGGCGATCCCGGTGTTCCTCAGCTCCTCGGTGACCCAGCTCAATATCTTCATCAGCACCATCCTGGCATCGTTCCTGGCCACCGGGAGCATCACCTTCCTGTTCTACGGCATGCGATTCATCCATTTTCCGCTGGGGATCTTCGGCGTGGCCATCGCCACTGCCGTGCTCCCGACGCTGTCCGTCCAGGCGGCGAAGCAGGAGATGGATAATTTCCGCGATACCCTGTCCCTGGGCCTCCGGCTGGTGTTCTTTATCATGTTCCCGGCCATGGCAGGCCTTATCATGCTCCGGATCCCCATTGTGAACCTCCTGCTTGAGCACGGCGAATTCAACCGCATGTCCACGCTCGGCACGGCTTCGGCGCTCCTCTATTATGCCGTTGGGCTCTGGGCATTCGCCGGGGTACGGGTGCTATCGCAGGCGTTCTACTCTCTTCAGGACACGAAGACCCCGGTCAGGATCGCGATACTCGCGCTGGCCACGAACATCATCCTCAGTGTCATTCTCATCCAGACGCCGCTGCAGCACGGGGGCCTTGCACTGGCGAACTCACTTGCCGCTATGCTGAATATCGCTCTTCTTACGAAACGGCTTCGCAAGAAGATCGGACGCATGGACGGCAGGCGGATATTCACGTCGCTCCTCAAGATCGTTCCCGCTTCGATCGTCATGGGCGCCATCGGCTGGTGGATCAGCAGGAATCCGGTGTGGGACTCGCCGGGGAATACCCTGTACAAGGTTGAATGGCTTGCCGGCGGCATGGCCGTGAGCGTGGTTTTCTATGTCCTCGCCATGTGGGTCATGCGGAGCGAGGAGCTCAGCTTCCTGTGGGGAATGATCAGGAGAAAAGGCGGACGCAGTGACGGGGAGACTTCATAAATTGCGGATTTCGGATTGCGGATTGCGGATTGAAAGTCAGGGACGGTAAAGTCGGACAGGGGGACAGAGGGACAAGCGGAACGAAAAAAATCGACACGGGGACGCGGAGACAGTTAAACTGACAAAGAGACAGTAAATTCAGACAAGGAGACAAGGAGACGAAAAGCGAAAAGGCAGGAGGAGGGGCCAGATGAAAAAAACAATATTCTCCACCCCGCTTGGGTGGGCTGGAGCGGGTATTTTTGAGAAGGGGATATGCAGGATCGTTCTACCCCGGGGGTCTCAGAAGACAGCGAAGAGCGAACTGGCAAGCATGAAACGCGAAATGTCGAAGGCAGCAGTGTCGCGATCATCTGACCGTGATAGTAAGAAAACGATAAAACTCCTTCAGCAGTACTTTTCAGGCAGACGCGTAGCATTTGACCTGCCGCTCGACCTGAGTTATTATACGCCCTTCCAACGGGCGGTCTGGAAGGCTGCTGCAGCGATCCCCTATGGCGAGACGCGGTCCTATGCATGGATCGCGAAAAAGATAGGAAACCCGAAAGCAGCCCGGGCGGTCGGCCAGGCGCTGGGCGCCAACCCGGTCCCGATCCTGATACCCTGACACCGGGTCATCAGCTCGGCAGGTACGCTGGGCGGGTTCTCCGGGGGGCTGGAGATGAAGAAGAAGCTGCTGAAGCTAGAAGCAAAATGAGCAATTCCACCACGGAGGCACGGCCAAAAGTAGGCGCCTCTAGGCGAGGACACGGAGTAAGAGATCTTGTTGTGGTGATCTCGACGGCGTTATCTATTCTCCTGATTCTTTGGTTGTCTTTTTCTTTTCATGGGGAAGGAAATAACAAGATGCAATTAGCAAGACTGGTCGTAGGGCCGCTGCAGGTGAATTGCTACATCGTCTATGACGAGAAGACCAAGGATGCCATTGTCATCGATCCGGGCGACGATGCACAGGACATTCTCCATCTGGTCAACGGCAAGGGACTCAAGGTCAAGTATATCATCAATACCCACGCCCATTTTGACCACGTGGGCGCGAACAAGATCCTCAAGGAAACCACCGGCGCAGAACTGCTGATCCACGAAGGGGACAGCAAACTTCTCGGGGTCACGGCGAACCAGGCCAGAATGTTCGGCATGACCGCGCCATCATCACCCAAGGCGGACCGGTTCGTGAAGCATGGTGATGTCGTAAAGGCCGGTGCTGTCTCGCTCAAGGTACTCCATACCCCCGGGCATTCGGCAGGAGGGATATCTCTTGCAGGGGATGGTGTGGTCTTCACCGGGGACGCGCTCTTTGCCGGGTCCATCGGCAGGACCGACCTCATGGGCGGCGATCTGACGACGCTCATCACGGCCATCAAAGAGCACTTGATGACCCTCCCTGATGAAACGGTGGTTCTCTCCGGGCACGGACCGCAGTCCACGATCGGCGAGGAACGCCGCGAGAATCCCTTCCTGAACGCCCGGTCGGGCTTTTGAGATAACCCCGCTCCGTCATTACCTATTGAATGAGATTGTGTTCCATTACATTGCTTTAAGACGTTTGGTGATAATATGGCCCGCAGAATTATTTATGAGCGATATGTCTGGTTCGATGCCGAGATACGGAAAGGTACGTATCCCAACGCCAGCTCGCTTGCAACCAAGTTTGAACTTTCCGTCAAGACCGCGCAGCGGGACATCGAGTTCATGGGGGACAGGCTTAAATGCCCGCTGGTATACGATAAGAGCAGAAAGGGCTACTATTACACTAATGGCTCTTTCAATCTTCCACTGACCTGGCTTTCCTCCGAGGAACTCACCGCGCTTCTGTTCGCCCGGAAAGTGCTTCATGATCTAAGCGGCGGCCATGCCGGTGACGACATTGCGTCGATACTACAGAAAATAACCGCCATCCTCCAGCAGCATGTCCCCGACAAATCTGTTGAAAATGCCGTATCATTGCAGCTCATCGGCAACACGCCCGCGCCTCAGGCTTGCTTTACTTCGGCATTGGAAGGCTGCCTCAAGAAAAGAAGTCTTGCGTTCAACTATTATTCACCTGCTTCAAACAGAGAAACCGCGCGAACTGTGGACCCCTACCACCTGGTCAACTACATGGGAACGTGGCATCTTATCGCCTGGTGCCATGAGCGTGAAGACCTGCGCGATTTCGTGCTCGCCCGGATGAAAGACACGCGGGTATTGGATGAGACCTTCCGCATCCCGGCAAACTTTGATATCCAGAAGCATCTACAGTCAGCATTCGGCATTTTCAAAGGGAAGCCGAAATATACTGTCACGCTCCGGTTTACCCCGTGGAAATCACGCTGGATCAAAGGTCAAATGTGGCACAAAGACCAAAAAGAAAAACTTCTCAAAGACGGGTCACTCGAATTAACCTTCCCTGTATCCAGTTTCACTGAGATCACGATGGAAATTCTCAGCCATGGGTCAGATGTGGAGGTGATTAAGCCGAAGAGCCTTCGCACGCTTATCAAAGAAGAAGCAAAGAGAATCGCTCGCCTGTATTAACTGACCTACGTTTATATTCTTACCTCTTCCTTCTCACTTCTTACTGATTTTAACATAGGACACTCCCTGGGGGAGGTCCTGTCATATACTATAGGCATGAATACGATCAATCCGGGGAACAGCGCGTCCGACCTCTTTTTCACGGATAGAAGAAGCGCGATCGAGCGCATGGAGGACGAGCTCCGCGAGGCGCAGGGAAAGCTTTGCCGCGCCCGCACGGCGGCATCCCGGCGGCACGTTCGGCGGGAGGTCTGCCGGGTCCGGATGGACCTTGCCTGGGAGTTCCTGCACTGCGGCGCATTCAAGAAGGCGTTCGATCAACTCGTCCGGGTCCCATGGCGGAACAGCGGCCAGAGCAAATGCATCGGCATGGCCTGGGCGCTCGACCAGGGCCTTGGCCGAAGCGACGAGGCCAGAAGGCTCCTGGATGCAGGGCTGGCTACTCACCCGGACTCGGCGCCTTTGCTGCTTGCCATGGGGAACTGGCACCATGTGAAGGGTCTGTTCGTGCAGTCGCTTGAATACTTCGAGCGCGCACGACTGCTAGACCCGCACCGCCCGGAGTATGCTCTGAGCTGCGCCAATGCGCTCTATGAGCTCACGTGCTACGAGGACGCGGCGGAGATCTACCGGACGCTTGCCCGGGAAGCGGAGGACTGTCCGGGTCCCGACCCGAACTTCGCCGTCATGTGCCGTTCGCAAATCGGGTACTGTAGCTTGCTCTGCAACAGGCCCGAGGACGCGATGGCTTCCTTTCAGGCGTGTCTGGAGGTGAATCCGGATTTTGAGGATGCATACAATGGATTGTTCTGCGCCTACCATGACCGGGGCATGCTCACTGACGCGATCGATATCGCGCGGAAGGGCATCCGGAAGTTTCCGGTCACCGACAGCCGTCTGTACCACAATCTGGCCATCGCCTATCTGGAGCTGGACTGGACAGACGATGCGCGGGGCCTTCTCCGGAAGGGATTGGAAATATTTCCCGAAGACCCCCATCTGACTGAATTTCTGAAGGTCCTGGATGAAGATGGCGGCGATGACGGCCGGAACGACAAGCCGACGGTCTTGCTGCTGATCCGGTCGCACGTCGATCGGAGGAGATAAAATATGAATACAACAAGGGCACGAAAGATTGTTGTCGGCGATGTGCACGGGGAGCTGGCCGGCCTGCGGGAGGTGCTCCGTCATTCCGGTTTGATCGATAACAGGGATGATTGGGCGGGCGGCCGTGCGGTCCTCATTCAGACGGGAGATGTGATCGACCGGGGGCCGCAGTCCGTCGAAGCCATGGCGCTGCTGCGGAAGCTCCAGGAACAGGCGGAGCCGGAAGGCGGCAAGGTGGTCAGGCTCTGCGGCAACCATGAGCTTAGGCTGTTGCAGGGTAAATATTCCTACGCGAACTTTGCTGAGCCCGCGCGGTTGGCAGGCGAGCTCCGAAAGGAAATCCTTGCGAAGGACCTCGCGGCGGCGTATACCGACGGCGTTCGGTTGTATACCCATGCGGGACTCCGTTCCTCCGTCAGACATGTTTTGGAGGAGGAGCGCGCTCCCGGACGGCCGGGCTCCCGGAAAGAACAAGCCGCGTTGCAGACGCTTGCGGACCGCATCAACAAGGCGCTGATCAATGCGCTCGGGTCGAAAGATCTGAAGAGTCACCCCATTTTCCACGTGGACCGGAAGCGGGGCGGACCGCATGAGAGCGGCGGCATCTTTTGGGGAGACTATACCCGGATCGAAGGATCGCTCCGTGCCTACGACATCCCGCAGGTCTTCGGCCATACGCCCTCCCGGCAGGGGCGGGTGCAACATGCAAGGGGGCTCAAGCTGATCGACATCGACTGCGGTATGTGCCGGGCGTACGGCGGGAACAGGGCCTACCTCGAGATCGAACCTTCAGGCGTTGTGATCGAACATCATAAAAGCGCAGGCAGGTGGAAGAAGACGACTCTGGCGGAAAACGCGGACCAATGAACCGCGGCGATCGAAGCAGCACCGGAGGGTACACCATGGGCAACCGATCAAGACTGCATATCTCGGGCGTGACGATCAGGGAAGACCGCTTTGAGGCTGCACGGCGCGCTATCTCGAACTACCGATCCGTGCGGAATGAAATCCTTCGATACTTTTTAAGCCTGGCGATCGTGGACGACGAGAGGTTTTTAAGTTTCCGGGCGGATCCGAAGGGCGCGGACCCCTATCTTCCTGACGAGTATGATACGGTTCCGGCAAAGGACGCGAAATGGGGACGGGATGAGGCTATAGCGAACTGGATCAAACGCTACGCAGGGAAAGGCGGCAGGATCATTTTCCACAGCCTTGAGGGTGAAGGTCTGGCGTGGGGCTGGGAATTCGACGGGAAAAAGCGGACCCGGATGCTCGAAGTGAAGCCATACGGAAAGTGGAAATAGCAGAGATGCGGATGGAGACGAACGAGCGGGAAGGGACGCTGGTAATAAATTTCGCGGCTATCGATGCTTGCATTTCCACGGTATCTATACTATTATCAACGCAGTTGTACGGCCTGGAGGGCTATTTCGACGATGATTAGTGAGCAGATAATACAGGAAGCAGCCAGGCGTTTGGCGAACCAGTTCCATCCCGACCAAATTATTTTGTTCGGATCCTATGCGCGCGGGACTGCTGATCGACACAGCGACGTGGACCTTCTTGTTATTACGGCCGATGTGAAGCGAAAAAATCGTATCAAAATGATGACAGAGATGGCCATCGCGTTAGATGATCTGGGATTTCCCAAAGACATCGTTATTGTCACACCGGATGAATTCGAGGTGGACAAGGATATTCCGGGAACAATCGCGCGGTATGTCTCGAAGGAAGGGAGGTTGTTATATGAGCGGAAGCGGCAGCGCGGTAAAAAAGAAAACAGAGGAATGGCTGCGGCTCGCTGACGACGACCTGCGCCTTGCCCGTCATGCCTTCAAACTCAAAAGTGCAGCGCCCTACAAACTGATATCCTACCACGCCCAGCAATGCGCCGAGAAGTGTTTCAAGGCATATCTCGTTTTCAATAAGATCGATTTCCCTTACACCCATGATCTTGCCGTACTCCTGGAACTCTGCCCTTCCTCTGAGGATTGGACGAAGGACATCCGGAAAGCGGCAACCATACTGCGGACGTATGCCATCACGACACGTTATCCGGGAGAGAACAGAATTAATCAAAAAGAAGCGCTAAGAGCCGTCGCGCTTGCCGACACCGTATGGAAAACGATAATCAAGGCCCTTGCAAAGGAAGGGTTGAAGATTTCCATCCGCTTGGTGAAGTAGCGTTCTCAACTGATCATGCCGATCTACTCCCACAGCAGACTCGCAACGTACGAAAACTGCCCTCATCAGTACAAGCTGCGGTATATCGACAAGGTGCGGCTTGAAGGCGGAGAAGAAGAAGGCATCGAGGCCTTCCTCGGCAAGCGTGTTCACGAGACGCTTGAAAAGCTGCACAAGGAGCTGGTCCTCACAAAGCTGAACAGCCTCCAAGACCTACTCGGGTTCTACAAGGAAGTATGGAACAAGAACTGGCACAAGCATGTTGTGATCGTGCGAAAAGAGTTTACCAGGGACCACTATAAGCAAGCCGGCACAGCGGCTATTCAGAATTATTACCGCAGACACCACCCCTTCAACCAGTCAACCACCCTTGCCACGGAAAGCCTCGTCGTTTTCAAGCTCGACGATTACTCCTTCCGGGGATATATCGACCGCGTAAGCTATAGCGGCAAAGGCCGGTACGAGATCCACGATTACAAGACTTCTGCCACATTACCACCGGACGAAAAATTCGATAGCGACCGCCAGCTTGCCCTGTATCAGATCGGCATCCGTCAGAAGTTCCGCGACGCCAGAGACATAAAGCTTGTGTGGCATTACCTGCTCTTCGACAAAGAGATCACGTCAACGAGGACCGAAAAGCAGATCACTGACCTCAAGAAACAGGTCGTCTCTCTTATCAAAACCGTTGAAAAGGAAACCAAGTTCGCCCCAAATGAGACTAAGCTTTGTGATTGGTGCGAATACCCGGACTTTTGCCCGGCGAAAAAGCATGAAGCCAAAGTGTCCTCACTGCCTGTCAATAAATACCTCAAGGACAAGGGCGTTGCCCTGGTGAACAAGTACGCAGATATCAAGGCGCAGATCGCTGAACTGAGGGAGCAAGAGAAAGAATTGCAGGATGAGCTGGCCCTTCTCGATGAGGCTGCGATTAAGTACGCGGAGAAAGAAGGGATTACGAATATTACCGGCAGGGATTTCCTGCTGAAAGTCATAGAGTCTGAATATCTTACATTCCCGCGTTCCGGGGCGGAAGGTCGAGATAATCTTGAAGCGTTATTGAAAAGGATAAAGGTATGGGAAGAGGTGTCTACACTCAGCTTGTCGAAACTGGGCAAACTGGTTGAAGGCGATGAGATTGCGGCAAAGCAGTCAAAGCAGATACTTCGATTTGCAGAGACAGAGACGGATTGCAGTGTGAAGCTGATTAAAAAGCGCGAAGAAATTAATTAGGCGTGCTATTTTCTTAGGGGGTGTGATCAGTGTATTGGATATATAAATGTAATACACATCAGGAACATTATCATGGTGATTGGGACTATGTTTATGCTGATAAAAAGACGAAGGCGTGGGGGTCGCAAAAAGAGAATCCGAGACTCGC
The DNA here is from genome assembly GCA_964364055.1 of uncultured Nitrospiraceae bacterium. Classification (GTDB taxonomy): domain Bacteria; phylum Nitrospirota; class UBA9217; order UBA9217; family UBA9217; genus JAAXXJ01. The sequence goes on along the minus strand of CAYILT010000038.1, from coordinate 2,078 downwards.
GGATGCAAAGAAAGGTCACATTATCATTGCGTGCCAGTCAAATCGAAATGAGCTGGTTGGGCTCGCTAAAGTGACAGGTTGGAGCAAAAACGATGAATTGATGCTCAAGCCTGAGGAGTTGATACGAGCAAAGATCCGGCCTCTCAAAAAAGCTGATGCTCAGATTAACAAAATACCAGCTTTGCAGTCTGGGCAAATCAAAACACTCTATGCGATATCTGATAAAGATGCCAAAAGACTGATCGCTGCAGCAAGAAAATCCGGTATTAAGACTAAAAAACCCACACCAAAAGACATAGGAAACACAAAGAAACGTTTAGAAAAATCTATGCAGGGCGCAGGTTTTGGCTCTGCGAAGGACAACAAAATAGTTGAACAAGCCGCTATGAAGCGAGCTAAACGGTTCTATAAAAATGGTGGTTATAGCGTTAAGGATGTATCTTCAAGAAATTTCGGATATGATCTGCTGTGTAGCAAGGGATCCAATGAATGTCATGTTGAGGTTAAGGGAGTCAAAGGCAACAAACATCAATTTATCATTACGGAGCGCGAGCTGAGAATCTTGAAAAGTGACAAGGACTATGCCATAGCATTGGTCACCAGTGCTCTTAGTAAGTACATCTCTATTACCCTCTATGAACGCTCAGAAGTGCTTAAAGTATTTGATTTCACTCCTATTGCGCATATTGCCGCATATAAATAACATTGTTCCATACCATGGAGGCAACGATGTCAAAAACGAAACTAAACTACTGGCTTTTTCTAATAATGCTAGACTCATTTTCGAAAGAATACTGGGGGAAAATGGTTCAATCTGGTTTGGCTGCCCAGGACTATCCGAATGATATGAACAACGTTGTGCAAAATATTAATAAAATGAGGCAGATAAAAAAGGGCGACTGGATCATCGCTGCATTTAGAAACCGTCGCTTTGGTGGTTACGGTCAGCTACAATCTGATTTTTACCGGTCAAAGAAAAGCTTGAACATAACGCGTCCAGGTCATCGAACTAAATATGCTTTCCAAGAGAGGTTTATGTGTGAAGCAAATTCACGAAAAAACCTTTGATCTGATAAAGACGCGATTGTCTCAGGCGGGTGCAAAAAAAGTTAAGGTCTCGGAACCGCCAGTGGACGAGGCCGCAGAGATGGAAGCTATGATGGATATGGATTTGAAAGAGCAGGAGTACTTTGAAGGTAAGAAACAAGCTAAATATTCTGTGAAGTATGAACGGAATCATAGATTGCGAAAGATGTCGATATACATTCATGGCACGAAATGCATGGTATGTGGGTTCGACTTTCAAAAGAAGTATGGCGATCGAGGCAACGGATTTATCGAAGTGCATCACAAGAAGCCAGTTAGTACGTTGAAGAAAGATACTAAAATAAACCCGCAGAAGGATATGGCGGTTGTCTGCTCGAACTGTCATAGAATCATTCACCGGAAAAAGGACGATGTCTATGATATTAAGAAAATGCAAAAACTGCTTATAAAATAAGCCATTTTAGTGAAGGTGTCAAACCTTCCCATGTTGGCAAATCGTAATTCTATGGAGATGACATGATCGTAAAATGCCTTGGCTGTAAAAAACGGGACAAAATAATTGCAAAACGGGACAAAACAATTGAAAAATTGCAGATGAAGATAGATAAGTTCAATGGTAATTTGCCAACTGTTATTAAAGGATCAGATGCTGAAAAGTTTCTTGCAAAATTGTTAAAAGGTAAACTTCCTGGAAATGGAAAACCGTACGACTTAGAATTAACAAGGAAAGGGAAAACTGTAACAGCTGAGGTTAAATATAGTAATGCCAATTATGCTAATAGAAAAAAATCTGAGGTTAAGCGATGGACTTGGAACTACATTTATGGACGTGGGGGCAAAAAGTCTTGGGACTATTTAATCTTAGTCGGGAAGAAAGATGAGAGATGTTCTTCGATCATCGATCAAGACAAAGAAGAATCCCAATTTGTATATTTCCTTCTGAAAGTGTGTGATGCAAAGAAGGTAGTTGGGAATTATATGAAAAAAGATGGGCTGATAAATTTGACAACAGATCTTGACCGCCTCCATAG
>CAYILT010000037.1:0-19755 GCA_964364055.1 uncultured Nitrospiraceae bacterium | reverse complement strand
TTGCCGCTGTATCATATCACACAGCCTGTTCCCTGCCTGTCAAGCTTACCGTATCTATCCAGTTGATTTCCCGCAATTCATCATTTTGGCAGCGGTTTTGCTTTATTCTCCTCCGGTAGCTGGATTTTCGGGAGGTACGAGCATGAACTGCGGGAAATGCAAACAATCAAATGACGCCGATGCGGTCTTTTGCGCCGGCTGCGGGAGTTCCCTGACCGTGCTGCCTGATAGGGTTCCGGTGATGCGGTTGAAGCCTTACTGGTTCGCGCTGCTGCTGGTGCCGGTCCTGCTCGCCGCCGCCGGTATGGGGTATTACAAGTTCATGCTGCCGAGCGGCGTCGTCGCTGTGGTGAACGGCGAGGAAATAACGATGGCGGAACTGGATGCCGTGATACGGTCCGCGAGGGACGGCAAGGATGTGCCGGAGGAAGCGCTTGGCCGGATGCGATACTCAGCGCTTTCGGACCTCATCACCGAGCGGATCGCCTGCCAGGAGGCGCGCAAGGCCGGGGTGCGGGTCTCTCCGGAAGAGATGAACGATGCCATTGCCCGAAACCGGTCCGCAGCCGGTCTGGATGAAAAGAGTTTCGAAGCACAGGTGAACGCGCTCTACGGCGGCAGGGACAACTTCCGGAAGGGGATGGAACGACGGCTTATACTACGGAAGTTCATCGATGAAAAGATCACAGCCGGCATATCCGATCCCACGATCGCGGGGTTCCGCTTGAACCAGTGGCTGCAGGGCATAAGCAGCAAGGCCACCGTGCGTGTTTCCCTTGAGGAACAGATGCGGAAATCGTCCGGCTGCGCGTGCTGCGGCGGAAGCGGAACAGGTTCCGCAAAGCACGGGTGCGGTCCCAAGGCGGGAACGCGCACAGGAGGCAAACAACCGGCCTCGCAGATAACGGCTGCCCGCGATGCAGCGATAGGCTACTGGAGCAAAAAGCACGGGAGCGGGCCCGTGGAGACGAAGGTCACGGATTTCGGCTGCCACATCCAGGTGGATATCTCGGCAAATAACAGGATCGCAAGATCGCTCCGGTACCAGAACGGTACGATCACGGAGATGCAAGAAGCAAAGTCAAAGGATTAAGATAAGTTCCTGTTTCACCGCAGAGGACGCAGAGGAAATCAACGTCAAAAACGAGTTTATTAGTCTGTCTTAAAACCCAGGCAGGAAACCTTTGACTTCCTCGCTTGTCTTCCTCTGCGTCCCCTGCGGTAATAAGATCCTGAATTTGATTTTCTTGCATTTAAAAGGAGGCAGTCATGACGGTATGCACGAAATGCGGTTTGGAAATGAAGCATGATGCGAAGTTCTGCAAGGCCTGCGGGAGTGGGGCGGACATGGGCATGCATGATGAGAAGAAGGCACGGGTCCTCGCCGGTGAGAAGAAGAGCCCGAAGACGGCCATCATCATCAGTGTGGCGTTCGCGGTCGTCGTGGCCGGATGGCTGATCTACAGCAACACTTCCCGAGCGCGCTCCATGGATCGGCCCATGCAGGGTCAGGCCGTTCGCGAGGGGAACAAGCATCTGCAGTATACAGCCGTAACCGCGGTGAATGGTGAAGTGAAGGTCCATCTCAGCGCGCTCCAGGGGAGCATGGCAAGCTACTTCGTGTACAACGCGAACGGCAAGGACATCGAGTTCTTCGCGCTCAGAGCGTCTGATGGCACGGTCCGGGCGGCCCTGGACTCCTGCTCGGCATGTTATCATGCGAAACTCGGCTACCGGCAGAAGGGCGATACGATGGTCTGCAATAACTGCGGTATGAGTTTCAGGTCCACTGACATCGGCCATAGCGCCGGCGGCTGCAACCCGATCCCGCTTAAGAACAGCCAGGACGGGAAGACCCTGGTGGTGAAGGCGACCGATCTGGAAGCGGGCGCGAAGTACTTCTGAGTGCGGAATGCGGAGTGTGGAGTGCGGAGTGAAGACCAAAAAGAGTACGGAGTGAGGGAATGAAACTGATCGATATTGCCGTCAACAACCTGCGCCGGAAAAAAGGCAGGACCTTCTTCCTGGTCTCGGGCCTCGCCTTGGGGATCGGCGCGGCCGTGGCCCTCACCTCGGTGGGGGACGCAATGAACCGAGAGGTGATGCATACGCTCGACGAGTTCGGCGCGAACATCCTGGTGCTGCCGGCCACGGAGGACCTGCCGCTGTCCTACGGCGGCATGACCGTCTCGGCCATCAACACCGGCGGCCGGTCCCTGACCATCGAGGACGCCCGGAAGGTAAAAACGATCGAGAACCGCGAGAACATCAGCACTGTGGCGCCCAAGCTCCTCGTTGTCTCCGAGGTGAAGGGGTCGAAGGTGATGGTGGCGGGAGTCGAGTTCCTGTCCGAGTTCAAACTGAAGAAGTGGTGGCGCATGGCCTCGGGCATGAAGCCCCAGGAAGCCGGCGAGGTCCTTATCGGCAAGGATGCGGCAGCGAAGCTGGGTATCGCCGCCGGCGACACGGTGAAACTGGGCGGCGGCAGCTACCGCGTGTCCGGCGTGCTTGGTGACACGGGGTCCCAGGACGACGGCCTGATCTTCGCCGACCTGGCGACGGTCCAGAGGCAGTTCAAGAAAGGAAACGCGGTCAGCCTCATCGAGCTCTCCGCCCTGTGCGGCGGCTGCCCGATCGAGGACATTGTGGCGCAGGTGAACGGTGTGCTTCCCGGCGCGCGGGCCGTGGCGGTGAAGGAGACCGTGGAGCTCAAGATGCAGGCCATGCACTACTTCCACCGGTTCTCGATCGGCATCTCTTTGCTGCTTCTGATCGTGGCGGGGATGATCATTTTCTTCGCCATGACCGCATCGGTGAAGGAACGGGTGCAGGAGATCGGCCTATTCCGGGCCATCGGCTTCCGGACCGGTCATATCATCAGGGTGCTTCTCATAGAGGCCTTCTTCGTGAGCTTCCTCGCGGGGACCGTTGGTTACGCGATCGGGACCCTCAGCCCGCGGTTCATCGCGCCGTATCTGATGAACGCCTACACTCTGAAGTTCGTCTTCGACCCGGTCATGGCCGCGGGCGCGGTCGCGGCGTCGGTTATCGTGGGGCTTTTGGCCAGCATCTACCCGGCGGTGCGTGCCGGGCGGCTCGATCCGATCGAGGCGTTGAGAACATTGTAAGAGCTGTCTTACCGCAGAGGACGCAGAGGGAAGACAGACTGAGGAAGTCAAAGGCGTCCTTCCTGGGTTTTAAGACAAAGACAAAAACTCGTTTTTGACGTTGGTTTCCTCCGCGTCCTCTGCGGTGAAATATCCGGCTGTGATTCGAGAATGGTCAGTCAGGAGAAATTATGGCATTCATAGAGCTCAAGGATGTGACCAAGAAGTTCCATGCCGGTGAAGAAGAGTATCCGGCGGTGCGGGGTGTTTGGCTCGGCATCGAGAGCGGAGAGTTCGTCGCGGTCATGGGGCCCTCGGGCTCGGGAAAAAGCACGCTCCTCTCTCTGGTGGGCGGACTGAGCCATGCGACCTCGGGCATTGTTTCCGTGGACGGAATCGACCTTGGCATCCTCGGGCCGAACAAGCTCTCGGACTTCCGGAGGGAGTATCTGGGTTTCGTGTTCCAGTCCTTCTACCTGGTGCCCTATCTTACCGCTCTCGAAAACGTCATGCTGCCGCTCACCGTCCAGCCGGGGATGAACGGCAAGGCGAAGGACACGGCGCAGGAGGCGCTCCGGAAGGTGGGCCTTGATTCAAAGTCCCGCCGGTTCCCATCCCAGCTTTCGGGCGGCGAGCAGGAGCGGGTAGCCATCGCCCGGGCCATCGTGAACAAGCCGCCGGTGATCCTCGCCGACGAACCCACGGGGAACCTGGACACGAAGACCGGCGATCATGTGCTGGACATGCTGCAGGACCTGAACCGGGAAGGCCACACGATCGTTATGGTGACGCACAACGTGGAGAACGCGAAGCGGGCGGGAAGGACCATCGAGATCCGGGACGGACAGGTTGTGTCGAACTGAGGTCGGCCGGAAGGCCCCTCCTACCGTCGCGCCTTCGTTGGCTCTGTATGACCGTATCTGTACTCCGCGGATCCTGCACGTCTGAGCGTCTTCTGATCGTGACCATGACCTACCACACACCTTGCAATTTTTCCCACAGTATAGTACCCTCCAATCGTTTGCTGGACTGATGTGAGGCCGGCGAGCATCTGTTCTTATCATTCGAATACGTGAGCATCAAGGAGGATATCACCATGCAGGATTTCCGGGGACGGTTGTCGTCCATGGTCGACAACGTCGAAAAGGTGATCGTCGGGAAGCGCGACGTCATCGAGCTTGCCTTCGTCACGCTCCTGTGCCGGGGCCACTTGCTGCTGGAAGATGTCCCCGGGCTGGGAAAGACCATGCTCGCCCGCGCCATTTCCGGATCGCTGGCGCTCCGGTTCAAGCGCGTCCAGTTCACGCCCGATCTGCTGCCGTCGGACATAACCGGCGTCTCGATCTATAACCAGAAGCAGAACGATTTCGAGTTCCGGCACGGGCCGGTCTTCACCAACATCCTCCTCGCGGACGAGATCAACCGGACAACGCCCCGCACGCAATCAAGCCTTCTGGAATGCATGGAGGAATACCAGGTGACGGTCGACGGCTCGACCTATCCGCTTTCGGGCGTGTTCATGGTGATCGCCACGCAGAATCCCATCGAACTGCAGGGTACCTTTCCGCTGCCCGAGGCACAGCTCGACCGTTTTTTCATGCGCATCCGCATCGGGTATCCGTCAATCGAGCAAGAGATGACGATCCTGAGCATGCAGATGCAGGACCACCCCATTCATACCCTTGCTCCCGTCGCCACGGAAGCGGACCTGTTCCGGCTGCAGGAGGCGGCGAAAATGATCTTCATCAGCGAAGCAGTCAAGCGGTATATTGTGGAGATCACCAGCGCCACGCGGAAACATCCACAACTGCAGCTCGGCGCAAGCCCGCGCGGCTCGCTCGGCCTCATGCGGGCCGGCCAGGCTATGGCCCTGATAAAAGGCCTGGACTTCGTTGATCCGTCGCTCATCAAGATCATTGCCAAGCCCGTGTTGTCGCATCGCATCATCGTGCGGCCGCAGGCGCGGCTTGGCGGCGTGACCGCAGAAAAGGTGATTGATGAGGTCCTGGACAGTGTGACCGTCCCTGTATAACACCCGAATGCGCAAGCTCCTGAATAAACGAAACGTCCTGACACTGCTGTCGATCGTATTTTTCCTTATCGCCTGGAATCGGTCGATCAATCTGCTTTATGGCATGTTTGCTTTGCTCGCGGCCACCCTCATCCTGGGGCTGCTCCTGCCCCGCCGCACCCTCCGCGGCGTCACGGTCGCACGCACCCTGCCGTCCACGGCGTTCGAGGACGAGGATGTCGACATCATTGTCGCGATCTCCAATAAGGAACGCACGACCCGTTCCATGGTCGAGGTCGTCGACGTCTTTCCCGCCGCGGGCCCCGATCAACAGTCCCCCATGACATTCGTTGCGACGCTCCCGGGAAGGGCTTCACGGTCCTATACGTACCGGCTTTCCTGCTTCAAGCGCGGCGAGTACCAGATCGGCCCGCTGCGCCTCCGAACCGCGTATCCTCTTGGGATCGCGACCGCAGAGCGGGCGAGCAACGATTCTATCACGCCGTTCCTGGTATATCCCCGCGTGTTCGAGATCACGGGCCTTCCGCTCGTTTCGGGCGGGAGCACACCCATGAGCGGGCTGGAGGCCGCTTCCAAGGCGGGAGGGAGCGAGGAGTTTTTCGGGACGAGGGAATACCGGCGGGGCGACAGTCTCCGGTATATCCACTGGCCCTCATCAGCGCGGCATGGGGAACTCATTGTAAAGGAATTCGAGGTTCGCGCCGCCACCGAGGCGACCATTGTCCTGGACCTGCACCGGGGAGAGGAGATCGGTGAAGGGAAGGATACCACGCTGGAATACGCGGTCAAGATCGCGGCCTCGATCGCGCAGTACTCACTGCGGCGCGGCCACTCGGTGCAGCTCGCCGGCTATGGCGACCATGAGCACATCGTGCCGTCCGCGCGCGGCGAGGCCCATCTCGGCGCGCTGCTCGAGGAACTGGCCAGGGTCGCGGCAAACGGCACGACGCCCTATTCCGCCGCGATCACACGGGCTGCGGACCTGATGCGGGACGGCAGCACCGCGGTACTCATCATGACTGCGAGCGTTCTGCGTGATCGGGAGTTTCCGCTCGGCATCAACCTGTTGCTGGCGAAGCGGCTTCGGTTCCTCTGCATCGTGATCGACGACGGATCATTCCGCATGCCGCCCAGGAGCGTCCTGTCCTCCGTGGGGCCGGCCCTGCTCGACCTTCGCGGTTCCGCGGCGGCCGTGTACACGATCGCCAGGGGTGACGATCTTCCGGGGGTGTTTGCGCAATGAACCGCGTTCAGTATCCGCCGCTCTATCTTGCCGCATTTCTCGTCATGACCATCGCTGTCGCGGCGGTTACGGCAGGCACGCTCCCTGACGCCCTTGCGCTTGCGGCCGTGCTCACCTGGTCGCTTTTCTCCGCCGCCGGCCTCTACGCGGGGTGGAGGTACAACCAGACCGGCGCCACGGCGATCAAAGCGGTTTCGGACGGATTGGCCGTGTCCGCGTTCCTGGTCTTTCTCGCCACTCTGATCATCTTCGGCATCGAGCAGGCGCTCCTATTTTTGCTGATCGGCATTCAGGCCGCCCGGAACCCCACGCTTTCCCTGCGCAGGGACTTCATTTACACCTTTGTTATCTCGCTCATTCTCACGCTCTATGCGGCAAGCGTCAGCAAGAGCACGTCATTTCTCGTGTTCATCGTTGTGTACGTCCTGGCCATGGTATTTGCTCTCATGGCGGATCACATCGACGAAACACTTTCACGGGCCGTGGGAGGCGACCGCGACGTGCTGCTACGGAAGATGCGTCTTCCTGTCACGGGCATTTGGCTGGGCGTTGCCATCACCGGCCTCGCGGTCCTTATCTATCTCTTTGTTCCACGTCCGCCTGCGCCCATGGTCCAGGCCTTTCCCTCCGGCGGCGGGTGGTACTACAAGAACATCTCATGGGAACTGGAGGCGAACCGCGGACGGATGGATAAAGACCACGATGCGAGAAGTTCGACCATCCAGGGAGACGGCGAATTCCGGCAGTGGAGCGCCGCAGGAGGCGGACAGCCGACGTCCGCCGGCGACTACGAGGGTTTCCAAAGCCGGTTCGACATTTCCAAGCCAGGCGCGTGCGTGCTTTCTGACGAATTGGTCCTGTACCTGCAGTCCGACCGGCCGCTCTATGCTCGCGGCAAAGTCTTTGACACCTTCGACGGCCGGGTCTGGTCCACCCGTGCGAAGCGCGCCAAGACGCAGCCCCGGAAGAATGCCTTTGTCCTCGACCGGCGGTTCTCGGGTGATGGCGTCATCCAGGCGTATACCCTTGTCGCCGAACTTCCGCCTGTCCTGTTCGCGGCCTACCGTCCGGTCGTGGTGCGGTTCCCGGGCAGCGTGTTGGACCAGGGGCAGGACTTCTCGCTGCACGCTCCGGCGAGGCTTCGTGCGGGCACCGTATACTCCGTGGAGTCCGATATCAGCTACGTCAACGACCGCCCCTCCAGTAGAGCGGAGTTTCCTTCGGATATCGATCTATACCTGCAGGCGCCCGCGTCGCTGTCTCCCCGTGTGCGGGAACTTGCGCATCAGGTCGCCGGCCACACAGCCGATCCGCTCGCACAGGCGATCGCGGTGGAGTCCCACCTCAGGTCCGGCTATGGCTACACGATGAGCACGATACTGCACGAACCCGGGGCCGACCTGGTCGAGCGGTTCCTGTTCGAGGAGAGACAGGGCCACTGCGAGTATTTCGCGTCCGCGATGGTCGTCATGCTGAGAACGCTCGGTGTGCCCGCCCGCCTGGTCACTGGGTATGTGGCCCATCGCAAAAACGCCATCACCGGATATTATGAAGTGAGGAAGCTCGACGCTCATGCGTGGGTCGAAGTCTCTGTCCCCGCCCACGGATGGATCACGTTCGAGCCCACGCCGGAGATCGTCATTGGACCGCCCCGGCAGCGCCTGACCGCGTTTCCCTCGGTCATGAACTATGTTGAGGACCGTGTGCAGGCGGCCATCCGGAAGCACCGCGAGTCCTGGTGGGCAAATCTCCTCGAGAGCCTCGTTGCCCTGCTTCGCGAGGCAGCGGCGATGCTCAAGCATCTCTACGCCGCGGTCAGGGATGCAGCGGTCGCGGCAGTGCGTTGGTTGCTCGCCGATGGATGGAAGTTCCTCCTCGCCGTGTGTGCGATGCTCGGCGGGCTCGCCGTGCTCATGCGGTACCTGGCCCCCTCGTTCGCCCGGGAGCGGCTGCGACGAGCGCGCCGCCGAGGCGAGCCAGGATTCATCATGCAGTGTTACCGGGAAATGGAACGTGTGTGCGCCCGCAACGGCGCACCGCGGCACCAGGCGCAGTCGCCCGGCGAATACGCGCTGCGCCTCATTGCTTCGCCTGACTTCGCGCAGCTCGCCCCCCGGATCGAACGATTGACGGCGCTCTGCAACCGCGTTCTGTACAGCTCTCACACCATCAGCGCCCAGGATGCCGATGAAGCGTATAGCGACTGCCTGGGGATCATCGAAATGGCGGGGAATATCCGCGGTTAAGCTGCCTCGGGAACGTGTGCATGCGTACCGGGGTTCAGGTATGGACATGCTGCAGGACCTGAACCGGGAAGGCCACACGATCGTGATGGTGACGCACAACGTGGGGAACGCGAAGCGGGCGGGAAGGACCATCGAGATCCGGGACGGGCAGGTCGTGTCGAACTGAATTTCATCACGGAAAGAATATTTGCCGCAAAAAAACGCAAGAGACGCAAATGGGAATGGGACTCTTTGTGCTTTTTGTGCCTCTTTGCGGCTAATAGATTTGGAATTCTTCGTGCCTTTGTGTCTTCGTGGCGGATTTGGTTCCGGCTTGTCCGGGCTGGGAGGTTGAGAAGATACGGTCTCAATCTTGATGGATCAACGTTATGTCTTCCTTCTTCTTTTCCGTGATCTCTGGTGCGCCCTCTGCGGTAAATGATTTGAAGTGGTTTAGAACTCGAACAGGAATCCCGCCAGATAGCTCTTCCCGCCGAGGTTTATCGAAACGCCGTCCAGGTCCGTGATCATTGCGCGGATGTATTGGGCTTCGAAGAAGAGGTAGGTATGGAAGACGCCGTAGTCCGTGTAAAGGTTGTGTGCCGCCCTGGAGTCAATTGCATCCAGGAGGAGCTGCAGTCCCGCCCTCCCGTGGTACCCATCGGTTGAGCCGCGGACCGTGCTCTGGGCCTCGACCTTCTCGCGGTAGAACATCCTTGTCCACCCGCCCCCGACATAGGGAACCAGCCACTGCGTCTCGCTGAACACTCCCCGGAACAGCACAAAGACATTGAGCGGCGCCAGCTCGTAGGTCACCTTCCCCGCATAGACGAGATGGCCGGCATCTGCAGAGTTCAGGGGGGCATAACCCACTCCCCGGTCCTTGATGAACCCCGTCTCGATGCCCAACTCAACCTGCCTGAGCACTTTGTATGCCAAAGCTCCCGCATAGCGCCACGTCCTGTCGTCGCCATAGTAGGTCTTCCAGTTGTCGACGTCCGGATAAAAATATCCGCCCTTGACCTCCAGAGACCAGTGCGGCTTCAACTGCGGCGGGTCAGCGGCAAGGGCTGTCGCGGGGAACATCAGGATAAGAATGCAAAGAAAGTATGTTCGTGTCATGGCTGTCGGGTATCGCTCCTTGAGAAAAGTCTCGGCACCGTTCTTTGTTTCCGCCACAGCAGGACGACCGTTAAGGCGAGCATGAGGAGCAGCGCCGAGGCCTTCACTGCGGGAGATGTTTCCGTGAGTAAGAAGGCGCCGGCGACGACCGGGGCCAGTGCAATCCGGACCGCGGGCTTCAGCGCCGGGTGCTCAGTGATGAATCGGGCAGCAGGGGGCGAGAACGAATAATACCAGCGGACAAAGGTCCGTCCCGCGGCATTGGTCTGGAGATAGCGGTTCCGGAACTCCCGGAGGACCAGAACAGCGGCGGCGTTCTCCGAGCCGTATGCGGCCGTGGCGATGAAGCATCCCGTGTTCGGCAGGTTCGGATAGGGGACGAGCATCTCGGGCAGGCCGGTCACCACGTTGGAAAGGCCGCTCTCGCTCACCGGGCCCATCGGCACGACCGACTCGGCCGAATATGCACTTTCGAAATCGACGCCGCGGTTCTGAAGGGAGGTATTGGTAGATGTAAAGGAGGTCACGACAACATAGTAGGTCGCCTGCGAAACTGCCTTGACCCCGATGTTGTACGTTTCTCCGTTGACCAGTCCCGTGAGATGGTATGACGTAGTGTTCCCTGCATTCACCGGGCTGAACGTCAACGATGGTGCGGAGGCAAGGGTATAATAGATGTCATAGCGAGTCGCACCGGGAACAGAGGTCCAGAAAAGGTTCAACCCCTGGTCCCGGGGCTGCGGCGCCATCAGCTCGGGCGCTGCAGGGATTGCGACGTCCGGGCTGAGCCCGTCGAGGGTGAACTGGGCGACATTACCGACGTCGATCGGCGAGGTTCCTGTCTGGCCCGAAACGACGGCATCGTTGCCGTTGTAATGCCCCGAGGCATAGCCGTAGTAGACCTTGTAGCCCTTCACCTGGTAGTTCAAGTCGGCCGCCCAACTGACGGCGATCGAGTAGGGAGGCGCTGTGGACGTTGAACCTGTTGCTACAACGCTCTGGACCGGCACCGGGATGGTGTCAGAGTACAGACCACCGTAGGCGCCCATATCGAAGGTCGTTGAATCGACCTTGTTCGGGTAGCTGGGGTTCCCGGCCGGCCCGCCGCCGTAGCTGTGGCAGGGCGATCCTGCCTTGAGATGAAAATCCCGGTTAGCCGGATTTACAAAGAGCGGATCGGGATCGGTCACTGTTACGTTCGGAAGGGAATTTGTGTCCGGTGTGATCCCGATGTTCGTGTTGCCGTGATAATCATTGTATGTTATCTGATTAAGTGTAACAGAACTTGATACGGCATTAACATTGGTAGAAAAAATATTGTTGGTAATGAGGATGTCGGATTTGGTACTGACCGCTTTTCCGTTTTGATAGAACGTGTTGTTTATGATCTGCGTGGATGAAGAGTTCTCCACATACACAGCCGTGCTGCCTGTCCCCGCTTGAAATACATTGCTGGCAACAACGACCGTTGAGCTGTTTACAACAGAAATTCCAATTGCGGCATTTATGATGGTAAAGTTCTTGATCGTAACATTCGTTACGTTGTTCACATTGATAAGCGTTCCTGTACTGTCTCCGGAAATGATCGCCCTGGCCATTTCGCGCCCGATGATGGGAACGTTGCTGATGGGGGTGATCGGACCGCTGTACGGGGTGGGACTGGGTTCGACGATAATCCGGAAGCTCGTTGTCGTGGGCGTCTGCGAGGTTACATAGGTGATGGCCGCCTGGATGGTCGAAAAATGGCTGGGATCGGTCGGTTTGTGTTCGACGATGAGATCGCGCGCAATGGCCGACCGGGACGGACAAAGAAGCGCCAGAAAGAACACACCGGCCAGCGCGAGGATGGAGCGAAAAGGGACATTTCCATGCGTATGCATACGGTATTAACCTTAACACAAAGAAGGCGGGAAAGTCAAACCAGCAGGCCGGCATATTCGCCTCGGCAAGTTATTTTTGGGGAAAACTATTTCTCTTATTTTAGGGACCAAGATGTGATATAATTCACCCCATTACCGGGTACGGGGGACGTGCCGCATGAGGGTCGTCCCTCGGCCGGTGAGTTTTGGTCGTACCAGGAGGATCCCATGGTACTTTCCCGCCATTTCACCCATGCAGCAGTGCCGCTTCTCTTGTTCGTTCTCTTCACGTCTCCTTCATTGGCCTATCAGCAGTTCGAGTTCGTACGGGAGATCGGCGAGGCCGGGGAAAAAACTCCCCAGCGTCTGCTGAACGAGCCGCGGGCCCTTGCCCTTGCCGGTGACCGTATCTACATCGCCGATTCCGACGCCCATCGCGTCATCGTGCTGGACCAGCCGGGAAAGACCGTGCTCACCTGGGGAAGCAAGGGGGACCAGAACGGCCAGTTCAAGAAGCCCTCGGGCATTGCCGTGGACGAGCAGGGGACGGTCTATGTCGCCGACGGGGGGAACGGGCGCATCCAGGTCTTTGACGGAAGCGGCGCTTTCCTTCGGGGCTTCGGCGCCAAAGGCTCGGGACCAAAGCAGTTCAGCAATCCGCGTGGCATCAGCGTCGCACAGGGGCTTCTCTATGTCGCCGATGCGGGGAACAGCCGCGTGCAGGTCCTCACGACGGGAGGGATATTCCTGGGGCAGATCACCGTTACGGCCAAAAAAGACGAGATGAAGACCCCGGTGGATGTGGCGGTTGATGCGCAGAACCGGATCTATGTCCTTGACAGCGATATGAACAAGGTGCGTGTCTTCAACGGCGGCGGGGTCCAGACCCTTTCTTTCGGCGCAAGCGGGAAGGGGACCGAAGGTTTCGACGAACCGCTGGGGCTGGCCGTTGACGGCGCGGGCAATATCTATGTTGCGGACAGCGGGAACGTCAAGATCAAGAAGTTCGATCCCCAGGGCAAGCTGCTGGGCTCCATTGGATCGGAAGGCCCTGGTCCGGGGCAGTTCAGGAAACCGTCGGGGATCAAGGTCGACCGCGAAGGGAAGATCCATCTCCTGGACCTCGGCAAGAATACGCTTCAGATATTCACCAGTGAAGGCGGCGACGGCGCGTCGCTCGTCCCGGTCTCCCCGCCGCCATCGGTCGCGCTGCACAAGGAGATCCCCGGCGAGGTCGTTGCTCTCACGGCGGACAAACAGCTCTGGGGCCTCTCCGGCGACGCTCTCATCGCCCTGGGGACTGAAGGCGGAAAAAAGATCGGGAGCCGGGGCAGCGAACCGGGCATGCTCAAGAACCCCCGGGGGGCCGCCGTTGACGCAACCGGGAATTACTGGATCGCCGACACGGGCAACGACCGTCTGCAGAAGTTCAGCCGCGACGGGGCACTGCTTCAGGTGATCGGCAGGTCCGGCTCGAAGGAAGGAGAGTTCAGCTCTCCTTCCGCGGTCGCCTTGACCCTGAAGGGGAACATCGTCGTCGCCGACACCGGCAACCGCCGGGTGCAGGTCTTCAGCGCAAAGGGACTGTTCCTTGGCGCCTTCGGCAGATCCGGCAGCCAGGCAGGGCAGTTCTCCGAGCCCGTCGGACTCGCCGTGGACGGCAGCGAGAACATCACTGTCGTTGACCGCGGGAACAACCGGATCGACAAGTTCGACAGTTCCGGCGCTCTGCTGTGGGAGGCCGGGAAGGAGGGCAGGCAGGACGGCGAGTTCAAAGACCCGGAATCCGTCATCGTTTCACCGGACGGCGAGGTGTACGTCCTTGACGCGGGCAACGGACGGGTACAGATCTTCGACCGGAACGGGAAATTCCTGCGCAAGTTCGGGAACGAAGGAAAGGGCCCCGGCGAGTTCCGGTCGCCCGCGGGGCTTTCCCTGGAAGGCGGCACTCGTCTTTCCATCGGCGACCGCGGCAACAAGCGGGTGCAGGTCTTCACCCTGCTGCATACTCCGGCGGTGCCGGCCGAGGTGACGGCCCAGCCGAAGATGAACGAGGTCCAGGTGAGCTGGAAGCAAAACCCCGAGACGTACCTGGAGCACTACAAGGTCTACCGCGCCGATTCTCCGGGCGGCGAGTACAAGTATCTCACGGCCACGACGGAGCCGTTCTTCGTGGACCGGGGGCTGCCGAGCAACCGGTCCTACCACTACCGGATCAGCAGCCAGGCGAAGGACGGCAATGAGAGCGCCCTCTCGGGCACCGTGTCCGCGGTGACGCCGCGCCTCGTGCCCTCGCCGCCGAAAAAAGTGAGGATCGATGCCGCGGAGAAGCAGATCACGCTTTCCTGGCTCCCGAACCTGGAGCCCTTCGTGAACGCCTACCGGGTATACCGGACCAAACAGCTCGGGACCGGGTTCGCACCGGCCGCCACGATCGACCGCACTCTCTACGTCGACAGTCCGCTGACCGACGACACGCTGTATTACTATCAGGTCACGGCTGTGGGAAAAGAAGGGGATGAGAGCCAGCCGAGCGAGGTGATCTTCGCCTCCACGCCCAAGGCATCGCTCACCGCGCCGCCCGTGGAGATCGTCAAGATCGAGATGCGCGAGATCTTTGCGTCCTCCTATAAGTACTATGAGTCCCATCCGCTGGGCATGGTCGTGCTCCGGAACAATACGGACAACCCGTTCCCGGCCGCGAAGCTCACCTTCTCCATCAAGGACTACATGGATTTCCCGACGGAGATCGCGGTCCCCGAGATCGGTCCGAAGCAGGAGATGGACCTGCCGGTAAAACCGGTGTTCAACAACCGGATCCTGGAAGTGACGGAGAATACGCCGCTCCAGAGCGAAATAGCCCTGACCTACTACAGCGCCGGCGAGGCAAAGACCGTGAAGCGGAGCTTCCCGGTCACGCTCTACGAACGCCATGCCATGACCTGGGACCAGAAGGAGAAGATCGGGGCCTTCGTAACACCGAAGGACCCGCCGGTGGCGGACTTTGCCCGGGGCGTGATACAACCCTACGTGGACGCCTACCCGAATCTGCATCCGTCCCTCGTATACGCGCGGACCCTGTATGCGGCCCTCGGCGTGTACGGGCTGTCGTACATCGTCGATCCCACAAGCCCCTTCCAGGAGTTCTCCGAGAAGGCGGCCGCCGTGGATTATCTGCAGTATCCCCGCGATACGCTGGCCCGGAAGAGCGGCGACTGCGACGACCTCACCGTCCTGTTCGCGTCGGCCCTGGAGAACATCGGCATCGGGACCGCGCTCGTCGACGTGCCGGGCCACGTATTCATTATCTTCAACACCGGCGTGGCAGAGGCGGACAAGAACACCCTGGGCTTCGCTGATTCCCTCCTGGTCGTCCATCGCGGCACGGTCTGGGTCCCGGTGGAAATGACCCTGGTCGGTTCATCGTTCACCCGGGCCTGGCAGAAGGGCGCCGAGGAATACCGGGATTGGTCGGCGAAGGGCAAGGCCGAGATCGTCGAGGTCCAGAAGGCATGGGAGCAGTTCCGGCCCGTGACGCTCCCGCCCGCCGACCTGAAGCAGATCAGGGTCAAGCAGGAGGAGATCGAGGCGAAGTATAAGGACGAGCTCGAGGCGCTGGGCCGCCAGCGGCTGGCGGCGCTCTCGGCCGGATATCTCGCCGCACTTAAGAAGAAACCCGACGACGGGCAGGCCCTTGCCCAGCTCGGCATCCTGTACGGCGAGAACGGCCTCACTACCGAAGCGCTTGAGCAATTCCAGAAACTGCTTGCCGTGGACAAGGACAATGCCATGGCGCTGAACAACATCGGGAACATCCACTTCCTGCAGGAGCGTCTGGACGAGGCGCGCCAGGCTTACGAGGCGTCGCTCAAGGTTGAGCCGGATGATGTGGGGATCATGACAAACCTGTCCCGGGTCCAGTTCCGCGCGGGCAGGAAGGATGAGGCCAGGACATGGTTCCGGAAGGCGGTTGCGGCCGACCCGCGGGTCCTGCGCCGATACGGAGACCTTGCGGCAGAACTGGGAGTGACGAAGTAAAAAAATAATTCGGAGTGCGGAATTCGGAGTGCGGAGTGAGGATCGTAAAGAGGTGAACGTCCTGCTTTGGTCTTCATTCCGCATTCCGCACTCGCCACTCCGCACTAAATGAGAGGGAGGTTCCCATGATCAGAAAGCTTATCATTGTATTAGGCATGCTCGCTCTGTGCATCACCACTGCCTCGGCCCAGGAGAAAAAGGAGTCGGGGATGTCATCGTGGTTCAAGGAATTGCAGAAGAAGATCGACATCATCGCGCCCCGGAAGAGCCTTTCCGTGAGCACGGGCGTGGCAGGCGTGCGCGGCGCCAAGGATGACAGCAACAAGAACAAGCTCTACTGGAAAGGCAAGAAGGGCGAAGAGCCCGTGACGGAAGAAGAGCTGAAGGATTTCAAGGAAGGGCTCACCTTCGCGGAAGCGGGCAAGAAGCCCGAAGCGATCCAGGCTTTCGAAGAGTTCCTGAAGCAGCACCCGGATAGCGCGCTCGTGCCTGACGCCAGGAAGAGCCTGGACCTGCTGAAGGCGGAAACGAAGGCTGAACCAGTACCGGAGGCAAAGACGGAGCCGAAGGCAGAAACTAAGTAGCGGAATCGCGAGAAACCTGGGTCGGGGAAACGGAGAATCGGAGAGAAGATCGCCGTTCCAGTAATTTCCCGTTTCTCCGGATCGGTCTCTTTTTGCGTGTCCCCGTGTCCGTTTTTTCTGGATGTTTCCACCCTGATTTGCTACTCTGGTCTCCATGATAAAGCAGAACGTGACTTCCCGCAATCCCTGGACGTTCGTTCCCTCGCTCTACTTCGGCGAGGGCCTGCCGTACATCCTCGTCAACACCGTCTCGGTCATCATCTACAAAAAGATGGGTGTTGACAACGCCTCGATCGCTTTCTGGACAAGCTGGCTGTATCTTCCCTGGGTCATCAAGATGTTCTGGGGCCCGCTGGTGGACATGAATTCCACAAAGCGGAACTGGATCCTTGCCACGCAGGCCGCGATGGCCGCCTGCATGCTCGTCACCGCCTGGTCCTTCTCGTCGGCGTCGTTCTTCTTCCTCTCTCTGGGCGCGTTCGTCGCCGCTGCGTTCGTCTCGGCGACCTATGATATTGCCACGGACGGGTTCTACATGCTGGCGCTCACCGAGAAAGAGCAGGCGTTCTTCGTAGGATTGCGGTCGGGATTCTACCGGCTGGCCATGATCTTCGGCTCGGGGCTTCTGGTGTATCTCGCGGGAAAGGTCGAGCTGGCGACGGGGAACATCCCGCTGAGCTGGACCTTGGTCATGGCGGCTGCCGGGGGCATCTTCCTCGCGGTTGTTGCGTACCACTCAGTTGTTTTGCCGTACCCGGCTGCCGACGTTCGACGCACGACCGCCGACGCTGATAGACATTCCTTCCGCGAGGTCTTTGCCGCCTACTTTAAACAGGAGCGGATTGGCGTGCTCATCGCTTTCATCCTGTTCTACCGGCTCGGCGAGGCCATGCTGCTCAAACTCGTCTCTCCGTTCCTCCTGGACCCGCATCAGGCGGGCGGGCTCGGGCTCACGACCTCGGAGGTCGGGCTGGTGTACGGTACCGCCGGCATTCTTGCGCTCGTTACGGGAGGGATCCTCGGCGGGGCGCTCATCGCGAAGTTCGGGCTCAGGCGCTGTATCTGGCCGCTGGTGCTTGCCATGCACCTCCCGGACCTGTTCTTTGTCTATATGGCCTATGCACAGCCGCCCGTGGCCTTCGCCTATCCGCTCGTGGCGCTGGAGCAGTTCGGCTATGGAATGGGCTTTACCGTCTTTACCGTCACCCTGATGTATTCCGCCGAGGGGAAGTACAAGACCTCCCACTACGCCATTTCCACGGGCATCATGGCCCTCGGCATGATGCTGCCGGGGTTCCTGTCCGGATGGCTGCAGCAGCAGGTCGGCTATCCTGCCTTCTTCGTCATCGTCTGCTTTCTCACGATCCCCGGCATGCTGACCATCCCGTTCCTGCCGGACAAGAAGACCGACGCGGGGACCATTCGACATGCTCATGGTGGTGAGCAAAGTCGAACCACGCGGTGCCAAAAGTAGGCGCTTCTAAGCGACACGGGACGGGGAGAGATAACCGGTAAGCTGGGAAGGTGGGAGGGTGAGAGGGTAGGAAGGTAGGAAAGAAAGATGAAAAGAAACGTCCCTTCATCTTACCCTCTTACCTTCTTTCCTTCTTCCTTTCTCCCGGTCCTTACTCGCTCTTCCCGAGTCCCGACAGCGCATAGCCCACGATCGTGCCGATGAGCGCGGCCGTGGCCTCGTTGCCGATGGTCCGCTCCAGCGACAGAATCAGGATCACCGGCACGACGAAGGCGATGGCCAGGAACTGGAGCGTTCTGACGCTCAGCACGATGGTGCCCTTGAAGACCCCGTAGAATATCCCTCCGACGCCCCCCAGCATGATCAGCACCGCAACGATCTCAACGATGTATCTCAACCACATGAAGGCCCTCCTTACTGCAAGATAGATAATGCTGCGCATTATAGGAGAAGAGCGGGGAAAAGTCAAAGCCATCAGAACGGGCCGGCGCGATGGGAAAATACCTCTTTCACCGGTCATTGCATATTGGTATAATGACTACATTAACACTACAGCGACACTTTTTCGTCATTCCCGAATGCATCTATCGGGAATCCAGATTTTTCAGGATGATGATAAAACTGAAATTACTGGATTCCGGCTTGAACCATGCCGGAATGACGGATAAATGGTATAAAACGCGCAAAAGTCCGCTGTAGTACTAAGGAGAAAGCTATTAACCGGGTCCTCTTTTCATTCGGATTGATCGTCGCAGCGGGATACCTATGGCGGTTCTTTGATCCGGGCGGCATAGACCGTCACCGTGTCCGGCACGCGCTGAGCGTTACGGTCCTGCATTTTTTCCTCCCGGCTTTGGCCTTCGGTCTGGTGGCGACCGCCCGGGTGGACCGCAGCTTCCTTGTTGTGCCGCTCACCGCCGTCGTAGTCACGCTGGCCGGCCTGGCGGCCGGCATTGCCGTGTACCGCTTCCTGCCATTGTTCCGGGCAACGCCGCGGGCCGCGATCGGCGTCCTTCTTCTCTCTGCGGCCTTCGGGAACGTGACCTACCTGGGGCTCCCGGTCATCACGGAGACCCTTGGCGCCCGGTACGGGTACATCGCGATCCTGTATGACCTGCTCGCCACGACGCCGATCCTGCTGACCATCGGGATGCTGACCGCGGCGCGGTTCGGCAGCGGGGGGGCTGTCTCTCTTTCCGCTTCCTTCAAGCGGGTGCTGACCCTTCCTCCGCTCTGGGGCGTGGCGGCGGGAATTGCCGTGCAAGCCGCAAGCATTCCGGTCCCCCGGGCGCTGCTCGACGCGGTGCAGCTTATGGGCAAGGCGGTGATCCCCGTGATGATCTTTACGGTAGGGCTTGCCCTGGACTTCCGGGACATCAAACGGCTGCCCGTGGCGGTGCCGGCCCTGGCCCTGAAGCTGTTCCTGGCCCCCGTTCTGGCGTGGTGGATCGCGAAATGGCTGGGAATGAACGGCGATCCGCTGAAGGCTGTCGTGATCGAGGGGGCAATGCCGGTGATGGTGCTCTCGCTGGTGCTGGCCGACGAGTTCGAGCTGGACGTTCCGCTGGCGGCCACGTGCATCGCGGTCTCGACGATCGCGGCGTTCTTTACGCTGCCGATGATGATGAGAATCTTATTCTAATTGTTGCCACAGAGTACACAGAGTTCACAGAGAACAACAAACCTGAGGGAAGAGCCGGAAAAGAAGTTGAATTTCTCTGTACTCTCGGTGACCTCTGCGGCAAAAGGGGTTTGGCATGGGCGGAAAGCACGAGCACGACGAGCATTGCGGCCATGAGCACCACGGCCACGGACATGACGAACAGGGGGAGCACGAGCACGGGCTCGTCGAAGTGACGATCCAGCTCGAGGACGAGCACATCCCGGCCCTGGACGAAGTGGCGGCAGAGCTCACGAAGGAGCTGAAGCAACCCTGGGACCGGGGCGCCGTGGTGCGTCTGGCGCTCTCCGAGTTCTTCTCGCGCAGAGGAATGATAACGTAAGGATTGATAATTTCCATGGCCTACGCAGCAGGAACAAAGCCGCAATTGATCGACATCCACGTCCACGG
>CAYILT010000036.1:0-19758 GCA_964364055.1 uncultured Nitrospiraceae bacterium | reverse complement strand
ATACGGGCATCGTAACCGATTGACGTTACCTTTGGTTGCGGCCGGAGGCCGCGCTGTGCTTTGGCGCTTGCGTCAGTCCTTAACCCCCACCAGGTCATAGATTACGACGGGCTGCTCCTTGCCCTTGACGGTCACCGAACCGAGCTCATTCACCTTCACCATGTCCTTTACCTTGCTATAGGTAAATTCCGATATGATAATATGATTATTATACTTTCTTGTCAAGCTCTCTAAGCGGGCTCCCAGGTTCACGTTGTCGCCGATGACCGTGTAGTCCATCTTCTTTCCTTCCGCCCCCATGTTCCCTACCACCATGTCCCCGGTATTGATGCCGATGCCGATGTCGATGGCGTATTTTCCCTCGGCGGTCCACTTTTTCTGAAGTTCTTTCAGTTTCTTTATCATGTCAACAGCGCACCTGCATGCCCGCTCCGCATGGTCCGGCTGTCCGACGGGCGCACCCCAGAGCGCCATGATGGCGTCTCCCACGAACTTGTCCAGCGTGCCGTCATGTTCGAAGACGATGTTCGTCATTGCCCCCAGGTACTCGTTCAACAGGGAGACCACTTCTTCGGGCTGGTGTTTCTCGGAGAAGTTGGTGAAACCACGGATGTCGGAGAACAGCACCGTGATCTCCTTGCGGTCGCCGCCGAGCTTTGCCTTGCTCGGGTCCCGGATCAGTTCGTCCACAATGCGCTTGGACACGTAGCTGGAAAACATCTTTCGGATGTCCCGTGCGCGGCGCTCCTCGGTAAAAAAGCGGTAGGCAGTCTGGCTCGTATAGCCGAAGAAGAGCGCCGAGGCGGGATATATCCAGCTGAACCAGATGCCCTTTGACACGAACAGGTAATAGACAAATACCGAGTACCCGGCGAATACCAGGAGGAAAAGGGCGGCGCCGGCCTTTGCGCCGAGACGCGGGATCAGGATGCCGAGGATGAGCGTAAAGACAAAGATGAGCGGGATATTGAGGTCCAGCGTCCTGCGCAGGAAATCCCCCCTGAGGATGTTGTCCACCACGCTGGCGTGCTTTTCGATCCCCGCCATGTTCGTCGAAAACGGCGTCACGCGCAGGTCATAGATCCCGATGGCCGTGGCGCCGATCAGGACGATCTTGTCCTTGAATGCGCCCGCCGGAAGCGTCCGGTCGAGAAGGTCAGAAATGGGATACATCGGGAAGGTCTTGTTCGGACCGCGATAATTGATCAGCATCCTGCCGAACTCATCGGTGGGGATGACCGTGTCCCCGACCTGTACGGCGCCGGAGAAATCGAGCGTCATTTTCTCCAGGGGGATATCGCGGTACAACCGTGCCGCCTGAAGACCAATGGGTGCGTAGTAATCGCCCTGGTACTCGACGGCGAGCATCTCCCAGCGAAGGGTCCCGTCAACGTCGGGGTTCATGTTGATATGCGCGAGGGTCTTGGCGTAGGTCGAGAACCGGAGGAGCGTCGGCAGGACCATCTTCGCCGGGGGGGCGCCGAAGGGGTGATCGGTGTTCTTCATCGCCATGAACGCCGACGGAAGGAGAAAATCGATCTTCTGGCCGGTGAATCCCGACTCCTTATAGCCGGCCTCGGTAAAATCGAAGACGATCGGCAGGACCACGCGGCCGCTCTTCATGATGGCGCGCTGGAACAGGTCGTCGGAGGCCACCGCTTCGGGCTCCGTGAAGAACACGTCGAACACAATGACCTTCGCACCCTCCTCGGTCAGCCGGTCCACCACGCGGCCCCAGGTGGAACGGGGCCAGGGGAACCTGCCGAGCCGGTTGATGCTTTTCTCGTCGATGGTGGCAATGACCGTCTCGGGGCCAGGCGGGATGACGCCCCTCATAGCGAACTGCAGGTCCAGGGTCTTCGCCTCCAGGACCTCGAAGATCTTGAAGTCGGCCATATGCAGCAGGGAAAGCGTGACCGCAACGATCAGGGCGATGTAAATTCCGGTCCTCTTGATATTGGGTAAATGCATGTTTGGCTCCCGTTCATTGCCGCAAGGGTTGAATCCTTCCGATCCAAGCTCATAGACTCTCTAATTGTTTGCGTCTGTCCTCTGGTGTCTGTTGTCTGACCCTGTCTTCTGATTTCTACACCATCTCTCCGAAGATCTCACGCATCTCGAGATACCGGAGCAGCCGGTCCACCTGTTCCTGGTTTGCGATCGATACGTGGTCATCGGCGGAGAGCGTCAGGATCCTGACGCTGGCAAGCTTTTCCAGTATCAGCTTGGCCTGTTCGCCCTCGATGCCCGCCATACCCGCAAGTTCCTCGATGGAGATGGCGATCGCGCCCTTCTTCTCGCGCACCAGTTTGGCAAGTATGTTGACCAGCCGGCTGGTATTGTCCCTGATCATCAGGGCCTCCATCTGGTCGTTCGTCTCCCGGAGCCGGTCCGCGAGCCGTTTGATAAAACGGATCGCGATCTCTACGTTGCTGCGCAGCAGCGTCTCGAAGGTCTTGCGGTCTATGACGAGCATGTCACTGTCCTCGATCGTCTCGGCCGACGCGGAGCGGGGCTTGTCGTTCAGGATCGCCATCTCCCCGAAGAACTCGCCCTTCTCGAGGGTGGCGAGGGTCTTCTCCACGCCCCTGATCTTCTTGCTGATCTTCACTTTCCCGGATTGGAGGATGAACATCTCCTCGCCGCGGTCGCCCTCGCGGAACAGGACCGTACCCGGGGGAAACCGTTTCCCGAACTTTGCAAACATTGGTGACTGCGCTTCCGCCATACCCTACCCCCTTGCCAATATCAGATTTCGGATGGTTCGACGTTGCTCACCATCATGAGCGGCTCGACTGAGCTCGTCGAAGTCTTGTCGAATGATTGCGGACTTCGTCGTGAGCTCAGTCGAACGATTGCGGATTTTTTTAACCATTGTTCCGGCAGTCAATCCGCATTCCGCAATCTACAATCCGCAATTGAATCATGTCTCCCGGTTTTCCGTAGTTCCCTTAATCACGATAATGTCCCCGCTTTCGCATGCCTTGAAAAACGCCTCTGCCACCACGGGATCGAACTCCTTGCCCATGAACCGTTTGACCTCCTCCACGGCGGTTGGAAGATCGGCGGCCTTCCGGTAGGGACGGTCCGTCGTCATGGCGTCCAGAGTGTCCGCCACCAGGATGATCCGCGCATGGAGGGGGATGGACTCCCCTTTCAGGCCGTCGGGGTAGCCGCTGCCGTCCCATTTCTCGTGGTGAGAACGCATGACCTTCCGCACGGCCTTCATCTTCTCGATGTGGGCCATGATATCATCGCCCACGAGCGGATGCTCACGCATGTGGGCCATCTCGTCCGCGGTGAGCTTACCCTGTTTCAGGAGCACGCTGTCCTTGATCCCGATCTTGCCGATGTCGTGCAGGACCGCGGCAAGCCTGAGCTGGTCCATGTCGCTGAGCGGCCGCGACATATGTTTGGCGATCGCCATGCTGTATTCCACCACCCGCATGATATGGCCGCCGGTGTAGGGGTCCTTTTTTTCCACCGCGGCGGCGAGGGCCTCTGCCGTGTTCAGAAAGGTCTCCTGCAGCTCGGCGTAGAGGTTGGCGTTCTCGAGCGCTACCGCCACCTGGTTCGCCAGCGTCCAGAAGTCGTCCAGGTCCTGTTCGGTGAACAGGCCCTTGTCCTTCTTGTTGATGGCCTGAAGCACGCCGATGACCTTCCCGCGGGAGCGGACCGGCACGCAGACCATGTTCCGGGTCACGAACTGGGTGATGTGCTGCGCCTTCTTGTAATAGCGGGGATCGTTCGCCACGTCGTTCACGAGGGCGGCCTGGTCATTCGCGGCCACCCAGCCGGCGATCCCCTCGCCCATGCGGAGCCGCACCTGCTTCAGGTGCTCTCCCTGTGTGCCGAGGGCGACCTCGAAGAAAAGCTCGTTCGTTTTCTCGTCCACCAGCAGGAGCGATCCGACCTCGGCGTCCAGGAGGCTCGTTGCGGCCTCCATGGCCCTTTTCCGGATCTCGCGCTGGTCCAGCGTGGAATTCAACACCATGGAGAGCTGGGTCTGCATGGCCTTCCGTGCGGCCTCTTTGCGGCTGCTCCCCAGGAACTGGACATAGGCAACGTCGAGGGCGAGCTGGCCCGACAGGACCTCGAGCATCTCCTTGTCGTCCTTGTCGAAGGGCATGCCGTTGACCTTGTTGATCACCTCCACGACGCCCGTGACGCTGTCCGCGGTCTTCAGGGGAGCGGCAAGAATGTTCTTCGTGGCGAAGCGAAGTTCGGCGCTGATTGTGCTGCTCCAAAGCTTGTCTTTCGCCACATCGGAACTTAAATAGGCTTTCCCCGACCGCGTCACCCATCCGGCGATCCCTTCGTCGAGCGGTATACGCCGCCCGAGGAGCGATGCGGATCGGGGGCCCCGGCTGGCACGGAACACCAGGTGGTCGCCCTCCCTGAGCATAATGGACCCTGCCTGTGTGCCGGTGAGCTTCAGGATCACTTTGAGGTAGTCCGCCAGGAGCTTGTCGAGCTCCGCGGCCCCGGTCAAGTTGTCGTGCAGGAACTCCTGCTTGATCTTTTCGAGTGAAACCAGCTCCTTCAGCGTTTGCGCCTGGATACGCAGGATATCATTGGCCTGCTTCGGCGCGCGCGGCCGCTTCGGTGCAGCTGCTTTTTTGGTTGTTGAAGGTTTTTTCGTTGCCGCTTTCTTCATGGGACAAGCACCTCGCGGACCACCTTACTGCGTGACGGTAAGCACTCCCTGCTTCAGGGCCTTCACGAATCCGGCCGCCTTTGCTGCAAGGTCCGGCGAACCGCTGTTCTCCTCGATCACTTTCACCAGGGCGCTCCCCACGATCACGCCGTCAGCGCCCGACATCGCCACCTGCGCCGCCTGGTCCGCTGTTGCGATCCCGAACCCCACGGCGATGGGCTTGTCCGTCTGCGCTTTGATCCGGGCGATCGATTCCTTGATGGCCGCCTGCTGGAGGCCGAGGTGGGAGCCGGTCACGCCGGTGAGCGATACATAGTAGATGAATCCCTGGGAGACCTTGCTGACCACCTTGATCCGGTCATCGGTGCTCGTGGGCGCCAGCAGGAAGATCGTATCGAGCCCCGCCTTCTTCGCCAGGGCGATGAGCGTGCCCGCCTCCTCGGGAGGGAGGTCCGGCAGGATGATGCCGTCCAGGCCTGCGACCACCGCATCGTTCACGAACCGCTCCTCGCCGTAATGGAAGATGAGATTATAGTAGGTCATGATGATGAGCGGGATCTTGCTGTCTTTCCTGACATCGGCGACAAGTCCGAGCACGTCCTTGATGTTCGTGTGGTGCTGCAAAGAGCGAAGAGCGGCCTTCTGGATCGTGGGACCGTCGGCCAGCGGGTCGGAGAAGGGCGCGCCCAGCTCGATTATATCACAGCCCGCCTTTTCCATCGCGACGATGAGCTGCTTCGTCGTAGCGATATCCGGGTCCCCCGCCATGATATAGGGGATCAGCGCCTTTTCATTTTTCTTCTTCAGCCGGTTGAATGTGTTCTTTATTCTAGACATGATATTTGACGATCCTTGGTCAATTTTTCTACATTCCCATTCACGACAACGCCGCCTCTTTGATCTTCGCAACCCGCAAAACATCCATATCCATAATACTTTGAATCTCTCAGCTGCTATTTCTCTCCAGTAACATCAGCGCTATAACGACAGTAGCTGATTACTCACAGGGGAACTGCGATTTCGCCGTGGCCTTGCAGATCATCGCACCCAGACCCGGAAGGTGCTTGCACGCTTCGAGCGCCGAGATCTGGGCCGTACAATTCGTCACCGTATCGGTCACGGACGGGCCCTGGCCTTGCTGTGCCGAGACCGATACCGGCACCACAGCCGATGACTGCGCGGTCTTCAGCTCCTCGAGCCTATTCTGCACCCGCTGGATCTCGGCCAGGATATCTTCCATGGCTTTCTTTTTTTGCAGTTCCTCTTCCTCGCGCTTCGCACGCGTGGTGGAATCTATCATGGCTTCGATCAGCACTGCGGAAACACCCATCTTCTTAAGCGCGTCCATCTCTTCAAATGAATAGTCCTTGTACTTGCCCTTGCCCGCGCGGATCTTTGCACAGATCAGGTTATCTTCGACACCCTTCTTCCGCAGCGCGACGATATCGTACACCCGCATACCGTTTGGTCCTGTCAGGGCGAGGCTGTATTTCTCAGGCACGAATTCCAGCCCGTCTTCGTAGGCCGACACAAACTTCCTATAGTCCGCATTGGTACCGGCCCGCTTCTGAATCAGCCCTGCCATGGCCTCCAGGGCCTCCCGTCTATGTTCTGAAGAAGGATATGCCTTGAGAAACTTCTCGTAAGCTTCAGACGTATTAGCGGTCTTCGCTTCCGCATAAGCATCGTTTCCGCGTACTGTTTCCGCACTCGGTGTTGGCGCAACGGCAATCGGCATGGCCCTGCCCGACGCAATGCCCCCCTCAGCACTGCTGAGCATTCTCATGGTGTTCGTGTAGCCTTTTTCCCGGGCGAGCATGAGCGCGGTTTTGGGTTGCCTTTCACTGTTATCGTTATCAGTCATCATTTCGCGGTCCGCACCATTTTCAAGGAGCACGGCCACAACTTCGGCACGGTCATTGGCTGCCGCCCAGTGCAAAGGGGTCCAACGGAACGTGTCAACGGCATTGACATTGGCGCCCTTTTGAATGAGCAAGGTTGCCGTCTTTGCTTGACCGTTCCAGGCGGCATAATGCAATGGGGTTAGATAACGATATCCGGATTTTGCATTCACATCGGCTCCGCCAGACAGAAGCTTCTCTGTTTGCGTAAAATCACCTTTCGCAGCCGCATCCATAAGCGGATTCGCGCAGCCGACCAGCAGTAAAATCAGCAATGGGACAATCAAGAATATCGATTTTTTCATATCATTTAGCAACTTGGGATGTTGATGTTTATAGTGCATTGCGCATTCATTATGAGCTCTTTCCCCGTCATCGGCTGTTTCTGCCATTCCACAATTCTTTACAGCTCCACGCCCTTGATCTTCGCCACCTGCATCACGTACTTGTCCCCGAGAATGGCTCAGTTTTTCCCTTCCCGGAAGCGGTCCTGAATCTCGATGGTCTTCTGGTCGTACCCCATTCTGAGAAGGTTTCCCATGTAGAGCCACTGAAGACGAAGTTCGAGGGATGTTTTGCAATATTCCTCGATAGTATCTTTCGATAGGTAATAATCGAAGCCTCTGCTTTGAGCGCTACTCATTTTTCAACTCCTTAAGATAGCGAATGTCTGCTGCGTCCTGCTGACGCTCCGTTATCTCCTTCATCTTGATAAGGTCGTCAATGCTCACAATCGAAATAGGAACCCCTTGAAGGATCATTGTTCGGGAATGTTGTACGCCCATGGCGTAGTCAACGGGGGAATCAATGATCACATCAATCTCCTTGATCGCCCATTCGGGATTCACGAGATTGAATGCCTTCATATGCTTATTCTTGATCCAATCCTCTCGCTTTTCCTTCCTTGCAAACTCCGTTATTTCTACCGGGACTTTCGGTTTAAAGCCCCATTCTTTCATGAGGCCGACGAATCTATTGATATTATCGTCTTCGAGATCGAGCAGCACATCCACATCGTAGGTCATCCTTGGAACGCCGTACAAGTTTACCGCAAGCCCTCCGACAACAAGATACCGGATGCCCGCATCATTAAATCTTTTGAATATTGCAAGATAATCAAGCATACGTCCTCACGCTACTCCGCTACAGCTCCGCTCCCTTGATCTTCGCCGTCTGCATCACGTCCAGATCAGTTCTTCCTCGGCTCGATCAACTGCGGCGTCTGCTCGTTGTTGTACTGCTTCCGCGCGATGCGCTCCACCTGCGGCTTGAGGTAGCCATATAAATCGTCGATCTTGAGCGAACCGTCAGGCCGCGTAACATCCTCGTTCTTGATGCCCTTCAACATGAAGTAGGTGAACAGTCCGTGCCCCTTCTCATCATAGGTAGAACTCGTCTGGTCGCCGGCGGAAGCGGATAGAACCGTCATGTTCTTCGGCAGCACAACATTGTTCTGAAGGTTCATCACCAGCGGCCGCGATCCTTTGGCGATCACTGATCTGCCGCCTGCACCTGAGAAGCAGGAATCGAGAGCAACGATAACCTCTTTGGCAGGTAGTTTCCCGAGGGCAGCGTACATCCTCTTCAGGGAGTACCCGGTCTCATCAATGAATGATGGGTCGCCGTCGTAGGGAACGAGATAGGCGCTGCCGCTCTTCGGGTCGGGTGCGCCATGACCGGAATAGTACACAAAGACCGAACCGCCATTTTCTACATTATTAGGCAGCCACTTTTCAAAATACTTGACCAGATCGACATTTGATGCGTGGTCGTTCAAAAGGGTAATAACATTCTCTTCTGAATAGCCCATTACCTTTGTGAGATATTCTGTCATTGTCTTTGCATCAGCTACCGCATAATCTGCCTTTGGAAGTTTTTGACGATATTGCTCAATGCCGATGACAATGGCGTAAGCGTTTTTGTTTGGCTTTGCTTTTATTACAGGAAGTTCGTCAACATCGGATTTGATAATAGGAAAGGGCTGGGGCTGGCTTGCAACTTTCTGCTTTGGCTTAAATCTCTCAATCAATT
Organism: uncultured Nitrospiraceae bacterium; assembly: GCA_964364055.1. Taxonomy (GTDB): domain Bacteria; phylum Nitrospirota; class UBA9217; order UBA9217; family UBA9217; genus JAAXXJ01. The sequence continues at coordinate 11,169 of CAYILT010000036.1, read as the reverse complement.
TAACGCCTACCTTTGCCTCTCTGCTGTCAAGCCACTTCAGATGTGCAAGCGCCGTATCAATGTCAGCGCCTTTTTCTATCAGGAGTTTAATTGTGTCTGTATGACCCTCGTATGCCGCTTCGATCAAAGCCTTGCCATCTTGAGCATTAACATCAGCGCCTCTTTCTATCAGGAGTTTAACTGTGTCTGTATGACCCATGTTTGCCGCATACTTCAAAGCCTCGTTTTCACGAAAATTAACATCCGCGCCTTTGTCTATGAGGAGCTTCACAACCTCTGTATGACCTTTATCTGCCGCCCACATCAAAGCAATGTTTTTTTCATTTACATCAGCGCCTTTATTAAGCAGATTTTTTACTGCATTAATATCACCGCTATGTGCCGCACTCCTCAATGGCGGTAATGCACACCCTGCGAGCAATCCAAATCCGGCAAGGATTAAAATCAATGCAAATATTTTTTTCATAACATCTCCCTCAAATACAAAAGTAATCTTGTTGCTGGGTTCATTTTTTATTTTCCTCTTTGTAGTTAAGCAACAGTTGCTCAAGTTTGAGCTTGCCTTCTGAATATTCCAGCCGGTAAAGTCCTGTTTTTGGGCATCCTTCAATTTTATCAGAAGGTGGTGTCAGGATTTTTGCAATAGCTGCGACCTCTTTGACAGCTTTTATAACATCGCCAAGAACAGCGGAATTATCGGATTTGTCCTTTACTGAATCAAGCCTCCATCCGTCTGCAATATTCAATTCAACATCGGTTTTTCCAAAACCGGACTGAGGTCTGATCAAAAACGGTTTACTGTAATCGGGGAGCAAAATTGGTTTCTCTGATATTTTGCAAACAATTTTATATTCCGAACATTTTCCAGCGGTATCTTGCTTTAGGCATATCGTATCTTCTTTAATCTCAACAATAACCACCGGACTATAGACGATATATCCTTTGTCATCCGTGTCTGTTGTGTGTGCCTTTTGTGCCCTTTCGGCACTAATTGGTTTTATGTATATCCCAGCACAGCCGGCAAAAATGAACAAACCTAAACAAACCTACAAAAATTATAAAAATCTTTTTCATGATACCCTCCAGTCTATTTTTAAATAGTGGTAGGTTGGGTTGAACGAAGTGAAACCCAACAAATGGTACAACCCTACTTCTTGGTTAACTTAAAGGTAATATCTTTCACATATTTTCGGTTCAATCTACAAGATTGAACCAGCGAAGCCGGCAGGCTATCTCGCTTTTGCCCGTCCACCGGTGTGACTGGTAAGTCGTTGCGTTGAACGGGTTAAATCGAGCAGCGACCTCAATGCCTTGTTCACCGACTCGGAATTACCGAAGGCCTTGGCGACGTCCGACTCCAGGACGACCACATTCGCGCCTTCCTCAATTAACCGTTTATGATACTTGCCGCGAACAGCTTTTGAATAGTCAAAATCATATTCGGGACGCAATTCATCTTTGAGCTTTTGACTTTTAGTTTTCATGACGTTTCCTTGTCATGCGAGGTGGCAGGCCGCGCGCTGATGATACGAAGATATTTCCCTCTTTCCACATACGACACAACAAGCAATCAATGACGAGCGGATAAGCCGACCGTTATCAACCTGTGTTCTCCGATGGAATGGTCCGGATCGTCAAACGTTGCGGACAACGGATCGTCAAACACGGTTGACGCCTCTTCAAAAGAGATGCGGTGTTTTCTTTGGTTTTCCGCCGCCTTTTTCTTGTCCCATTGAAACTGTGTCATGAAGTTTTATAGAGTAAGGCTGCAATATCCGCTTCCGGCCTATTTGATTATCTTATACACTGCCGTTGCTTCTGTCCAGTCCGCTGGTTCGAGCTGGTTCAGCCTTCGGACCAGGTCATTGATCATCCCCGTGGATGTGGCGTCATAGGTCGTAAACATCCCCTCCTGGAACCCGAGGGAGATGAGGTCTTCCTTCTTTTTCGTGGCAATGAGCTTCACCTTTTCCTCGGCAACCGCGCCCTTAAATCCCGGCAGGAAGGCCGCGGAAAGCCTGATAGGGCTCCCCGCCGGCGGGAACTCGTATGCCCTGCCCTTGAATACACTATTGTCCTTGTACAGGGTGTTCGGGAACAACAGGGTGACCGACCCGTCAGCTGCGACGGAAAACAGGTAGACATATCCATCGCTGCCGGATTGATACAGGACCTTGATATCATCGCCCTCGCGCAACTGGTCCTTGGAAAGGGAGAGCCTGGCGGACATCCCTTCCCCCTTTTCCGGGTAGACCGCTTCCACCAGCGTCTTGAGCGTCACGCGGTACGTCGAGCGGTCCTTGTCGTCCCATCCCTCGAAGAGCACCTCGGTCTGACGGACCTTGCCCCGCACCGATGCATAGACAAGGTCATCGGCGACCTGGTTGTTCGAAACAAGCGTGTGCGACTTGATAAAGGTGCCGACGGCTTTCACGACGGCGCGCGACTGGGCTTCGCGCCTGGCCCGCTCCTTGACCTCCTTGAGCGTGTCGTGCTCGCCCTGCCTCGACTCGCCGGAGGCTTCGACCCAGACCGGCTCGTCCGCACCGGAGGATATCAGGGGAATGACGAGGAAAGCGATTATGAAGAGTGCTCTTTTCAACTATCCCTCCTAATTCTTCTTCGGCACGATCAACTGCGGCGTCTGCTCGTTGTTGTACTGCTTCCGCGCAATGCGCTCCACCTGCGGCTTGATGTAGCCATATAAATCGTCGATCTTGAGCGAACCGTCAGGCCGCGTCACATCTTCGTTCTTGATGCCCTTAAGCATGAAGTACGTGAACAGACCGTGACCTTTTTCATCATAGGTCGAACTCGTCTGGTCGCCGGAGGATGCGGATAGAATAGTCATATTCTTCGGCAGCACAACATTGCTCTGAAGGTTCATCACCAGCGGCCGCGATCCTTTGGCGATCACTGATCTGCCGCCTGCACCTGAGAAGCAGGAGTCGAGGGCAACGATTATCTCTTTCGCGGGAAGTTTGGCAAGAGCGGCATACATGCGTTTAAGCGAGTACCCGGTCTCATCAATGAACGACGGGTCTCCGTCGTAAGGAACAAGATAGGCATCACCCGACTTCGGATTCGGCGCGCCATGGCCGGAGTAATAGACAAAGACCGTTGAGCCGGATTCCACATTGTTCGGCAGCCATTTCTCGAAATACTTTTCGAAATCACCTTTGGTTGCATGCTCATTCACGATCGTAACGATATTCTCCTCTGGATAGCCCATGACCTTCGTCAGGTACTCGGCGACCAGTTTGGCATCCTGGGTGGCGAAGTCGGCGGGAGGCAATTTTTGACGGTATTGCTCGATACCGATAACGATTGCGTAACCGGTTACTTTCCCATCAAACCGTGCAGGCGGCAGCACGTCTACATCAGACGTACGGACCGCGCTCGATGGACCCGGTTTTTGACGTGAAGCGCCTCGCTTCTCAGCGGGCGCGCCCTTTTCCATGGCGTCTCTGAGGAGAGCCGCTATCTTGGCATCCCCCTTCTGTTCGGCTATGGTCAACGGAGTTCCCTTACTGCCCAGACCGAGCGCAACATACCCTGCCTCCGGGTTCGCCCCCCCTTCCAGCAAAGCGCGCACTCCCTCCACTGCTCCGGCTTCCACGGCCAGGTGCAGCGCGGTCACTCCGTCCCTGGTCTTATAATTGGGATTTGCGCCCTTCTCGAGCAGCAATCTGACCATGTCCGCGTTTTCCACCGCATACATGAGGGGAGTGAACCCTCCCATGTTCTTCTTATCCACGGACTCGCCCTGCGCCAGAAGAGAACGGACCTTGGCAACGTTTCCTTCCCCGGCGGCGGTATGGAGAGTGCCGTGGCACCCGGAAAACAGGAGAAGGGCGCCAACGAGGAACGTGTATATCATCCATTTTCTCAGCATGATTTTGACCCTTGCTCCCAACGCATGTTCCCTGAAATTTACAGCTCCACACCCTTGATCTTCGCCACCTGCATCACATCCTTGTCGCCGCGACCGGTGAACTTCTACCTATCACTCGCATTCAAAATCGTTATGCCCACGATTTTGTTACCATCTTTTCTGATAAGGATATCATTGTCCGCCTCGATCGTCTTTTTAGCTCTCTGCGGCCTCCGAAAGCTCAGATAAAGCACGTCTGCCTCTTTGTCATAATCTATCCACATATGGTCTGCAGGAAGTTTCATAACGTCCTGCGATAAAGCCAAACATGTCTGGATGATCTTGTTTTCCGCTAGTTTCGTCGCCATATTACTTCTCCTTTCGGCTTCTTGTCCATAAAGTATGCCGTTATAACGAATCCATCTATCTTTGATATTTCTCTGTAAACAACCACCAACCAGTTATCCTTCCCCATGTTTTTTACAGCCTTCAAGGTGCCTTTATTGCCCCTTACAACAAGTTCAGGGTTGTCTACTGTCTCCAGAACATCAAAAAAATGACTGGCAAGTTCATCATGGTTCTCGCTGATATGATACCAACGCTCGTAAGGCAATCGTATTGGAATACCGTTTACCGAATTGGCAATATCCACACGCTCCTCTTTTCTTGATTTGATAGTGGTAGGTTGGGTTAAACGAAGTGAAACCCAACAAATGCTGCAAACCTACAGCTCCACTCCCTTGATCTTCGCCACCTGCATCACGTCCTTGTCGCCGCGGCCGGAGAGGTTGCAGATAATGACCTTGTCCGCGCCGAGCGTCGGCGCGAGTTTCAGGCAGTAGGCCACGGCGTGGGCGCTCTCAAGGGCAGGAATGATCCCTTCAAGGCGGGACAGGAGATCGAATGCCTCCATGGCCTCTTCGTCGATGGCATAGGTGTATTCGATACGGCCCGTATCATGGTACATTGCGTGCTCGGGGCCGACAGCGGCATAGTCCAACCCCGCTGACACGGAATGGGTCATCTCGATCTGGCCATCATCGTCCTGAAGCACGAAGGTCTTGCATCCCTGCAGCACGCCGAGGGACCCGCCGGCGAACCGCGCCGCGTGCTTGCCGCGCTCGATGCCGAGCCCGCCGGCCTCGATGCCGTACATCTTCACGGACGCGTCATCGAGAAACTCGGTGAACAGTCCCATGGCATTCGAGCCGCCGCCCACGCAGGCGACAAGGCAGTCCGGCAGCCGTCCTTCCATCTTCATGATCTGCTTCTTCGCCTCTCGGCCGATGACGGATTGAAAATCCCGCACCATCATCGGGAAAGGATGGGGCCCGTAGACCGTGCCGAGCACGTAGTGGGTGTTCGCCACGTTCGTGATCCAGTCGCGCATGGCCTCGTTGATGGCGTCCTTGAGGGTCTTGCTGCCGCTGTCGACCGGCCGGACGATCGTCCCGAGGAGCTTCATGCGGAACACGTTCAGGGACTGGCGCGCCACATCGTCGGTGCCCATGTAGACCTCGCAATCGAGGCCGAACATTGCCGCGGCAGTTGCCGTAGCCACGCCGTGCTGTCCCGCGCCGGTCTCGGCGACCACGCGGGTCTTGCCCATGCGCTTCGCGAGCAGGACCTGGGCCAGTGAATTATTGATCTTGTGGGCGCCTGTGTGGCAGAGGTCCTCGCGCTTCAGGTAGATCTTCGCCCCGCCCAGGTGTTCGGCCAACCGCTTCGCGAAGTAGAGCGGCGTGGGCCTGCCGATGAATTCCTTGAAATAATACTCAAGCTCGGCCTGGAACTCCTTGTCCTTCTTCGCCGCACCGTATGCCTCCTCGAGCGCCGTGAGCGCCGGCATGAGCGTTTCGGGGGCGAATTTTCCGCCGTAGATGCCGAAGTGGCCCTTTTTATCGGGCATGGTCATCTGAAAACGCCTTTCTCCTTGCCTCCTCGATGATGAAGCCCCCTCTCCCTTTTTCCCTCTCCCTCAAGGGGAGAGGGGCAGGGGTGAGGGACATCTCTATCGAGGAACGGAAGGTGGGGGTGATGAACGGGATGCCATCAAAACTCCGGTTGTCATCCCGCGTTCGAAACGCTGCTAATCGGATACTCATGGCCGCGATGCCCTCCGGACCTCGACAATGAACTTCTTGAGCTTGGCATGGTCCTTGATCCCTTTTTCCCGCTCCACGCCGCCGGCAACATCCACACCATAGGGCTGCACGAGCTTCACGGCCTCGGCCACGTTGTCCGGGTTCAGGCCGCCTGCCAGAATGATCCTGCCGAAGGTCTTCGCGACAACGGCAAGGTGCCAGTCGAAGGTCTCGCCGGTGCCTCCCCGCACGCCCTCCCGGTAGCTGTCGAGCAGGTACGCGCTTACCCGGTAGTGCGCCATGTGCTTGATGCTTTCCTTGTCCTTCACCTGGAAAGCCTTGATGACGTGATTGCCGAAGCGCTGGCAGAACTCCGGCGTCTCGTCGCCGTGGAACTGGACGCCATGGATGCAGGCTGATTGTAAAATTTCCCGGATCCGCTCCTCGCGCTCGTTCACGAAGATGGCCACGGGCACGATGAACGGCGGAAGCTGGGCGATGATCTCGGCCGCCTTGTGCGGCTCGATATACCGGGGGCTCTTCTTGAAGAAGTTAAACCCCAGGGCATCGGCGCCGTAGTCCACCGCCGCCATGGCGTCGTCGATGTTGGTGATACCGCAGATCTTGATCTTTACCATAAGTTTATCTCGATTCTTAACCACAGATGAACACAGATAAGTACTAACGACTCGACTCTCCGTGTTTATGTGCGGTCAATAGGATTTCCTCTGCGTCCTCTGCGGTAAAGCCCTATGCCTTTCCCAGAAGTTCCTTCACTTTCTGCCCGATGTCCTTCTCCCGCATCAGGCTCTCGCCCACCAGGATAGCGTCCACGCCGGACTTTTCGAGCCTCACCACGTCATCCCGCGTCCTGATCCCGCTCTCGCTCACCACAATGCGGTCATCGGGGATGTCCTTGAGCAGATCGAAGGTCGTCTGCAGGCTCACGGTGAAGCTCGTAAGGTCCCGGTTGTTGATCCCTAGTATCCGCGCGCCGGCAACAAGCGACTTGTCCAGTTCCTTCAACGTATGGGATTCCACCAGGACATCGAGCCCAAGCCCTTCCGCCGTTCCGAGAAAGTCCTCCATCTGACGCTTGTCGAGACAGGCCGCGATCAGCAGAATGGCATCGGCCCCTGCGGCCCTTGCCTCGAATATCTGGTATTCGTCGATGATGAAGTCCTTCCGCAGGAGCGGAAGCCCGACGGCCTTTCTGATGGCGCCCAGGTACCCGAGGTCGCCTTGAAAATAGTTCTTTTCCGTAAGGACCGAAAGGCAGGCCGCGCCGGACTCCTCGTAGGTCCCGGCTATTTTGACCGGATCGAAGTCCTCACGGATCACGCCCTTTGAAGGCGAGGCCTTTTTTACCTCGGCAATGAGCCGTATCGAAGTCCCGGCTGACAGCGCCTTGCCGAACCCACGGGCCGGACCGGCGTCTGCAGCCCTTCTCTTCTGGTCAGCGAACGGGGTCCCGCGCTTGGTTTCCAGCAGTTCCTTTTTCTTATATGCGACGATCTCGTCTAAGATCATGAGAATCTTTTTGCCACGGGTCTACACGGATACACACTGATAAAAAAATAGATTTTAGCGTTGTCTTTTTTATTCCGCAATCCGCAATCCGCAATGCCGTTATGGTCTATTCGTGAACGTTCTCATCTCATCCAGTTTCTTCAGAGCCGCTCCGGAATCGATGGCATCGACGGCAAGCCGGAGGCCGTCCCTGAGATCCTTCGCCTTGCCGCTCGCCGTGAGACCGGCGGCCGCGTTCAGAAGCACGATATCGCGGCGCGGCCCCAGCTGTCCTTTCAGGACCTCCAGCGTGATGACGGCGTTCTCCTTTGCGTCGCCGCCCTTCAGGTCTTCGGCCTTTCCCGTGGGAAGGTCGAAGTCCGACGGGTGGACGTAGTACTCGTTCACGCTGCCGTCCTTGAACTCCGAGACCTTGGTCCTGTTCGTGATCGTGATCTCGTCGAGGCCGTCCATGCCATGCACGACAAAGGCGCGGGTAATGCCGAGATTCCCCAGTGCCCGGGCAAGCAGGCCGGTAAGGTCAGCTGAATAAACGCCCATGATCTGGGCCTTCACGCCCGCGGGGTTCGTGAGCGGTCCCAGGACGTTGAAGATGGTCCTGATGCCGATCTCGCGCCGCGGCCCGATGGCGAACTTCATGGCCTGATGCATCATCGGCGCGAACAGGAACGCGATGCCGATCTCATTCAGGCACTCCTCCACCCGGTGCGCGGGCATCTCGATGTTGATGCCCAGTGCCTGGAGCACGTCGGCGCTTCCGCTCTTGCTCGAGACCGACCGGTTCCCGTGCTTGGCGACGGCCACGCCCGCCCCGGCAACGACAAACGCGACGGTGGTCGAGATGTTGAACGTATGGGACATATCGCCGCCGGTGCCGCAAGTGTCCACCTGGAACGGCGCTGCCAGCCTGATATGCACGGCTTTCTCGCGCATGATTCGGGCCGAGCCGGTGATCTCCTCGACGGTCTCGCCCTTCATGCGGAGGCTGGTGATGTATGCCGAGATCTGGGCGTCCGTCGCCTCGCCCTGCATGATCTCGCGCATCACGCCCTCGGCCTCGGCCTCGGAGAGGCTCGTGCCGGTCACGACCTTTGCTATGGCTTCTTTGATCATGAACACACCCCTCTGCCACTAAGACACCAAGGCACGAAGTAAATACAGGACAACGCCTTTCTTTGTGTCTTTGTGCCTTCGTGGCAAGAAAATCACAGCTTCAAAAAGTTCCTCAGCAGGTCCTTCCCCGCGCCGGTCAGAATGGACTCGGGGTGGAACTGGACACCCTCCACCTTGAACTGCTTGTGCCGTACGCCCATGATGATGCCGTCGTCGGTCCACGCTGACATTTCGAGCACGGCCGGCAGGGTCTCCCGTTTGATGATGAGCGAATGGTACCGCGTCGCCTCGAAGGGGTTCGGCAGGCCCGCGAAGATCGTCCTGTTGTCGTGGTGGATCATCGAGGTCTTGCCGTGCATCAGGTAAGGCGCGCGGATGACGTCGCCGCCGAAGGCCTCGCCGATGGACTGGTGTCCCAGGCAGACGCCGAGGACCGGCACCTTTCCCGCGAAGTGCTTGATCACGTCGATGGAGATCCCCGCCTCTTTCGGCGTGCAGGGACCAGGCGATATGACGATCCGTTCCGGCTTCAGGGCCTCGATCTCGCCGATCGTGATCTTGTCGTTCCGGTACACCTTCAGGTCCTGTCCCAGTTCACCCAGGTACTGCACCAGGTTGTAGGTGAAGGAATCGTAATTATCGAGCATTAAAAGCATGGGAAACCCCTAATGTCCTGTCTTACAAAGACATCAAAAATCCAGAATTAATTTCAAGACCCTCTTCTCACACGAAGACACGGAGCCACGAAGAAGGCATTAGAATTTTTGTATTAATAGTTTATCTTCGTGTCTTTGTGGCTTCGTGAGATAAATCGTCTTTGATGTTATCCTTGTCTTCTCCGCACTCCGCACTCCACACTCCGAACTGATTTACTAATCCAAGCCCTCTTCCGCCATTTCCACCGCCCTCATCATGGCCCTGGCCTTGTTCACCGTTTCCAGGTACTCCAGCGCCGGCACGCTGTCGGCAACCACGCCGCCGCCCGCCTGGATATAGGCGACCTTGTCCTTGATGACCAGCGTGCGGATGGTGATGCAGGTGTCCATGTTGCCCGAGAAGCCGAAGTAACCCACGGCCCCTGCATAGGGGCCCCTCCGCGTGGGCTCCAGCTCGTCGATGATCTCCATGGCCCGGATCTTCGGCGCGCCCGAGACCGTGCCCGCGGGAAAACAGGCCCGGACCACGTCGTAGGAGTCCCTGCCCGGCGCCAGCCTGCCGCGCACGTTCGAGACGATGTGCATGACGTGGGAATACCGTTCGATCACCATGAGCTCGGAAACCTGCACACTGCCCATCTCACTCACCCGGCCCACGTCGTTCCGGCCAAGGTCGACGAGCATGATATGTTCCGCCCGTTCCTTGGGGTCCGCGAGAAGCTCCAGTTCCAGCGCCTTGTCCTCCTCTTCCGTGGCGCCGCGCCGCCGCGTGCCGGCGATGGGCCGAAGATCGATCCTGCCTTCCTCAAGGCGCACCATCACCTCGGGCGATGCGCCCACCACGGTCGTATCGCCGCAGCGCAGGAAATACATGTAGGGCGACGGGTTGATAAGCCGTAGCGCCCGGTAGATCTCGAAAGGCTCCGCTGTGACCTTCCGCTCGAACCGCTGGGACGGGACCACCTGGAAGATATCGCCGGCCTTGATGTACTCCTTGGCCTTGAGAACCGCCTGCTCGTACGCCGCTTGCGTGAAGTTGGACGTGAGCTTGTGGCCTTTTGATCTTCTTCTCCTGACCCCTGACCCCTGACCCCTGACCCCTTTTCTCAGCTTCTTCACGATCGCGTCGATCTTCGCCACCGCTTCCTTGTAGGCCGCGGCGACCGAACCGCCGTTCACATGGGCGTTCGACACCACCTTGATGCGGTGCGTGACCGTGTCGAAGATCACCAGCGTATCGGTGATCATGAAAAGGATGTCCGGCGTGTCCAGCCCGGGCCTTTTCCGGTCCGGCAGGCTCTCGAAAAAGCGGACCACGTCATAGCCCATGAAGCCCACACCGCCGCCGTAGAAGCGCGGGAGGGCGGGGTCCGGCACCGGACGATAGTCGGCAAGAATGTCGCGGACGGCCTCAAGGGGATCATGCTCGAAGGCGCGCGTCTCCTTCTTCCCGTGCCGGATGACCTCGACGGTCCTGCCGAAGCTCCGGACCACGACCTCGGGCCTGCTGCCCAGGAAAGAGTACCGCGCCCACTTCTCGCCGCCCTCGACCGATTCGAGCAGGAAGGAATACTTGCCGTCGTCGATCTTCAGGAACGCCGAGACCGGGGTCTCCATGTCCGCGAGGATCTCCCGGTACACGGGTATCAGGTTCCCCTGTTTTGCCTTTTGTTTGAACTCTTCGAGTGAGGGACGGATCATAAAACCCCTTGCAAAATAAGGTGTTGCTACTATACCAGAAGGTGGAAAGAAGTGTCAATCCGAAATATTATCATTGACACTCATCATGAAAAAAAGAGACGATACGCCGCACCTTCGCCCGAAGCGGCAGAGAATCACGTCGGCGAAAACGCAGTCCTTATAGTGGACCCCTATTTTCGGACAATAGTTTAAGATGGTAACCTGCCATTAA
>CAYILT010000035.1:0-19976 GCA_964364055.1 uncultured Nitrospiraceae bacterium | reverse complement strand
CTATCTTTGCGTACCTAATTTGGGTAAATTTGCAATTTGCATTTTACAATTCCGGCTTGTCCGGGTTAGGAGGGAGTTATGAAAAAAACTAAAACCACTCGTTACGACGTTGCCGAGCATCTCCGAACGCCGGACGAAATGGCGGCCTATCTCGAGGCTTGTTTTGAAGAGGCCAACGGCGATGCGGCATTCATTGCTAAAGCGCTGGGCGATATCGCTCGCGCCAAAGGGATGTCGCAGGTCGCCCGTGATGCCGGCCTATCCCGCGAAAGTCTCTACAAGGCGCTCTCCGGCGAACGTAGCCCCGGTTTCGACACCATCCTGAAGGTAATGACAGCACTCGGATTGAAGTTGCATGCCGAAGCGTCTCACGGCTAATATGAAAAACTGAAGGGTAATCGCGATGGGTCCGGCAGGGCCGCTGTGCAAACGGTCCCGTGCCGAGTAAAAAAAGAGGCCCCGTCAGAGAACGGGGTCTCGCGCATTTCCACTAATTCCTGTGCCTTACGGGTTCACGACGTACCACACGTCCTTGACGCCCTGGCCGGTCGTATCGCCGGGAGCCTTGTCTCCGGCGAAGAAATAGAGCGGCATGCCCTTGTAGCTCGTTTGCTTCTTGCCGTCTGCCCGGGTGATGGTGCCGAAATTCTTGGCATCCAGGCCGTCCTTGGCCGCTACCGCGTCCACGAAATACAGGGGCCATTTCGCCACGCACTCCCCTTCGCATGCGCTCTTGCCTGGGGTGTCCTTCTTGAAGTAATAGAGCGTCATCCCCTTGATGTCGGTGAGATAGCTCCCGACCCCGTCCTTCTTCGCCATCTTGACCGCATGATGGTCCGCCAGGGCGATTCCGCCTGCCAGGAACGCGACGACTACCACTGCCATGACTGAAAATTTCACGATGCTCTTCATGTTCGATCCCTCCTTTGATGTTCACCGGCATTACTGATGATGATTAAAAGGTAGCAGACAAAGCGTGAGGTGTCAAGAAAGCACGGGAATAAGCCTGTCCGGCAAGCAAGAATGACTGATGAGGGATATCTAACGAGTGGAGGTATTTCAACATGGTTTACAGGACCGGAACAGAGGGCACGTGCAGAACATTGGCGTTCCCCCGGCCCTTTTTCTCGATGAACTTCTTGACGGGGGCATAATCGCGCCGATGGAGACTGTTCACGATCGTCTGGGCCTCGTCGTTGTCGATATCGTCAGGGGAAATGGACGATATCTCGGGAACGATAAATGCCGGGATCTTGTCCACGTAGGTCGTTATCTGATTATAGAACTCCCGTTGACACCGTCCGATGTATCCTCCGCCGATCAGCACCTTGTCAGCCTTGACCCTTTGCAGGAATCCGTAGAGCGTCACCATCGTATCCGTGCTCAGTGACCCGCTGCTCGACGTTTCTGAATAGATATAGGTGACCAGGGGGCTGGACTTGGTGGAGGAATTCAGATAGAACGTGTAGGACAAGGGGGCAAGGCTGTCCTTCTGATAGTTGCCGGGCAGCACGAGGATCAGCAGGTTATCGGACTTCGCGATCTCACCGATGAAGCGGGCCTCGTTGTCGAGCTGGAACTTCAGCAGGTCGTACTTGGCCTCGCTATAGGTGCTCCTGCGCTCCTCGCGGAAGAAGAGCGAGTATGCCGGATGTACCATGATCGTGACCGCTTTGCCCCGGAGGGAGAGAGGGACTGCATCGGCGGAGGACGCGGACAGCCTGGCGATCCCCAGAGGCTCCGGGGACGGGGGAAAGCGCTGGAGTATTTCCGTAAAGCTTTTTGCCGGCGTATCGGATGCGGCGCACCCGGCCGCGGCGAGGAGGACCAAAAGGGTGAACGCGGAAAACACTCCCCGGGCGGTCTTTGTCGTTCCTGCTATAGTTTCACGGGGCATCATGATAGCGACAATGAACCTCCCCGTAGCCGAACTGCGGAGTATCTTGGATTTTAACTCTCCCCTCCCTTTGAGGGGAGGGGACTATGGGGAGGGTGAAGTATCCGGCGTTCGTGCTCATCACCCCCTGCAAACAGGCACGTCCGTCATGCGCGGTTACTGGGACGAAGGGCTATCTTCTCCCACGTTGCTTCATCAAGTTCGTCCAGGTACTCCGTGATCGGAAACTCTTTGCCGCACGACGTGCAGCGCATGGTAACCTTCTTTCAACCGATCTTGAGCACCACTACATTGCCGCAGTCCTTGCACTTCATAAGAACCTCGACAAAAGAACTTCCGCCACGGAGGAATGTGAATGCCGTTGCCCTGTCACCGCGTCTCCCTGTCGCTTAGAAGCGCCTACTTTTGGCTCCGTGTCCCCGCGTCCGGTTCATTATTCCACGATGTCCAGCTTGATCGACAGGTCCCGGAGCTGCGCCGGGGTGACCCGTGACGGCGCTTCGGTCATGAGGCAGATCGCCTTCTGGGTCTTGGGGAACGCGATCACGTCGCGAATCGACTGGCTTCCGGTCAACAACGCCGTAAGCCGGTCGAGGCCGAAGGCCAGGCCGCCGTGGGGCGGCGCACCGTATTCCAGGGCCTCGAGCAGGAACCCGAACTTCTTGCGAGCGTCCTCTTCGGCGATGTTCAGGAGGCCGAACATCTTCGACTGCACGTCCGCGCGATGGATGCGGATGCTGCCGCCGCCGATCTCGGAACCGTTCAACACGATGTCGTAGGCCTTGGCGCGCACCTTGCCGGGATCCGTCGCCATGAGCGGGAGGTCCTCGTCGAAGGGGGCCGTGAAGGGATGGTGCATTGCGTCCCAGCGTTTCTCATCGGTGTTCCACTCCACGAGCGGGAAATCGGCGACCCAGAGAAAGTTGAGCTTCTTCTCGTCGATGAGGTTCAGCCGTTTGCCCATGAGCAGCCGCAGGTAGCCCAGGGTCTCCGCCGTGATCTTCGGGCTGTCGGCGATGAACATCATGAGATCGCCCGGCTTCGCGCCGAGACGGGACGCCATCTCTTTGACCTGGCCGTCCCTGAAGAACTTTGCGATGGGCGATTCGAAGCCTGCGTCGGTCACCTTGATCCAGGCAAGCCCCTTCGCGCCGTAGACCTTTGCCTCGTTCGTCAGGTCATCGACCTCTTTGCGCGACAGGCCCGACATGCCGGGAGCGGCGAAGCCCTTCACCTGCCCGCCCAGCTCGACGGCCTGGATGAAGACCTTGAAGTCCGACGCCTTGGCGATATCGGAAACGTCCTTCAGCTCCAGGCCGAAGCGGGTGTCGGGCTTGTCGGACCCATACCGGTCCATGGCATCCTTGTAGGTGAGCCGGGGGAATGGCATAGTGATATCGATGCCTTTCACTTCCTTCACCACGGCGGCCAGGAGCTGCTCCATAAGCCCGAGGATCTCCTCCTGGTCGATGAACGACATCTCCAGGTCGATCTGGGTGAACTCGGGCTGGCGGTCGGCTCGCAGGTCCTCGTCGCGGAAGCACTTCACGATCTGATAGTAGCGTTCGAACCCCGCCACCATCAGGATCTGCTTGAAGAGCTGGGGGGACTGGGGCAGGGCAAAGAACATCCCGGGATTTACCCGGCTCGGGACCAGGTAGTCCCGGGCGCCTTCGGGCGTGCTCTTCGTCAGGAACGGCGTCTCCACGTCGATGAAGCCGTGGCCGTCCAGGAATTGCCGGACGGTCTTCGTTATGGTATGGCGGATCATCAGCACCTTCTGGATGCTCGGCCTGCGAAGGTCCAGATACCGGTATCTGAGGCGCAGGTTCTCGGCCACATCCGTTTCATCCTCGATCATGAAGGGCGGGGTCTTTGACTCGTTCAGGACCGTAAGCTCCGAAACGATCACTTCGATCTCGCCGGTAGGGAGCCTGGGATTCGTGGTGTTCTCCGGCCGCGGCGAGACCTTCCCCGTAACGGCTATGACGTATTCGCTCCGGACATCGCCGGCGACCCGGTGGGCCTCTGCCGCGACCTCGGGATTGAAGACCACCTGCGTAATGCCCTCACGGTCGCGAAGGTCCACAAAGATAAGCCCGCCGTGGTCACGCCGGGTATGGACCCAGCCCATCAACGTGACCTGCCGGCCCAATTCCCGCTTGTTCAATTCTCCGCAGGTATTCGTTTTTTTGCTGTATTTCACGTTTCACCGCTCCGTTCGTCCATCGTAAAAACAGGTGGGATAATATCACCCCACCCACGGCAAAGTCAAGGGCAATCAGCCTGTTTTTCAATATGTTAGAGACAAAAATCCGCCACAGAGGCACAGAGACACAGAGAACTGCACAGATTATAGGAGGTAAAACCCATTGCGAAATATCAGAAATTTGGTCTTTCGTCTTTCAGTTGAAAAGCTGTAAAAACCAGAAACCAAGAAAGACTAAGATTCGTCCGCAGATTACACAGATTACGCAGATTAAAAAAAGACCCTCCTGAATAGTGTTTTGAAGACTAAATCTGCGTTAATCGGCGAAATCTGTAGATAAGTTTTTCCTCCGAGCTTTTGTTTCTGAGGTTATACCTTACCTTTTCAACTTTATTACGAATGAACCCAGAAATTACCTGTCAAAGAGATTACCCCCGGAATACGCAGAATATTGTGTTTCCCTCTGTGATCTCTGTGTCCTCGCTTAGAAGCGCCTACTTTTGGCTGTGGTAATTCCTCTCTTAAGATCTTAAAATCCTCTTGACTTTTCCGCCTATATGGTTAAAATGCAAGGTCTTCGGGAAACCGATTATTTTTTTAACCACAGGACCGTTGGAGGAACAGGAAGATGGCGGAATTAAGCAAAACAGCAAAAGCGGCCACCAAGAGGGCCGCTGTGAGCAACAACCCCCAGTGCTGCGGCAAACCCATGCAGGCGGCCAAGATGATGACCACCACCGGCAAAGTGCGCGGCATGATGTGGCTCTGCGACAAGTGCTGGAAAGAATCAAAGATCGAGTAGAAGCTGTCCTTGCGTTACCCAGGCGATGAACGCTCCTGTTCATCGCCTTTTTTTGTCTCCCGTCCCCGGAACAATTATCGTTTGCAATTCCACGCCTGTTATGTTACTTTTTACGTCGTTCCCCCGCGATGTTTCGTAAATTCACTGCGAAGGAGATTTGGTACGTCCCCATGGCCCTCTTCCCGAAAAAGATCGACTTCTTCGAGATCTTCGACCGCGCCCTCGACAACCTCGCCAAAGCCACCAACGTCCTCGTGGACATGCTCAACAATTTTGAGACCTTCGAAAAGAAGGCCAAGGCCATTTACGAATTCGAGCAGGACGGCGACATGCTCACCCACGACATCATGAAAGAGCTGAACAAGACGTTCCTCACCCCCATCGACCGCGAGGACATCCACGAGCTGGCAGCCCGCATCGACGATGTACTCGACCTCATCTGGGCCGCCGTGGACAGGATGGTGGTGTACAAGATCGAAAAGCCGACACGCGAGGTCGTCTCCATCGCCGAGGACCTCCAGATGACGGCGGACATCCTCAAGAAGGCGCTCCGGGAGCTCCGGGCCAAGCAGTACGCCCATGTCCAGGAGCATTGCATCGAGATCAACCGCCTCGAGAATCGCATCGACCGCAAGTACCGCGACGCCCTGGGCAACCTCGTGAACAGCAACAACGACCCCGTATATATAATAAAATGGAAGGACATCTATCAGCTCCTCGAAGATGCCTCGGACCGCGCCGAGGACATCGCCAACGTGCTCGAAGGGATCGTCCTGAAACATGCTTGATATCCTGCTGATCATCATCTTCCTCGCGATCCTGTTCGACATCAGCAACGGCTGGAACGACTCGGCCAACGCCATCGCCACGGTCGTCTCCACCAAAGTGCTCACCCCGCTGGCCGCCGTTACGATGGCCGCGGTCATGAACATCCTCGGCGCATTCCTCAGCACGGCCGTAGCCAAGACCATCGGCAAGGGCATCGTGGACCCCACGGCGGTCACCGACATAGTGATCATGGCGGCCCTGGCGAGTGCCTTTCTCTGGAACACCATTATGACGCTCTTCGGGATGCCGGTCAGCGCGTCCCATGCCCTCGTGGGCGGCATCATCGGTGCGGCCGCGGCGCACGGCGGAATCGGCATCTTGAACTCCGAAGGCATCACGAAGATATTCACGGCCCTCATCGTTTCTCCCTTTCTCGGGATATTGATCGGATTCGGCTTCATGAAGCTGATCCTTAAAATCTTCGGGGGGATGGCGCCGGGAACGATCAACAAGCATTTTGGCAAGCTCCAGATCCTGTCGTCGGCTTTCATGGCCTTCGGCCACGGCTCGAACGACGCCCAGAAGGTCATGGGCATCATCACCATGGCCCTGCTCAGCCGGGGCATGATCAGCTCTCTGGAAGTCCCGGTGTGGGTCATCCTTACGGCCGCGCTTGCCATGGGTCTTGGGACCTTTATGGGCGGGTGGAAGGTGATCAAGACCATTGGCATGAAAATGCTGAAGCTCCAGCCCATCCACGGCTTCGCCGCCGAGACCTCGGCCACGATGATCATCATCGGCGCGAGCCATTTCGGCCTTCCCGTCAGCACCACCCATGTCATCTCCACGGCGATCATGGGCGTGGGCGCCACCCAGCGTCTCTCCGCGGTCCGATGGGGCGTCGCCGGCAAGATCGTCATGGCCTGGGTCCTGACCCTCCCGGTCTGCATCGCCCTGGCCTGGGGCGTCGTCAGGCTCTTCGAATAACGCCTCCTCTCTTCCATGCACTCCCCTGAACGCATCAAGCATTTCGTTCAAAATACGCTCGGCTGCGGCTGCCCGGAGGAGGTTTTCCGGTCGATCGAGTGCCGGTGGAGGCTCAAGCTCAACAACTTCATCGTCCTGGACGGCGCCATCGTCATCGGCAACCGACAGCTCATCTATATCGCGGAGGCTGGTTCCGCGGGACGCGTCGAGGAACATCTGCCGGTGCTCGTTGCCGGAGGGAAAACAGAGTGAAGATCCGAAGGTAAGAGGGTAAGAAGATAGGAAGGTAAGATTTTAGTTCGCGTTCATTCGTGGCTATTAATTTTACGGTTTTATCCGTGTGCATCCGTGTCGCCTGGAGGCGCTTACTTCTGGCCATCCGTGGCAAACATTCCTGTTGATAGTCTGTTGTCTTTTCTGTTTTGTTTATCCTTTGTCGCTCACTCCGAACTCCGCAACCCTCGGCCTGAGCTCGGGTCGAAGGCTCGCCACTCCGCACTACTTCTCACACGCTCCGCCGCAGGCGCATGCGAAGCTCCCCGCCCTCGCCTTTTCTAAGGCCTCTTTCCCCTCGCGCCAGCACAGCCCCGCTATCACGAGCGTTCCTACCGAATCGAAGCCCCCAATACCGGTGAATTTGTATCCCACGCTCGCAACGAGCAGGACGATGGACAATTGGAGGCACGCCCGCGTGCAGGCGGCATCGGACAGGATGGCCTGCGAGTTAAGCTCCCTGCCGACCTTCATCTTGTAATGGATCAAAAGCCACATGGTGGCAATGGAGATAAGCGAGATAACGATGCCCCAGAAGGTCGTCTCAGGCTTGTGGCCCTGGTAGAGGTTGACGGCCGCAATGACCGCAAGACCGGCGGTCAGGACATAAAATCCGCTGCCCGTTATCCTGAGCGCTGTTCTCTCGAACCGGTCCGCATTCTCTCCCTCATTCCGTCTGATACGCCTTATCATGTGCCAAATGCCTATGCCGGAAGCCACCTCCACGAAAGAATCCAGCCCGAACCCGAAGAGCGCGAAGCTCTCGTCCTCGAGCCCGAAGAAGACCGACACCAGCCCCTCGCCGATATTATAGAAGATCGTGATCAGCGCGAGCACTGCTGCCCATTTGTAGAGGGACCTGTCCTTACGGGGAAGGCCTATACCGATCTGCTGCATATGAGAGATTCTCCGGTCGACGATACCGAGTAATTGATAGAACGTTATATTTTGACGGTTCATCAGCAGCTCCCCAAGATAGGAGCCTGGTTTGACCTCTGCGTTCTTGATCCATTCCGCGCCCTCGAGGCCATAAGGTTTCACGCATGAAGCGCCGATATAGAACTTGCGGTCAAAATCGTCCACCAGGCTTTTCATAAGCTCCGCGACCGGCGAAAAACCCTTTTGCCACGTGATGGATTCTGCAAAACCCTTCTTCGCCAGATGAACGGCTTCGTTCATGAGGAAAAAATCAATTTTTGCATCAAATGCAGCCATATTGGTCGCCAGCTGCAGCGCTGCTGCGCGTTCTATTGCATCATATGAATGAGTTAGTACAAAAAAGAATTCCTTGTTTTCCATGGTCTTCTCCCCATTCATAGAGGATAGGTCTCAGTGAGCGCACCCGCCGTCCTTGCTATGCCCGCCGCAACACCCCTGAATCGTCAAGAGGGGAAGGCTCTGAGAAACAAACAGCGACATGTTTTCCCGGACCGTCTCCGCCTGTGAACGATGGACTGCGATACCCATCTGGTTCAACCGGGTAAGGGCGCCAGCCCCAATGCCGCCAACGACGATCGCATCCACTCTCTGATTATTGAGCGCTTTCATCGGATTGCACGCTCCCTGCGCGTGATGTTGGTCCCGATTATGGATGGACGCAATTCCGTTCGTTTCCATATCTACGACCACAAAGACCGGCGCTGAACCGAAATGATTATACACACTGCTGTCGAATCCATTGTCATGCTGTACGGGAAAACAGATCTTCATGTTATGTTCCTCCTTGATGTAACGTTATTCAAATACGATGGCCTTGCCTTTGCTCAGGGCCATCGCCACTTTTTTTCTCGCCCCGGAAAGTATCCTCTGGATCGTTCCCCGCGAAACACCCATGCGCACACCGGCCTCCTCCTGGGTCAATTCGTCAAGATCGCAGAGCTTTAAAGCCTCCAGTTCTTCCCTTAACAGCGGTATCTGTTCGACTTCGGACATCGGGACACAAGTCGGCTTGAATGCTTTCCCTTTGAACTTGCATTTACAGTTCCTTGGCTTCTTATAGCGCGGCGACACCTGCCCCCCTTTCCATATTGTGCATATGCACAGAACGATAGCAGGCGAATCGGATATTGTCAAGATATTTTCAGGCATAAGCCGGAGATAACAGAACACCCATCAGCAAACAAACCACGTTCTATTATCTGCTGCCGGTCTGCGGTGCACCATGCCTCAGGGGGATACGTGCTTTAGTAGGAGGACCAATACGATCTTGTGCGATAGCTGCGGAACGGTTGGGCGTATGTTGATATCTTTCAAGGCGATGCAGGAACGTGATGGGGAATATGCCCGGACGCTCAGTGCCTCGTGTCACAGAGATGAGATTATGCTATAGTATAAATGATAAACGCGGGTGAAGAGGTAGGCTATGCCGGTATATGTGAAAGTACTCCTTGTGTGCATTTTTTGCATTACGTTCGTAACCGGTATTGTCTTGATCGTGAAGCGGCTGTTTGGATAACCAGGGAAGGATAAAACTTACCAGGAGGTGTTTACCATGAAAAGAAACATGGGCAGCATTGACCGCGTTGTACGGATCATCCTCGCAGTGGCAGTAGGGATACTGTATCTTACCGGGTCGATCACGGGTACCGCGGCGATTGTTCTTGGTGTTCTGGCTGTCATCTTTTTGGCTACCGGCGCAACAGGCTTTTGCCCTCTCTATGCGCCATTCGGCATTTCTACCATGAAGAAGGAAGCAAAATAGGGTGCATCTGAAACTGGCCGCCCGCAAGTTCCCATGGGCGGCTTTTTTGTGCGCGCCTCTGATGCCTCCAGCTCAATAATTCTCTGCGTAGTATGCATCGTGATTCACATTAATTACGCGTGCGGATCGCAGTGAAGCTGCCTGCGTTTATTTCCCTGCCCCGCCTTCCGGCACAAGCTTTTCCAGTTCCTTCCCTCGCAATCCGGCCAGCACGCTGTCTCCACTCTCCGCCACGCGCAGTTCTCCATACTTTGCGCCGGAATAGTATTTCGCGTTTCCCTCCTGGAAGAAGAACGACTCCGCTCCGAGCCGGATATTGTCCCCGCGCCTGCGGTAGCGCAGGAGATGTTCGTCCGGCGCGAGCGACATGTTCGGCGTGTGAAGCCTCCGGAACGCGGCAATACCCTCTTCATTGAGCGCCACCACAAGATGACCGTCGAGCGGCAGGGAGGCGGCGCGGACCTCGCGTGCGAGTTTGTACCGCAGGACCATGTAGTCACCCTGCATGAGCGACCGGGGGTCCACCGGCGCAAGCTCAAGTAGCATCACGCGCCCCTCCTGCAGCGTCCGCTCTTTCTGATAGATCATCACGTTCAGCGCGCCGACGACGAGGCAGGCGACGGCGATCAGGATTATCTGTCTCAGCCGGTCATTCATGGGCCGTCTCCCTGGCCTCTCCGAGGATCTTGACGAGCGCGAACCGTAGGGCGAGCAGAACCGCTCCCGCAACCATGAGCGCGATGGACTTCTGCATCAGGGTCATGCCGAGATGGTAGTAGTAGGCGGAGATGAAGACGAAGAGGAACGCCAGCGCGAATCCCATGAGGATCCGGTTCCCGCGCCGAAAGCCCAGCAGCAATACGATGATGGCCGCGATCATGCCGGGCATCCGGCGTGCCGGATAGAACAAAACGAGCGTCCCGATGAAGACCGTTGCCGCTACGGCCCGGTCGCCCAGCAATGCATGCTCGAGAAGCAGCCGATATTCCAGGTAGATGAGGACCAGCAGCATTCCGCCAGCAGCGATCCAGGAGCCGTAGGGCGCATAGAAGTGCGGCGTGAGATACCCCGGCATGACCGACGGCATGAGATATCCGAACAGGCCCACGACCATGCCGTAGCCCACGGGACGGTAGAAGGGCGCAAGTTTCCCCGCGGCCAGTTTCGCTTCCGATGTCCAGAGAGCAGCGCTCCCTCCCGCGAGCAGAAGGGTCATCACCTGGAACCCGTAGGGAATGTGCTTGTCCAGGATGGTGGTGAAGGAAGCGATGATGATGGCCAGCGTGGACAGGAACCGCATGGTCCGGTCATCGTAGACTACAAGGAAGCCCACGTTCAGGACCATCACCAGGAAGGCGACCGTGACGACGGAATGGATGCTCGAACCGAGCCCGGCGATCAGCATTACCTGTCCGGTGAAGCAGAGGGCCAGGGCGAGGCTCGCCAGGAACAGGACCTGTTTCCCGTTCCGCTGCAGCACGACCGACGTTGCGCAGAGCAGCGCGCCGACAACGGCCATCGATTCCGAAGACCTGACCAGGTGCGTGCCATAGAAGAACCCCTGAAGAAGCAGCGCCGCGATCCAGGCGCTCATGGCGACCATGGCCCGCACATACCACGGCATTCCCTGGTCGGCCTGCCCAGCGTTCTCCGACAGGGAGCTCACCGCCGCCGCATCGGCGATCAGGCCCTCCGTGCGCAGCCGGTCAAGGATCTCGCGAAGCGGAGGAATGGTCTTTGTCATGATGTCTCCTCCCCCGATCTGGACAATTTCCTGAGCCAGACCGCGCCGCCCGAGGCCATGCCGACGACGACAAGCGCGAGCAGCAGGTATCCCCCGTAGTGAGAGCCGATCTTTTTGGCGAAATAGACCGTGAGGACCGTGATGACGCTCAGCATCGCCGCGGCGATCAGGAAGAGGTCCTGTTTTGCCCGCTGGTAGAACCAGCCCGTCAGCGCCACAAAGAGGACATAGAGCAGCTGCACAAATCCGGGGAACAGGTCCTGCCGCCCGTAGGAGTCGGCAAAGATGACGATGATCATGGGGATGGTGAGGAAGGTGCAGGCGGCGCTTCCGATGAGCCGCGGCGCCCAGCGGCCGGAAAGCCATTCCACGCCGTGAGACGCGAACAATTCCCACAGCGCGAGGGCAACCAGGTTCATGCCGAAGAGGCTCTCGAACAGGAAGAGATACCTCCTTGTCAGCCACTCGGGCTCAAGGACCTGGACCCAGTACAGGATGTACCCGGTCTCGAGCAAAGCAAGCAGAAGCAGCCAGAGGAAGGAGAACCGGCCGATCAGGACCCACCCGACGATGAGCGCGGCCCATCCCAGGAACAGCTCATAGGCATCCGCCCCGGTCTGGTAGACCTGGCCGAAGAGGGCGAGGAAGGCGCCGACGAGGAACGACGCCAGAAGGAGCGAGGCTTTCGCGGCCATGCTGTCGAGCCCCACGTACGATGCCGTCATCACGGCACCAAGGAGTGCGACCTGGACCAGCCCGAACTTCTGGAACCGGCCCATGTCCGCCCAGTTGTAGGCGAAGAAGAAGATGACGCCCGCGGCCAGCATCAGCGAACCCATGAGGAGCAGCAGAGTGCTGACGAAGCTCCGCCAGCGCGCCCCGTCCGGGACCACCCCCGCGATCTGCAGCGCACGTTCCAGGGCAGCTGACGGCAGGACCCCTGTCTGAGCCAGCCGCCGCAGATGCTCAGGTGATGCTGTCCATTCATTCATTTTCAGCTGCATCTCATCTCCTCCCGGCTATTTTACCCCGGTCTCATGAACCGCATCGGGCGATCAAGATAGTGGGTATCATAAGAAAATACCCCAACCTGTGGTAGAAGAGCGATTGGCGCGATCTTTTTAGTCCTAAAATTAAAATTTTACGTTGATTTTCTATCATACTCATGATACAGCAATATCGCAGCGAGATAAGAACGTCCATTCTTCTTAAGCGCCGTTCATACCACAAGCTTGGTCATGGGGCCGGGAGGGTTGAGATGAAGGATATAGGCCGTGTGTTGAAAGAGGTCAGGCTGGCCCAGGGGCTTGAGATCTGCGAGGTCGCAAAGAGGCCTGCATAAGCTCCCGCTACCTCTGCGCCATGGAGGAGGGCCGGTTCCAGAGCGTCCCCCGCGTATTTGACAAGGGCTACCTGAAGATCTATGCAGACCTTCTCCATGCCGACACGAAACTTCTCCTCGCATCGTACGAACAGGCGAAAAAAGGACTGGCAGGCAGTTTGAACACCCTCTGATCATCCCGTATCGAGTCGCCTTCCCTCCCCGTGTCTCCGTATCTGTTTTTTCCTGTCCCCTTGTCCCCGTGTCGGACGTTACCCCTCGTCTCCGTGTTTCCCTGTCTAGCCGTCTGCTTTTTCCCCAACCCTAGCCCCCTGACCCATGACCTCGTTTTTTATTCGAACGGTGTGTTCGTCTCCCAGAGCCGCAGGGCGGTCTCCCGAAGCATGGCGAGGATGAACTCCGGAGATTCATGCATGAGATCGGTGATGTTCTGCCGGGTGATCATGACCAGTTCCACGTCGTCCTGCGCCACCGCCGCGGCGATCCTGGGCGTGGCGAGCAGGAACGAGACCACGCCGAAGTACTGGCCTGCGCGAACTTGCTCGATCTGCCGGTCCCCCTTCCGGACCGAGATGCTCCCCTTCAGCACGGAAAACATCTGGTCTCCGGCATCTCCCTCGGTGAATATCGTTTCCCCCGGTCCGTATCGCACGATGAACCTCTCCGCGACGGCTGCCGGAAGGTCCCTCCTCCCGGCAATCAGGCGCTTGAGGAAGATCGTCTCGCGCCGCTCAAGACTTGCGGCGATCTCCGCTCCAAGCAGGAAGACCACGAGGGAGTAGTAGATCCAGATGATGACCACGAAAAGCGACTTGAAGGACCCGAAGGCGAGACCGTAGCCGGGGTTGTAGGCCAGGAAGCGGTAGAAGAGCGGGCCCATGAGATACCAGAGCCCCGCGCTCGCCAGGGCGCCGGCCGCGAGGTTCGCTGCCTGGAAATTCCGGGAGAACGCCCGGTAGAGCAGGAAAAAGGCAGTCGCAATGAACAGGAACTGGACGGCGCCTCCCAGGAACCGGGGAAGCTCGGGAATGCTGAGCCATTGTTCTGTGATCGTCAGGGCGACACCGGCCGCTGCAATGGCCGTGATCCCCAGCAGGAAAACGACGGTGATAGCGACGTCGAAAAGCCTCTCGAGAAGGAACGGCCTGCTCGGTCGTATCCGGAAGATCGTGCCCAGGGCGGACCGCGTATCGGAGACAAGAGGAACGACCGCCAGGAGGAAGACCAGGAGGTTCAGCGCGCCGAAGGTCCGCTTGTGGGTTGCGATGAAGCTCACTTCCTTCATGATCTCCCGGCTGTAGTTCGGGATGACCTGTGTCGCCAGCTCCTGCACCTTTTGGAAGGCTTCCTGGGACGACCCGATGGCCATGCCGAGCAGGGCCGTGAGGAGGAACAGCGCCGGAATGAGCGCAAGCATGGCGGAGAAGGCCATCGACGAGGCCGCGGCGAGGGCGTTGTTTCTCCGGAAGGAGGAGAATATCTCCGCCGTCACCATCCAGTTTTTTTTCAGGATATCGATACGGAACATGCGGTCACCGGTGACGCGATCGGCGCGTCAGGCTGTCATTATAGAGAGGGCGGGAAGAAATAGCAAGCGGGAGGATGGGGCCGGCCGACAGGATCAATGCGCGATGCCCTGGGTGAGTTGCTCCTTGATGAACTGCCGGATGAGGCGCCGGTCCTGGTCCGAGATCTCCACGAACTTGATGCCCATGCCCGGTTCCTGGTACGGCCCCTCGTTCTTTGCGTAGCTGTAGAGGACCACTGCCTTCGCCCGCACCTCGCCACCGTCCAGCAGGATCCGGACCGGTGTCAGCGCGTTCTGGGGCTGGGGGTATTGCGTCCGCACGTAGAGGCCGCCCTCGGAGATGGCCGATGCATATTCGGTCCGCTCGCTCCCGCCTGCGACCGTACAGTCACCCACGATGACCTTCAGCGACGTGTTCAGCCGGATATGGTGCCGCGGCATCGTTTCCGAAAGCGACTGGAGGGTCTCGTACAGTACATCGGGCTCCACGTCTTTTCCCAGCCAGGCGGCGCACCCCAGGCGCATGCAGGTCTCCTTGAGTGCTGGGTCGTCGACAGTCGTGAGCATGACCACGGGGATGTCCCGGTATCTCGGTTCGTCCTTGATCGTCCTGAGCAGGGCCACGCCGTCCATGCCGCCGGACAGCGGGATGTCGGTCAGCACAACGGCCGGCATCGCGCTTTCCATGACCTGGAGCGCAGCCTCGGCGCTCCGCTTGCTCACGACCTTGTAATCAAGCCGTTTGAGGAGCATGCCCCAGTAGAACAGCGTGGTCGCGCTGTTGTCGACGATGAGGAGGG
Source organism: uncultured Nitrospiraceae bacterium (assembly GCA_964364055.1). Classification (GTDB taxonomy): domain Bacteria; phylum Nitrospirota; class UBA9217; order UBA9217; family UBA9217; genus JAAXXJ01. The sequence goes on along the minus strand of CAYILT010000035.1, from coordinate 4,925 downwards.
TCCTGACTTCTCGAGCCACGTTCGCGAAGATCCTTTCGTTATGTACGACTGAGGATGAACACCTACAATGCGGGTTAGAATAGCATTAATGGGAGGGTTAATCAAGACGGTCGGGGGAAACAGACGGGGTATTTTCAGGGTAGGAAGGACCGGACACGGAGACAGGAGGACCGGCGACAAAAAAGAGCCGCAGCAGATGCCGTGGCTCCTTGGCCTGGAATGGCGTCCCCAGGGGGCTTTGATCGTACGTGCAGGGATGGCCTGCACGATCCCATGCGAGGCCAGCCCGGCACATGAAAAAAGTTTCTGCCCTGAACGACGAAGTGCCTGTGCCGTTGGCAGCTTGGGCACTTACACCCCGTCATCGCCGTGAAAGTCCGTCGGGACGAAAAACGTAACCCCTGACAGTTAGCCTGGTTTCCCGTTTTGTCTTGGCAATCAAGGGGTTTCTGAAGTGCGGAATTTGTGCCTGTTATACTTATTGTGCCTCTTTCGATAAATTTTAGTGCAATTTTGGAACAGTGGCACGCAGTACGTATGAAGTGTTTTTGAGGTATGTCGTCGCGGTCTGCCGGTACTCAACGTGGATAATATCAACCGACTGTGACATATTTGAATTCGTACACTTCGCGGATAAGCTTGAAGTCTTTTTCGTTCTTCGTGACGAGGACCGCGCCGGTGTCGCGGACCGATATCGCGATCAGGATGTCCGCAAGGAGTCCTTTTATCCGCTCCCGGTCGATCTTCTTATCCCTTCGCAGTTTCATCATTATCTCGCCGCAGATGAACCATTGACGCTCGGTTACTGATATGACGGTGAAGTTCCGTGCGATCTGGTCGATAAGCTTTTGTTCCTTCGGATCGTAGGCACCGGCGAGCAGTTCCATGAGCACTACGGAACTGAATGCAATGTGATAATAGCGGGTGAGATTCAGAAAGGCTTCTTGAACAGTTCCCTTTCTGAAATGCTCAATTAAGAAGGAAGTATCGGGAACAGCCTTCGGTTTCAATTAAGGCCCTCAAACTTGAATTTACCGGCGGTCTGCTCGATGAACTTTCTCATCTTCTCCTGGTAAATAACCTCGGCAAGCGCTGTTTCGATTGCCTCGGTTTCCGTCTTGGTACCGAGTATCTTCTGGGCGCTTTTGATCATCGTTTCATCCAGCCTGAAATGCTTGGCGGTCTTTTTCGTTGCGGTCTGCATGGTCCTTCTCCTTTCTGCGTGTATATACATTATACTTTTGTGTGGCTACATGTCAAGGAAAACCTGCGGGTCTTGTCCGCGATAGCACCGTTGGAGAAAAGCTACGTGAATTTTAGCACGATTTTAACACACTGAAAACGGGCCATTACTATTGAGTTATCAGCGCGATAATCGCACCTAATCAGGCGAAGAGTACCGACACATGGCCTGTCTTACGCGAACGGGAAACCGGCTTGACGACGATCTGCACGTCGCGGCCCAGGAGGGTCATGCATTCAAGCATCTTGGCTTCCGAAATACCGCGAAAGCGGCCACGCAGCATATTGGACAGCTTGGGCTGGGTCATGCCGAGCAGCGATGAGGCCTGCGTCTGTGTCAGTTTGCGAAGTTTGATGATCTCGGCGATCTTCGTGGCAAGCTGGGCCTTGACCAGCATTTCGTCCGCGTCCGTCACGCCGAGATCGGCATACACATTCATACTTCCTTTTTCAATCTTGCTCATGGTCATACTCCTTCCGAATGCTGGCGGGCCAATTTCAGCCGCGCCTCGATCATGTCCTTATCCTGTTTAGACGTCTCAATGCCCTTGCGCGATTTTTTCTGGAAACAATACAGCACATAGACCCCGTTGCTGAATCTGACGGTATATACAGCACGATAGGTACTACCGTCGTAATCCTCCACAACCTCTAACACTCCGGCTGATCCGAAACCCTTGAGCGGCTTGGCTTGCAGATGTTTGTGGCCGCTCTGCGCCAAATAGAGTGCATAGCCGACGACATCGACCACCTGCGCCGGCATTTCCAGAAGATCTTTCTTTGATGATCCTACCCAGAACAGGGGCTTCAAGTCGTCTTCTCCCCTGGCAGCATTATACCTAAATGGGTATAACAAAGCAAGTTAATATACCTCTGGCAAGGGTCTACTACATTTCTACTACGATCAAAAAAAAGGAGCCGCGGCGGATGCCGTGACTCCTCGTAATGGTTGGTGTCCCCAGCGGGATTTGAACCCGCGTTATCGCCGTGAAAGGGCGGTGTCCTGGGCCAGACTAGACGATGGGGACAGATTACAACTGACTGCTTGAAAATTGGAAATTGGAAATTTCAAAATGCAAATTGATCAAGAGAACCGCAAAATCTCTATTTTTCAATTTACAATCTGCACTTTACAATTTCCAATACCGAAGGTAACTGGTGAGCCGGCTGGGATTCGAACCCAGGACACCCGCCTTAAAAGGGCGGTGCTCTACCAACTGAGCTACCGGCCCGCTCACGCGGTCTTCAAAGAGACGCATATTAACAAAGAAACTCGATGCTTGTCAACAGACAAATGGTTATTACTTTTTCACCGCTTTCTGAAAAGGCCTTTCGAGAATGATGGTCTCGTCCCGCCGGGCGCCCGTCGAGATGATGGACGGCTTTACGCCGCAGAGCTTGCAGACCTTCTCCACGTAGTCTCGCGCCTTCTTCGGCAATTGCGCGTACTTCTTGATGCCGATGGTGGTCTGCTTCCATCCCGGCATGGAGATATACTGCGGCGTGCACTGCTCCAGGACCTCCAGGTCCGACGGCATCTCCTTGTACAGTTTTCCCTTATGCTTGTATCCAACGCAGATCTTGATCTCGTCGAGCGTATCGAGCACATCCAGCTTGGTGAGCGCGATGCTCGTAAACCCGTTGACGCGCACCGCGTGCCGGACGATGAGGGTGTCCATCCAGCCGCACCGCCGCGCCCGGCCCGTGGTCGCCCCATACTCCCTGCCCCGCTCCCGCAGGTGTTCGCCCATGGCGTTTTCCTGCTCCGTGGGGAACGGTCCGCTGCCCACGCGGGTGGTGTAGGCCTTCACGATGCCGATGATCTCGCCGATGGTGTTCGGACCGATGCCGAGGCCCGTGCAGGCGCCGCCCGCCGTGGGGCTCGACGAGGTCACGAAGGGATAGGTCCCGTGGTCCACATCGAGGTGCGTTCCCTGTGCCCCCTCGGCAAGGACCTTCTTTTTCTTCGCAATGGCCTCGTTGAGGTAGAGGGTCGTGTCACCGATGTATTTCTTCAGCCTCTGGGCGTACTGGAGATACTCGGCATACACCTCGTCCTGGTTGATGAGCGGCGCGTTGTAGAAGCGCTCCAGGAGGAAGTTCGCCTCGCCGATGTTGATCGTCAGCTTCTCGCGGAAACGCTCGGGTGACAGCAGGTCCGCCATCCGGATGCCCCTGCGGTTGATCTTATCGGCATAGGCCGGTCCGATGCCCCTGCCGGTCGTGCCGATCTTCTTGTTTCCCTTAAGCCGCTCACTGGCCACGTCAATGGCCTTGTGGTAGGGCATGATGAGGTGGGCGTTCCGGCTGATGAGGAGGTTGGTATCGAACCTGATGCCCCGTTTGATAAGTCCGTCCATTTCCTCGATAAGAGCTGCCGGGTCCACCACCACGCCGTTCCCGATGATGCACTTCTTGCCCTTGTGCAGGACGCCCGAAGGGATGAGGTGCAGGATGAACTCGTCCATTCCCACGACCACCGTGTGGCCCGCGTTGTGCCCGCCTTGATACCGGGCAACCACGTCCGCTCGTTCGGTGAGCAGGTCTATGATCTTCCCCTTGCCCTCATCGCCCCACTGGGCCCCTACCACCACTAGCACCGGCATAGCGTCTCCTTTTGATGCTCTTGTTTCATGCTGTTCTTCTTACGCACAAAAGGGCGCGATCGCTCGCGCCCTGCAAACAGTTGCTTTCTTGTTCCTTCTGTCTAGATCCTGACCTGCTTGGCCGAAAGCACGTTCGGGAGCTTTCTGACCTTGTCCATAAGCTCGTCGGAGATCGGGCTGTCCACACTCACGATCGACATGGCAAGACCGCCCTGCTTCTCCCGGCCGAACTGCATCCGGGCGATGTTGACGCCGCTCTGTCCCATGAGCATCCCGATGCCGCCGATGACGCCTGGTTTGTCGTTGTTCATGAGCACCAGCATATCGCCTTCGGGCACGGTCTCCATGGGGAAGTCGTCCACCTGGATGATGCGCGGCTCCTTCTTGCTGTTCAACGTTCCGGAAACGGACACCTCTTTGGCGCCCGCCTTGACCTTGATCGTGATCAGGCTGGTATATTCCCTGGTATCGCTCGATTTCGACACCTTCACCTCGATGCCCCGGTCCTTGGCAATGAGCGGGGCGTTCACGTAATTCACATTCTCCTGGATCATCGGCGTCAACAGGCCCTTGAGCGCCGCCAGGGTGACCGGCTCGAGCTTCAGGTTCGACACGTCACCGCTGTACTCCACCGTCACCTGGGTAAGCCCGCCCTCGATGACCTGCGCGGTGAAGAGGCCCATGCGCTCCGCCAGGTTGATATAGGGGCTCAGGCTCGGCAGCTGGTCCGCGGGCACTGACGGCACGTTCACCGCGTTCCGCACGGTCCCGGCGATAAGATAATCCACGATCTGCTCGGCCACGGCCGTGGCCACGTTCTCCTGCGCCTCCAGCGTGGACGCGCCGAGATGCGGTGTGGCGATGAAGTTGTCCAGGGTCATAAGCGGATGGTTCTCCGGCGGCTCCTTCTCGAATACGTCAAAGGCCGCCCCGGCTACCTTCCCGCTCTTGAGCGCTTCGAAGAGGTCCGCCTCGTTCACGATGCCGCCGCGGGCGCAGTTGATGATGCGCACGCCGTCCTTCATCTTCGCGATGGTGTTATTGTTGATAAGGTTCGCCGTCTCCTTGGTCTTGGGC
>CAYILT010000034.1:0-20317 GCA_964364055.1 uncultured Nitrospiraceae bacterium | reverse complement strand
ACGATCTGGGACGTGGAGATGACGCCGCCGAAGTAGATCCCCCGTGCCGAGTCTCCGCGGAAAAACTCGACGACAAAGCGCAGGATGGAATACAAGGCCGGGTAGAGCCAGAAGATCTGGCCGTCGAACTTCCTGACCCGGTAGAGGGTGAACAGGATGACGAAGTTCACAAGCTCACCGCCCGCTTCGAAGAGCTGGGTCGGATAGAGGGCGACGCCGAGCGGGGCGAGGGAATGGCTGTCGGTGAAGGTTATGCCCACCGAGGTGTGGCAGGCCGCGCCGTAGCAGCAGCCGGCAAAGAAACATCCGAACCTTCCGAACATGTGGCCCAGCGCGATGTAGGGTGCAACAACGTCGGCGGTCCTCCAGAGCGGGAGCTCGTGCTTCCGCACGTACCACATTCCCACGGCGACCGCGCCGATCAGCCCGCCGTAGAACACCAGCCCGCCTTTCCAGATGGCGAAGATATCGAGCCAGTTCCTCTGGAACTCCTGGAGATTGACCAGCACGTAAAAAAGCCGGGACCCGACGATGGCCGCGAGCAGGAGATAGATGCCCATGTCCATGATGCGGTCGGGGTCGATGCCTTCCTTCTTCGCTTGCCGCGAGGCGAGCCAGATGCTGACAAGGAAACCGATGCCGATCATCAGGCCGTAGAGCCGGATGGGAATGGGCCCGAGCACCCAGTTGCCAAGCTCGATTTTCGGTATTTCAAAAAGGATGGGATGCATGGCTGCCTTTATGATAGAAAAAAGGGGCCTGCCCAACCGGGCAAGCCCCCATTTGTTTGAATCCGAATGACTAAGGAACGATCGTTACTTCGAAGCCTGCATGCTCCAAACTTCGTCGTTGATCAGCACGCGGCCTTCGGTCCGGCCATCCATCCAGCGGCGGATGAGTGACTTGAGCACGGGCTTGTCGCTGATGAACCGGGCAAAACGCTCTCCATGGCGTATATAGAGAGCGCGGAACCAGGACGGCGACTCATTGAGCATCCAGTGACGGAAGACAAGCCACTGCGGGTTGTCGGCGCCATAGACCTCACGCGCCACCCAGCAATAAAGGCTAACGTAGTAGAGCGAAGTATAATACAGGCTGTAATACAACGAAGTATAATAAAGACTATAGCCGCCACCTGTGCCCTTGACAATGTCCACCGGCTTGTGCTTGTTCGTGCTCGGCGTTACATACGTCCTGCTGTTACCGCTGACATCCTCGCCCTTGCCTTTCTTTTTCATGGATAGCTCCTTTCCTTGTTGCTTATCTTTAAGATGATTTCTCGATCAAATTTTCAGCCTGCCAGAAGGAAAGCTGCGCCTCAACGTCCTTTTTGATCTGCTCTTTGTCATCCATGTTATACTCAGAAGACATCGAGGATACGACCTTTGAAATATTATATTTACTGACGAACAGCCATTCCCATATCCTGCTGGCCGTATCGTTCAATACGTAATACAACCCATTTTTGAGGTTCAGCACCACAACCTCTTTCTCAAGTGTCCTGTGGGCTATATTTTCCGCGATCTTGTAATTCATGTCCTGTCCTGCCTCAGATCAGTATGACTCCGCCCTCGACCATTTTTGATGGCACTTCCCATATTATGGAAGATTCTAGCAGTATTCCGGCACCCTGTCAAGAAAAAAACCTCCGGTTTTATTGGCGGCGAAATGAATTTCTCGCTCACGCCTTGCTCAAAGGACCGTAGTTTCGCGCATAAAACACCTTGAACCGGCCCGCGGTCACCGCCTCGAATAACGGCCTGCCATCTGTCTGACCCGGATCGCGATTATGTCGAAGGCCATCCGGGCTGAATCCGGGAACAATCTGACCGTTGAGGCAGGAGCATTGATCCACTGCACCGGAACCTCGACGACCTTGAGCCCGGCCCGCTCCGCAAGAAACAGGAGCTCTACATCGAAGGCAAACCGGTTCACGCGCTGCTCCAGGAATATCCGTGTGCACGTTTCCCGCCGAAAGACCTTGCAACCGCACTGCGTGTCCCGCAACGCGCTCATCCCGAGCGCTCTGACCATGAGGTTGAACGATTTTCCCATCAGTTCCCGGCAGGCCCGCTGGCGCTTCAGGATGCGCGAGCCCTTGTGCGCCCGCGAGCCGACCGCGATGTCGGCGCCGTCCTCCACTGCGGCAAGCAGATTCCCGAATTCCTCGGCCGGCGTGGAAAGGTCGGCATCCGAAAAGAGGACGAGGTCGCCACGGGACTGCAGGAATCCCCGCCGCACGGAGGCCCCCTTGCCGCGGTTGCCGGCATTTTCAATGCAGGTCAGGCCGGGATACGCCGTCCGCAGATCCTTCACGATCCCGGCGGTACCGTCGGTGCTTCCATCGTCCACAACGATGATCTCGAAGCCGGCCCCCCTCCGGGCCAGATACCTCCAGACCGCGTCGATCGTGGACCGGATCGGCACGCCTTCGTTATAGGCGGGAATGATTATGGAGAGCGGGATCGTTGTCATGGGACATGCTCAATGCCGGCCGTGCATTCTCTCCCGGTCTATCGGCAATACGCTGGAACAGCGCCAGCTTTCTCTGATCAGGATTTCCTGGTCCCGGTGCCGCCCCTTCAATGCTCCAGATCTCGGCAAAGCGGGCATCATCCTCGAGCAGATCATAATACTGCATCTGATCGGCAGGGGGACGGGGCCACGTATCCGCTGCCATTGTCACAAAAACGTAGTCTGCATGTTCCAGACCCGCCGGGAACAGTGATACCCGGTATCGTCCGTACTCCCAGAGCAGGAGCGAGGGGCAATCGGTGCTGAGGCGCACGCCGGGCGGCACCCGTTTTTGGACCTCGTGGACAGCTGTTTTCATCAGGGGATCCGACCACACCGTCCTCGGATGCAGCCATACGCTCGGCAGGGTGACCGCGGAGGCCGCGACCGCGACCAGGAGCACATTCCTCACCGCCCTTTTCCCACGGCTGTTTTCGACGGTTTTCAGCGCATAGATCGCCGCCATGAACGAGAAGGCGCATATTCCCGCCGACCAGTGACCGCCGGGCCACCGGTACCAGGTCATCATCTCGAGGTCCCCGGCAAATATGTTCTGCAGCAGAATGGGGAGGGCCAGGAGCCACACATCCCACCGCAGAAGCGGCAGGAAAGCCAGAGGCAAAAGAAGACCGACCACATAGGCGATCGTCTGCGCGGAAACGAGGTACGGAATAGCGAGAAGCGGATGGAGGAGGACATTGCGAACGGCATGGAACAGCGAATCGCCGAAGGCGCTGTACACGGTCTGAAAGCTTGCGCCCCACGGAGCATACGAGGGGATCACCCAGCGCATGCAGATGACCAGCCATAATGCCGCGGCCACGATCACACCCAGGCCCAGATACCGTTTGCGGTCATACAGGAGAAGATAAGCACCGAAGGACATCACCGGGACCGCCGCAACCTCCCAGCTGGCAAGCGAAAGGAGCAGGCACGCCAGCATGAGGCCGTCGCGTCCCGTGGAACGCGCCCAGAACGCCCAGACCAGGAGCGGGATCGGGAACACGCACGGAAGGAAATGCCAGGACGTGGCGATGACGGACGGATAGAGGCAATAGAGCAGCGCAACGAGGACCGCCCAGGCCTCGTTCCCGAGCTCCTGCTTCGCTATCCGGAAAAGCGCCCAGACGCCCGACGCGACGAGGAGCGCCTGCACGGCAAACAGGGTTATCGGGCTCGGGAACAGCCAATAGACGGGCACCAACAGATACAGGACGGGATTGTAGTGATCGACGAAAAGATGCAGTGTTGTCGTGTCCAACGCCGCCGTCTCGTGGGGGAGCAAATATTGCACCACGTGGGCCGAGCTGACCATGGCGCGTCCCCGGATCGCGTTCTCCAGGGATTCGGCAAAGATATCGAGGTCCATAATCGTTCCGCAGTTCAAGTAGCGGTAGGCGGGCAGCGCGGTAAGCACGAGGAACAGGAGCGCAGCCATCCAAAGCGCGATCCTGCCGCCGTTCCATTCCAAATCTGTCCCGGGTAATCGGAGACCCAGGATGCGGAAACAATGATACGCCATCACGCCTGCGCGTCCCCCGGGTCCGGCGGTCCGGCCGGTTGGAGGGGCGACCGGGGCCGTGCCGGATGACGTAGAGGCCGCCTGGCGCTGGAGCAGAATGCCGGCGATCAGCGATACGACCAGTATGACCAGTGCCCTGTCCAGGCTTCTTATGGTCACCGTGATCAGTCCCGGGATGTCGAAGAGCGTGCGGGGACACGACGGCTGGCCGGCCATTTTGAGACCCAGACCCTGCATCATCCCCCAGGCCACGATCAGGCCGGCGAGGACGGCGGATACCTGGAGCGTTCTCTTGAAAGCGGTGATCATGATCTGTTGCACGATGCATCCCCTGCCTGCTGCGACCGTACGGCCGGCCGCGCGACGGCACGCTCCTCACTCGACCAGCTGTTCGAAGTGACGGTTCAGATAGTTCCGGCCGACCACATAGCTGTCCACCGAATAGATCAGCCTGCACAGCAGTTCGAAATGCCGGGCCGAGGCCTCCGCACGGCTGTAAAAAAAGCTGTTGTTCATCAACAGCGGCAGGGCCTCCGGAGGCGCGATCTTCCTGAGCGACGAGCCTCTGTTCAGAAAATAGATCCTCCGAACTTCCGCGCGGTCGGTGATCGTGACATCAAAATAGTTCCGGACATCGAATTTTACGGTCCGCGTTCTTTTGCGCAGGGCCTTCTCGACCGGCTTTGCCGTTCCCAGCCGCCGGAATTTGCCGGCCATGTCCAGACAGAGCTTGACGTCCTCGATGTACGAATGCACCGTTATGCGGCCGCCGTTGTCCTGTACGATCAGCAGGTCGTCGCCGAGGAACGACAATCCGTGCTGGATGCCCATAAGCGACGAGGTCGTCTTCCCCGCACCCGACGGCCCGATGAACAGGAACGCGTTCGCCCCGCGGCAGACACCCGAGGAATGGATAAAATACAGCCCCTTGCCCCGCAGCCATTCTATCAGGAGGATATGGATGATGAAATCGGGGTGAATGAGCTTTCCGTCCCGTGACCGCTTCAGGACGCAGGCACAGTCATTGGTCCGGTCATCGACGATGATCAGGCACGATGACTTGATCTCGTAGACACTATAGTGCTGCAGGGCGCCGAACGTCGCCCCCACTCCCGGAAAGGCCTCGAAGCTCTTCCGCGGGCGGTAGTCCGCTTTGAGACCGCGGTATTCCCTGTCCCGCAGGATCGTGATGCTGCAGTGCGCCGTTCCGCGCCTGCCCGCATCCTTCCGATCGACAAAATATTGCAGGTACTTCCGGATCTTCGTCAGGAGCAGCATCTGATCGCAGTAAAAGCGCAGACGCACCGCATGGACAGGTACGGTCAGAAGATGCTTTTTATCCCTGCTGAACAACGACTTGATGGTCCTGTCGGTCATGGATGACGTTCCCGTATCTTCAAGAGCCGTTTGAGCGAATTGATCAGATGGAGCATGTACACGGTTGCCGCGGGAGTCGTATCGTGCAGCCCGTAATAGGCCCGCAGCCAATCCGGCGGCAGTACGATCTTTTTGAGGCCCACCAGGACCCTGTCCCACCAGTTCCCGATGAGGGATAGACGGATCGCGACATTGTTCGATTCGATCGTCCCGAGGTCGGCAAAGCCGCATGCATCATCTAAGAATATGACCTCCAGCCGGGCCGGCAGCCTGACAAGAGGCTCTTTTGGCGATATACGGAAGTGGCGCTGCAAGATGCCGTTGAGCAGGCCCCACGATCTGCGCAGCCCGTAGGCATCGACGTAGCGGCCGATCCTGTCAGGATCCATCTCCGGGTCCGCGATCATCCCGGCAAGATCATTGAGCCAGTTCAGCCGGTAGAGATAGTTCAAGGCAACATGATGGAAGAGACAATAGGCAAAGTGGAATTCCTTCTCTATCAGAAAAAACGGCGCGCCACCAACGGTCGCCGGCGATAGTTTCTGCTGGAGCTCGCCGTCGGCAAAGGGGTAGCAATGGCGCAGCTCGTGGTTCTTGTTCAGCTTGACCGACAGTTCCACGATGAGCTCCCGGTCGCGGCTGTTGATGAACAGCATTTCCCCGCGGTGTCGAAACCGGGCCGCTCCACCGGCGCGGCCAGGCTCCTCGTAGCCGATCCCCATGAGCAGTTGGACCGCCTTCGCAGCCTGCCCGGCCGGAACGAGGACATCCAGGTCCTCCATGAGGCGGTCCTCGGGGCCATAATAGCCGGCGATGACCAGTTGGGCGCCCTTGATGAACACAAGGGGAAGGCCCTGTTCATGGAACGCCGACGAGATCCGCTTCATTTCCTCGAAAAACCGTGCGTTGCGGTAACGCATGACCATGCCGGTGCGGCCCAGGTGCTCGCGGCAGCGGTCGGGAAGAGCGTGCAGCAGCCCGAGCCGTTCGACATGCCTGCCGAACGTCAGGAGGGTCCCGTGGCGCGCCAGGCTGCTGGAGACATAGTCCCAATCGGAGACCGAGGCGATCGAGGCGCGAATGACATCATCGACGTCCGCCGCGACGCGGTCCAGCGCGGTCAGCACGACCAGCCTGTTCTCCGCCGCAAACTGATGCTTTTCACCGGTCCCGCGTCTCATCGGCGATCGTAGAGGTGGGCGTTCGTCTCATCGAACACGTGGCCCTTGGCCCAGATGTCGGCGACCTCGGGCGGACAGGCCGGAGGTATCGCCTTCTCGGGGTCCCACGCGTAGGCGGACCCGGCCCCCGGCATACCGGAGCAGATCGGCCGGTAACAGCAGGGCCCGCAGGAGGCGGGCACCGGCAGCGCTGTTCCGCGCACGCCGGGTGCGAACAACTCCTCCAGGTGCGCTGCGTGCCGCGGAACGACGCACAACGGGATGCCCCGCGTTACCGCCCAGACCCGTTTTTCCGTGCACTGGTCGATCGCGCGCGCGATGCTCTCGCGTGCGTGCCAGATGGGGAACCCCGGGTCCCCCCAGCAGAAGACCACCCGGTCGATATCGATCGTCGCGAACGCCGATTCGAGAAAACCGGCCATCAGCTCATGGTTCTTTCTCCCGACGGGGATCACCGCGGCAAGGTAGGTGTTGCTCAGGGCCTCACTCAACTCGCCGATCCTGCGGACGTTCCTGATCCCGGGAAAGCGCGTCCTGAACTGCCGCGGCGACAGGGGGCCGCAATCGTCTCCCTCCCGGCAGAGCATCACCTCGAAATGCGACACACCCTCCCCCATGACGGATCCGAGAAGATCCCTGTCCGCCAGACCGTCGCAGTCCGTCCTTGCCAGGATCCGCTCGTACCCGGCGACCCTGGCCGCCCTGACGATCTCGATGATGTCCGGGTGGGCCAGAGGCTCACCGCCGGTGAATGCCAGGTTCTTAGCGCCTGCCAGCCGGTCGATCCGCGCGAGGGCCTCCTGCTTCGGGAACAACCGTCCCGCTTGCTCCCCCGGGATGGCGAGCGGCCCGAGCCACGGTCCTCCCTCGCCGAGGGCCAGTTCATCGTAATTAAGCATGTATTAACCTGCTTGTCGACGCCGTGAATTCCTTCGTAAAGCTTTCGCACAGGATCGTGCACTTCACCACATCCCCGGCCGTCATGGCGCCGGTCGATCGCACAAGATAGGGCGGCCAGGGATCGAAAACGATCCGCTCTTGTTCCGCGGCGTTGCGCAAGGGCGTTCCCCGCAGCACGCACAGGTGGTTGATATACAGCTGCGGCGGCTGAAGCCAGATGACGAAGCGCAGGGTCTTCATGAAGCTGAACAGGGTCTCGCCGGGCAGGCCGTAGATCAGGTACACGGCGTAATATTTCCCCCGCTCCCGCAGCAGCGCGAGGCCGTGCAGGAACTTCTCCTCGTTGAAATACCTGCTGATGCGCCTGAGCACGGCGGGGTTGCAGCTCTGCAGCCCCACATCGAAGGAGTAAAATACGTCCAGGCTGTCGAGCATGTCCTCCTGCAGGAGCTCGGCATAGACCTCGACGGAGAACTCGGTATTCCCGGCGCCGTTCGCCTGGCGAATGATGCCGGCCAGCTTTCGCAGCCGCTCATGGTCCGAGTTGCAGAGAACGGGGTCGAGGATGTGAAATTTCCGGATGCCCAGAAAGCTCATGCCGATGATCTCATCGGCGACCCGTTCGATGGGGAAGAGCCGCACGGTCCTGAACTTGTCCGACTCGAAGCAGAACGCGCACTTGAACGGGCAGCCGCGGGCCGTTTCGACCATGTAACCGAGCCGGGAGCGGCCGAGCTTCCGCAGCCTCCGGGGATCATCGCGAAAGATCGAGAACAGCGAGGGGATGCTTTCCAGGTTGTCCAGGAGCATCCGCTTCTCCGCACGGTCATCGGAACGGCCGATCAGGCCCGGCACGTTCTTCACGTCCCGCCGTTCGCGGGACAGCAGCAGGCGCAGGAGCGCGCGATAGGTCTCCTCGCCCTCTCCGTCCACGACGAAGTCGACGGCCGGATGGTCCCTGATGAATTCCGTCCCGGTATTCGTCACCTCCTGGCCGCCCAGCACAACGACGATGCCCGGGAACAACCGCTTGAGCCACCGGGCCATGCGCAGGGTCTGGGTCACGTTCCAGATATAGCAGGAGAAGCTGACGATATGCGGCCTCGTCACCGCTACGCGGACAAAGGCCAGCCACCACAGGGCCTCCATGACCACATCGATGACGCGCCCGGAATACTTCAGCTGCTTCTTCGTCCAGTTCATGACCTCGCGCAGCCGGCGCCGGCGGAGGATGCGCACGAGATCCTGCAGAAGCTCGGGCGCCGTGATGCGATAGGACCTCCGCTGCCGGGCAAAGATGATTCCGGGGTCGATGATCGTGAACCGACAGCGGGAGCGGATATCCTCGTCCTGCAAGGCGTAATCCCGCAGGAGGTATACGGCCGGAGCATAATAGTTTTTCACGTTCAACGACACCATCGCAACTCGCTTCATCGCACCTCTCCGCGCGCTCCGTTACGGCCGTTCCGCTTCGCCCTGCCGGTCGTGTCGCCCGTTCGGTCCGTCGTGCGGGGCCGTCCTGCCGCCTTTTTGCGAAACGGGGGCGAGCTTCGGCAGGAACAAGCCCATCGGCGGCTGCATGCCGTTGGCAGCGGCAGGCAGCCAATAGCATACATTGCTCCGTTGCGAGAACGGTTGAGCGTAATAGGCGGCGACCGTCTTGTCGCGCCGGTCTACCACGTCGCCGTTCCTGCTGATCCAGCAATGGCCGAGCTTTGCCGCATCATGGCGGACCGTCAATCCGATGTTGATGATAATGTCCTCATCGTGATAGAGATAGTACATCAGCGAGCGATACAGGCACTGATGCCCCCACATCCAGGGAGACAGGCAGTAGACCGCCGTCGTCAAGGGCCGCAGCCGGCGCAGCGCCTCATCGGCGGGCTTGTCGGCCCGGTCCCGCTTCAGCCGCGACAGCAGCCGGACTATCTTGAAGATGTCCCGGTCATAGCGCCTGATCGCCCGGAAAATGACGACCCCGGCCAGATACACCCCGGACGGCGTCGGAAGGCGGCGGAGCAGCGCCCTAGCGGGAGAGAGCGTTCGCGCTATTCGCATAGTATTGATAGACCGCGGCATAGGAAGCCATGACCTCGACCTCCTTCCGCGCATTGATCAGCAGCACCCGGTCGCACTGCTCCAGAACGCTCAGATCGTGGCTGACGATGATGACGACCTTGTTCCTGAGCGTCTTCAGCGCCTCCATGAGGGCCACCCTGTTCCTGAGGTCGAGGTTCGCCGTGGGCTCGTCGAACACGATGACGGACGAATCCTTATACAGCGCCCGCGCGATCTCGATCCTCTTTTTTTCCCCCTCGGAGAAGGAGGACATCCCGGTCGTTATGACCGTGTCATAGCCCTGCGGCAGCGCCGCGATGCCCGCATGGATGCCCGCCATGGTCGCCGACCGGACGATCCTGTCCCGGTCCGGCCGGCCGTCGCCGAACGCGATGTTCTCGGCGACCGAGCCGTTGAACAGAAGCGCGCTCTGCGGAAGATAGGACACCTGGCGCATATAGCTCGGCGGATCGATCTCCCTGAGGGAAACCCCGTTCACCGTGATATCGCCGTCCGTCGGATGGACCAATCTCAGGATAAGGTTGAGCAGGGTCGTCTTGCCGTGGCCCGACTCTCCGGTGATGCCGGTCATGCCGTTCGATGCAAACGTGCAGCTGACGTTCTCGAGGACCGCATCGTGATGATAGGTAAAGCGGACCTTGTCGAACACAATGGCGTGAACGGGCCCCGCGACCGGGATGCCGCCGCCGGCCGGCTGCTCCTCTTCCCCGCCGTTCCCGTCCCACGGTCCGCCGACCGTGCTGTCGAGCCGCGTCACGTACGCGCGGGCCTGCCGGACCCGAGCGTAGATATCGAACAGGGACCTGACATACCCGTTCACGAGGTGGCTCGCAACGAGGATCGTCACGAATTTTCCCGCCGTAATGACACCGCGGCTGATGAGCGTATGCCCGGCAAGGACAAAAGCGCAGATGATCGACAGCACGACGAGGTCCAGGAGGAAGGACCGGGTGTTCTCGAGCAGGATGATGCGTTTGTTCTGGTCCGCCAGCAGCGTGTTCAGCTCCGTCACCTTCCGTTGCTCTTTGCCGGCCACATCATAGATCTTCAGAAGATTGATGACCTGGAAAAACTCTATCAGCTTGTTATGGATCGCCTCCCGGGTCCTCTGGACCGCGGGGATCAGCTCCTGCACCCTGCCGGAAAAATAATTGGTGATCAGCAGGTAGGCCAGCCCCAGGCAGGCATACAGCGCCATGATCTGCCACTGCATGTTCACGAGGTAGGCAACAAGGATCAGCAGGACCAGGACATTCCTGACCGCGTCGACGCAGATGAGGGTGATCAGCGGGGTCACCTGGGTCAGGTCGTTCAGCAGGACCGTGAGCAGCTGACCGGGCGAATGGGAGTGGAAAAAAAGGAACGGCCTGCCGCAGATCCGGTCATAGAGATCGGCGATCAGGTCCCGGTTGATCTGGACGATCATGCCGCTGTTCAAGCCGGCCTGCGCCCAGTTGATCGCGTAGTTCAAGGACAGAATGCCGAAGATGGCGGCCACCAGGGAAACAAAATGCCTGAAGCTTTCGAGGTACGCCTTCTCATCGAACAGGGTCCTGATGAGCTGCAGGTTGTAATAATTGAGCCCGGCCAGGACGCAGGACATCAGCAGTCCGGCGAACAGCGCCCATTGATACCTCCGGGCATACGGGTACAGATGGGTCCGGACCCATCTCCACTCGGAGGACACCTCCCTCATGGGCATGCTACGGCGCCGGGGACCGCGTCGTTCGTAAAGGCGGGGATGATGCGCGCCAGGCAGCTGCCGTTGCACTCGGCCTTCCACGCGCAGGTAAGGCAGCTTTTCTTGTAGCCGACGCTTCGGTATGACCGATAGAACTCATGCATATGGGCCCGCAGCGCATCGTACGTGGGGAAGTCCCGGTAGTTCAGCCGGAGCATCCGCGCAAGGGGCAGGCAATAAATGACATTGCCGTCCGGCAGAATGTCGAGAATGGAGCAGCAGCTGGAGTGGTAATTGAAATTGTTCCGCTCCAGGGCCTTTTTGTCCTGTTCCGTGAAGAAGCAGTACGGGACGCCGCACTCGAACTCGGCCTTGACCCCCTCTTTTTTGAACAGCGCGGACAGATGGACCACGGACTGCGACAGTTCCCTGAACTCCTCGGGCCGCGCGTGGACGTTGGATTGGTGAAGCGTCGGCAGGGCGATGCCGAGCTTCACCATTCTCTGCAAATGGTACTTGTTGATGTATTCGAACAAATAGCCCGGGTCGTACTCGGTGGTCATTATATTAAAGGTCATGACCATTTTTTCCGCCAGGACCTCCATGAGGCGCTCCAGTTTTTCCCGCATGACGGGCGCGTAGTTCTTCGGGTTGTTGACGTTCACGATCCACATGTGGGAGTATTGCCGGGCTGTTGCCATCTGCTCCGGAGAGAACTCCGTGATCCCGTTCGAGAAGATGTCCACGTCGAACGACTGTTCCGCCGCGTAGTGAAGCATCCAGAGAAAGTCCGGATGCTGTGTCGGTTCGCCTCCCATGATATGGAAATAGGTCACCTCAGAACGCTGGAACCAGTCCAGCAGCGAGGTGTAGACCTCACGGGTCATGAACTCCTTCGGCACCCGCGGATACATCTGTTCAACGCCAAAACAGTAGTTGCAGGACAGATTGCATTTGTTGGTCACCATTAAGTTCGGCATAACCGTCTCCTCCCTAAAATCTGATGCGATCGTTCGTTACTGGAAGCTCTTCATCACCACCGCACGGCAACCCCCGGCGCAGACCTTCTGGAAATAGCGGCAGGCGCCGCACCGTGCATGGATCCCGAAGCTTTGAAAGGGCGACAACGCCGTCATGAACCTGTTCATCACGTCGGCCAGGGCCGTGTCAGGCGTCCCGCGCCCGCCGTCCGCCAGCCCCTTCATCCGTTCGCAGAGAGTGATGTTCAAGTGCGTATCGACATTCACCAGGGAGGGACAGGTAAAAAGGAGCTCGCTCCCCTTCTGGATGAAGTACCCCAGTTCGTTCTCGGAAAAATCGCACAGGACGAAACCGCAGTCCCAGGTGAACTTGACGTTCTTCCGGCCGACCTCTTTCATGATCGCCTTGAACGCCTTCGTGATGCGCTTCCGGTCGCAGATCATTCCGGCATTTTCGATATGGAGAGAGGCCGGACCGCTGCGCAGCGGCAGCAGGCTGACGATCTTCCTGAGCACCGCAACGCTGTCGCCGATATCATAGACCGGCTGCAGGACGATGTTCTCCCTGTTCTCCGGCGGTTCCTTGCTCAGGAGCCGGTACGCCGACGCGTTGCACTCGACGATGACCTTGAACTCGTCGCGAAGAAGCCGGGCTGCCGCCGCTCCGCCGTCCCCGGCCGTTCCGTCCCTCAGGTACACCGTACGGATGCCGTTCTTCCTGAAAAAATCCTTCACCGCGGCCATCCTGCCGGCGAGCACTGCCTTGCTCCGCACCGTGAGCCGCACCGATGACGTTATTTCACCGATATTCATATCCATAACAGCCCCCTGAACAATTGCGTTGGCGATAATGCCGGCAGCGGCCGCAGACGCCGGAGATCCCTTTTACCTTCACGGGCAGCAGCGCGTTGTAGTGGTCCTTCAGCGCGTTCACGGAATCGAAGCGGGTGTAGTCGGTGTTGTGTATGCTATAGAGCGGGAAACACCTCCAGACGCGGCCATTCTTCCCGATGTCGATCGCCCCGTCGCAGACAAAATTCAACCGGACGTTCCGCAGTTTCAGCCGCCCCAGCTCTTTCCTGCTGAACATGCAAAGGATGAATCCGCAGTCGAACCCGATGGTGACGTTCTGCTCGAAGCTTTCTTCGGCGAACCGCAGTATCCTCTTTGCGGCCACCTTGTACTCAGGATAGGTCACGAACGCATTGGTCGCGTTGACGATGGGCATGGATATGCCCAGGCGGATGTCCCGCTTCAGATCGAACTGGGTGATGTACCGGAGCACCGTATGATAATCAAAGTCGGTCTGAAAGATGGTAAAGCCGAGGCTGATCATGCTGTTCAGGTGGGTAAGGTTGTAGACGACGTTTTCCCACTGGGATGGCGTATAGGTCTCGCGTTTGTTGATGTTCAGGATGATATTGACCTTCCCCTCCGGCAGCTTCGCAAGATAGTCGGCCCGCTCACGGGGGAAGGTGCCGTTGGAAAAGAGCTTGATGACGAGACCCTGTTCGATCAGGGAATCGACGATCCGGGGAAATTGGGAGTGCAGGGTCGGCTCTCCCCCGAGGAGCGATATCATGCTGGGCAGGAACGCGCCGGCCTGCCCGTCCGATCGTTTCACGAAGTCGGCTATCTTCATGACCTCATCCAGCGTCATCTCTTCGGGATTTGCGGCGCCGAGCATCCCCTTGGCAAAACAATACCGGCACCTCAGGTTGCAGATATTGGTAATGAAAACATTAGGCATCGTACATGCTCCCCGACATGGTATTGAGGGCAAAGTCTCCTTCGACAAGCCCGAGGACCGGCAGAAGGCACGTCTTGCACGGTTTCTGCTCCCCGTACCGCTTCAGCAAGAGGCGTCTTTTGAACAGCCGGTAGGAAGGTTCCCGGTAGACATCGGCCACGGACCGGTAATCGCTGATATGGCCGATCACGAAATCCTCCCGGTAATCGTAGCTGCAGGCAAGGATGTTTCCCTGGTAGGTCACCGTGATCTCCTGATAGAACATGTCGCAGACCTTCGGGCGCGGCCGCAGGCGGTGCGGGAACTCCGGCCGTATCCTGCCGTTCGGCCAGGGAAAGCAGTCTGACACCTGGGCCTTTCCCGCGATCCCTGTCCCTTCCAGCCTCTTGATGAACGCGGCTATCGTCTCAGGGTCATGACCGCGATTCAGCGCCTTGATGATGATCTCGGGCGACCTGCGCTGCAGCTTTTTCTTCAGCGAGTTCAGCATCAGGATCTTTTCCAGGACCACGGCCGCCTTGTCTGTGTTCCTGATCGCCGCATAATCGCCTCCGATGATCTCGTCATAATCGATCGTGAGCTTGTCCAGTCCCGCACTGATCAATTGTTCCATCAGGTCGGGACCAAGCAGGAGGCCGTTGGTCGAAAGGCTTACCAGGATCTCTTTCGCCTTGCACAGCTCGATGAAGCGGACGATCTGGGGATGCAGCAAGGACTCCCCCCGGAAATACAGGGACACCTTGTTCACCGATCCCTTGCTCTTGGCAAGGATGTCCTCGAACAACGCGATGTCCATGAGCCCTTCCGGAACAGGTTCCCGTTCGGGCAGGCTCCGGAAACACACCGCGCACGTCAGATTGCACTTATTGGTTGGTTCGATGATGATGCTATCGGGCCGGAACCGGTAATAATCGTAGAGTTTTCGCAGCTTGCTGGCAAATGACATGGGAGTAGTGTTTCTTATTATACGGGATGACCGACGCGGGACCAGCTTCGATTGTTCCTGCTTCAAAGCTCCGGAATCTGCAACAGGCGCGGCTTCCTTGCCTTCCCCAGCTTGATGACCATGAACGGAATTTCCGCGTAATTATCGCCTCTTGCCCCTGTTTTGTCAAGAGTCAACGGGGATCGCAAGGACGCCCGCACTCCCCGGCACGAGACAGGGATGATCATGGTCCCTCTGCTCTGATGCTGAATGATCGTTCATGATTCCGAGAGCCGTTGGAGGTATGTCACACGGGGAAGATGGCCCCTGCGGATAATGACGTCACGTACCCGGTCGCAAGGCCTCGGCATCCTTCCGGAACAGCATGTCGATGGCCAGGAGCCCCACGCCGATGGAGATGGCCGAATCAGCGATGTTGAACGTAGGCCAATGGTAGGTACGATAGAACCAATCGATGAAATCCACCACCTCGCCGAACCGCAGCCGGTCGATGAGGTTCCCCACGGCCCCGCCCCCGATGAGCGCGAACGCGATGAGCGGCAGGCGATGACGGGTCTGGCGGACCAGCGCAAGGATAACCGCCAGGGCGACTATCGAGATCGTGATGAAAAAAATGCTCCGCCACACGCCGTGGGCGCCGGCCAGAAAACCGAAGGCTGCGCCGGGGTTCCGGACATAGGTGAGATCGAAAAAACCGGGGATGATCCGTATGCTTTCGTACAGTCTGAACCGCTGTACGACCACGTATTTCGTGAGCTGGTCCAGGAACAGGACTGTAGCGGTAATGACGGAAAACCATGCGTATTTGTTCTTCATGAATTAACTCCGCACTCCGCATAAATCAAGCCCCCTCTCCCTTTTTCCCTCTCCCACAATGGGGAGAGGGGCAGGGGTGAGGGCCTTTTCCAGGAAGCAAAGGTGAGGGTGAGTCTTCATTAGAGCAGGGGTGAGGGTCATGTTCATCCGCATTCCGCACTGCCTCATACCAGGTTCCCCGCGCATCTGCCGCAGATCTGCGGGTGTTCCTTCACCGTTCCGATGGTTGTGCTGTACATCCAGCAGCGGCCGCACTTCTCGCCCTTTGCCTGGGCAGCCGTGATCTTCAGGCCTTTGACCGTGTCGCTGGTGAAGGCGTCGGCAGGGGCCTCGGATTCCTTCGCCAGTTCCGCGGAGGATACGATGAAGATAAAGGGAAGGTCGTTGCGGTATCCGTCCAGGAGCTCATGGAGGCCCGGTTCCGCATAGAGCGTCACGCACGCATCAAGGGAATGGCCGATCTTCTTGTCCTTCCTGAGGCCCTCAAGCACCTTGGCGGCCTCGCCGCGCACGGCAAGAAGCTTGTCCCACCGTGCTTCGAGACCGTCATCGATAAATCGCTCTTCGGCCTTCGGAAAGTCCGAGAGGAACACGCTGGGCAGCTTCTTTTCTCCGGGCATATACGCCCAGACCTCGTCGGCGGTGAACGAAAGCACCGGCGCCATGAGCCGCACCAGCGTCGAGAGGATCCTGTACATGGCCGTCTGGCCTGAACGCCGCTCAGGCGATGAGGCTTTCGCCGTGTACAGCCGGTCCTTCAGGATGTCAAGGTAGAAGGCGCTCATATCCACGGCGCAATAATTATGGATAGAATGAAAGACGATATGGAACTCGAAATCGTCGTAGCCCTTGCCCACCCGCTGCACCAGCCTCTGTAAACGATGCAATGCCCAGCGGTCGATCTCGAGGAGCCTGTCATCGGCGACCAGGTCCCTGCCGGGATCGAAGTCCGAGAGGTTCCCGAGCAGGTACCGGCTGGTGTTCCGAATTCTACGATAGGCCTCGGCAAGATGGGCCAGGATCTCGGGCGAGATGCGGATGTCGTCGCGGTAGTCGGCGGCCGAGACCCAGAGCCGGAGCACCTCGGCGCCGTACTTGTCGATGACCTCCTGAGGCGCCACCACGTTTCCGGCTGACTTGCTCATCTTCTTGCCCGAACCGTCCACCGTGAAGCCATGGGTCAGCACCGTGCGGTACGGCGACTTGCCCGTAGTGCCGACCGAGGCGAGGAGCGACGACTGGAACCATCCCCGATGCTGATCGCTCCCTTCGAGGTACAGGTCCGCGGGCCAGGAAAGCTCCTTGCGTTCTTTGAGCACGGCTGCCTGGCTCACGCCCGAATCGAACCAGACGTCGAGGATGTCCATCTCCTTCTCAAATTCCTTTTTGCCGCATTTTTTGCAGGACGTTCCGGACGGCATCAGTTCGGCCGGCGGCTTCGTGAACCAGACGTCGGCGCCTTCCTTCGCGACGATGTCCGCCACATGATCGACGATCGCCTTGTCGAGGAGAAGCCGGCCGCAGTCCTTGCAGGTGAACGCCACGATGGGAACGCCCCATGCCCGCTGGCGCGAGATGCACCAGTCAGGACGGTCCTGGACCATGGAGAGAAATCGGCCCTTGCCCCATCCGGGCACCCAGGTTACGGCGTTCGCGTTCTCGACGACCTTCTTCAGAAGGTCGTTCGTCTTCATGGAGATGAACCACTGTTCCGTGGCCCGGAAGATGACCGGGTTCTTGCACCGCCAGCAGTGAGGGTAGGAGTGGGAGAGCTTCTCGCTGGCAAGCAGGACGTTCTTTTCCCGGAGGAGGCTGATGACCCCCTTGTTCGCCTTGTGCACGTGCTCGCCCACAAAGACGCCGGCCTCTTTTGTGAACCGCGCCTTGTGATCTACGGGAGCGTAGACATCGAGGCCGTACTTGAGGCCGACCTCGTAGTCCTCCTGGCCGTGGCCCGGCGCGGTATGCACGGCGCCCGTGCCCGCCTCGAGGGTCACATGCTCACCGAGGATCATGAGGGACTCCCGGTCAAGGAAGGGATGGCGGGCCTTGAGTCCTTCAAGCCTCTTCCCCTTGAACTTTTCGATGACCCTGTGTTCCGTGATCCCGAACTTCTGCATCGACTGGGCAAGCAGCGCCTCGGCAACGATCAGCACATCATTATTTCCGATGTCGACAGCGACATAGTAGAACTGGGGATGGAGCGCTACGGCCAGGTTCGATACGAGCGTCCAGGGCGTGGTGGTCCAGATCACGATGCTGACGTTCTTCCCCGAAAGCGACGGAAGCGCTTTCCCCGCGCCGGGCAGGGAGAACTTGACCGAAATGGACGGCGATTCGTGGTCGCTGTATTCCACCTCGGCCTCGGCGAGGGCCGTCTCGCAGGACCCGCACCAGTACACCGGCTTCTTGCCTTTGTAGACGCCGCCCGCGCCCACGAACTTTCCGAGCTCGCGCACGATGGCCGCCTCGTAAGCATAGTTCATGGTGAGGTAGGGATCGTCCCAGTCGCCGAACACGCCCAGCCGCTTGAACTCCTCGCGCTGGATGTCGATGAACTTCCCGGCATATTCGCGGCAGAGCTTTCGGATCTCCGCCTGCGACATCGAATCTTTCTTCGGACCCAGGTTCTTGAGCACCTGATGCTCGATGGGGAGGCCGTGGCAGTCCCAGCCGGGAACGTAGGGCGAGGCGAACCCGCACATCGACTTGTATTTGACGATGATGTCCTTGAGGGTCTTGTTCAGCGCGTGGCCGATGTGGATGTGGCCGTTGGCGTAGGGAGGCCCGTCATGCAGGATGTAGCTCTGCCTGCCCTTGTTCCGTTCCTGGATCAGGCGATAGGTCCCCTGCTCCTCCCACCGGCTGATGGTGCGGGGCTCGAGGTCCTTCAGGTTCGCCTTCATGGGAAAGTCGGTCTTCGGCAGATTGAGCGTGGTCTTATAATCCATGTTCTTCCTTCTTCTCCATTCTCCATTCCGAACTCCGCACTCCGCACTCCGAACTTGTTTGTTCCTCAGTCCTCGGCCTCTTCGCCCTTCTTTTTCTTCATGAGCAGGAAGTCGCCCTCGCCCTGGTCAAGCATGTAGAACTGTCCCGCCTTGGGCCCGTTCTTGGTCTGGGCGTATTGCGTGGGCTCGGTTCCCTTGCGGAACACATCGGTAATGGCATCGGCCGCGCCTTCCCGGGCGAGCAATCCCGTCTCCGGATCGATCTTCACCGACACCACATCGTCGGGCGCCGGGAACTCCTCGGCCGGCTTGTCCGCCAGGGCCCTGGCCATCACGCCGACCCAGATGGGAAGCGCGGACCGCGCTCCGGTCTCTCTGTCTCCCAGGGATGCCTTGGCATTGTCATAGCCCACCCAGACGCCGGTCACGATGCTCGGGCTGTACCCCACGAACCAGGCGTCCACATAATTGTTGGTGGTCCCGGTCTTGCCGGCGAGCGGCTTGTTCAATCCTTTTGCGCCCCTGCCGGTCCCGTCTTCCACCACGCTCTTGAGCAGGCTCGTCACCAGGTAGGCCGTGACCCTGTCCACGGACTCCTGGGGCCGAGGATCATATCCCTCGAGTTGTACGCCCCTGCCGTCGACGATGCTCTTGATCAGGATCGGCTCGGACCGGATGCCCTGGCTGGCGAAGGTCGCGTAGGCGGAGGTGAGTTCGAGGGGCGTCACGACCGAAGAGCCGAGCGCGGAGGTATAGTCCTCGTTGATGGGGCTCGTGATGCCGGCCTTCCGCGCGAAACTCACGGCCCGGGACAGGCCGATGTCCTCCAGCAGCCTCACCGTGACGGCGTTCCGCGAGAGCGCGAGGGCCGTCCGCATCCGCATCGGCCCCAGGAAGCGCTCATCATAGTTCTCCGGCTTCCACCCCTTCTTGTCCTGCTCGGTCTGCTCATGGATGACGGGAAGGTCGAAGACGATCGTTGCCGGAGTATACCTGTAGTGGTCCCCGTCCTTCGCTTCGAGTGCCGCTCCGTAAATGAAGGGTTTGAAGGCGGAGCCGGGCTGGCGCCTGGCGTCCGTCGCGTGGTTGAACCCGCCTTCGACGAAATCATACCCGCCGACCATGGCGCGGACATAGCCGGTGTAGGGCTCGAGGACGACCACGGCCCCTTCCACCAGGGGCGTCTGGTCCAGCAGGAACGATGCGGTCTGCTTCTTCTTGTCGTAGTCCTTGAACCGGACCTTGATGATGTCGCCGGGCTGAATGATCTCGGACGGGGCCTTGAACTCGTCGGGATCATCCTTTTGCTTCTTGGGCTTGATGAGCGCCCAGGCCATGTCTTCCTTCAGGACGTAGCCCACCATCCCGCGGCCCTTGACCGTGAGGTAGTAGTCGCCCACGGCGATCACGTGGGCGTTAAACACCTCGCCCGGCTTCACCACCACCCGGAGCGTGCCCAGCTGGGCCGCGGCGGGCTTCACTTCCTTGCGGCCAACGCGGCCGCGGAACCCCTGCCGCTTGTCCAGCGCGCGGAGGCCCTCCTTGAGCGAGGCCACCGCGGCGCGCTGCAGGTCGAGGTCGATGGAGAGATAGACCTTGATGCCGCCATGGTAGAGCTTC
>CAYILT010000033.1:0-20674 GCA_964364055.1 uncultured Nitrospiraceae bacterium | reverse complement strand
GATTGCTTCGCTACGCTCGCAAAGACGGTTTTTCGGACTTTTTACGAGACCATCAATCTTGAATTTCTCGATTTCTTTAAAACCGAGATTGCTTCGCTACGCTCGCAAAGACGGCAAAAGATTTCAGTGGCCTGCCAGATCGCTTTCTGTGTTCAACAAGAATGAAATAGATCGATCTTGCGGAAAGGCTTGCGGAAAAATGGCCGGAAAGGATCATCATTGATCGTCAGGCGTGATGCCGGGGCTGACCTTCTCCCGTATGTAGTTCTGGATCACATCCTTGTCGACGGGGGAAAGGTTCAGGAACTTCATTCCCATGCCGGGTTCCTTTTGCGGGCCCTCTTCGAATCCGTACGCATAGAGCACGACGGCATCGACACGGATGATCCGGTCTTCGAGGAGGAAGGACACGGTATGCTTCGAGCCCGCGGGATGGGGACCGAGGGTCCTCACGAACAGGCCGTTGTCGGAGAGCATGGTGACGAAGACCGCCTCCGATGACATCCCTTCGAGCGACGCCTTCAGGTTGACGGGGACCCTGATGTTCTGGCGCGGCGTGGGTTCCAGGGCCTGCTGGACCGCCCGGTAGAGTTCAAAGGTCTGCACGGGTTTGTTCAGGCAGCCCGCGCAATCCGTCCTCCGGCACCGGTCCTCGGTCTCCAGGTCCGTGAGCCTGGTCTGGATGATCACGGGGACGGCGGCCTTCGAGGGGTCCCGGGTGATGCGCTCGAAGAGATCGATGCCGTTCATCCCCGGGAGCACCAGTTCCGTTATGACGAGCGCGGGAACGGCAGTGGCGAGGAACTCCAGCGCCTCCTCGCCGGACCGGACCATGGCCGAGTTGTAGCCGAAATTCTGGAGCAGAATACCCGTGTAGCTCGCATCACGGTGACTGTTGTCCACAACGAGAATGAAACGTTTCTTTCTGGCGGCGCCGTCCGGCGCTCTCTTTTCTTTCTTCTCTGTCATGACCCCTCGCTCTTGTTCCCCGGTAGCGGACTTGTTGTTCATTATATCAGAAACAAGGGCGTGGTCCTATTGACAGTTCAGGATGCATCTGGTACTATGTTGCGGTTTTACGCAACTAATGCAAACGCATTAAGTATTGTTACGATGTCTTTGCGAGCGACCGAAGGGAGCGCGGCAATCTCGTTGTGAAGTAAAAGATTGCTTCCCCGGCTTTAAACGTACCGGGGCAGGCTTGCATAAAACGCTCCTCGCAATGACACAATATTAAGTGCGTTTGTAATAATCAGAGAGGAGAACGAGATGGGCAGAATAGCCATGGTAGTGCCATTGATCGCGTCAATGTTGGCATTTACGGGCTGTGAATCCGGGGCGGGCGGTACGCCGGCCCCGCTCAGCACGCCCGAGCTTACACAGGTCCTCGGTGCGGGTAAAAAGACGGTGGTCTTCTTTTTGAATCCCCAGGGCGGGCCCTGCAAGGCGCAGAATGAGGTCCTGACGAAGCTCCATCAGGACCGGGGCGGCAATTTCAGCATGGCCTACGTGAATGCCATGAACCCCGCGGACCAGCAGGCCTTCTACGATTATGGCGTAAGAAGCCTGCCGACGGTGGTGCTCGTGGACAGCCGCGGGAAGATCAGCCGCAACTTCCCGCCGGGCATACAGACCTACGAGGCCCTGGCAGCGGCCCTGGACGGGGCGCCCTGATGGACCTCGGCATCGCGAACATCCTGCTTGCCGTGGGCGCGGGACTGGCCAGTGTGCTCTCGCCATGTGTGCTTCCCGTGATCCCTGTCGTCATGGCGGGGGCGGAGAGGAAAGACCGTCTCCGTCCGCTGCTGGTGGTGCTGGGGCTTGCTGTAACGTTCATGGCCATGGGGGCCGTCTCGTCCCTCTTCGGCGAACTCCTGATCGGTCGCACGCGCACCATCGAAGTGGTCGGCGCGTTCGTCATCCTTGTCATGGGTCTCCTGGTGCTGTTCGACCTGAACATCTTCAAGCGGCTCTACCGGCTTTCCAATATACCGGTGAAGGGCGAGGGCAGGTTCGGCGGGCTGGTCCTGGGGATGGCACTGGGACTGGTCTGGGTCCCCTGCATCGGGCCTTTTCTGTCAAGCATCCTCGCGATGGTCGGCGCCAGCGGTCAGCTGGCACGGGGCGCCATCCTGCTCGGTTTCTATTCCCTCGGCCTGGCGGTCCCCATGCTTGCAGTGGCCTATTCCTCCCATCTCCTGCAGCGCAAGCTCAGGGTCCTTGCGCAGCATGAAACCGCCCTTCGCATCGTTACGGGAAGCGTCCTTGTCGGCTTCGGCCTCTATTCGATCGTCCTGGGAAATATTGCCTTTTAGACCGGCAGGGGGGCTTTTGATCTTAAGGTCTTTCGTATTTTAGTTGAAAAAAGCTGTACAAACCAGAAACCGAGAAAGGCTAATATTTGTCCGCAGATTCCAAAAGTAGGCGCTTCTAAGCGACGCAGATTCCACAGATTAAAAACAACCGTCCTGAATCATGTTTTAAGACTAAATCTGCGTCAATCTGCGAAATCTGTGGATAAGTTTTCCTCCGAATGTTCGTTTCTGTGGTCATGCCTTGCCTTTTCAACTTTATTACGAACGAACCGATCTTAACTGTGATGAACGCTTCTTATGCTGGCTAAAAACACTTAGCCAT
Organism: uncultured Nitrospiraceae bacterium; assembly: GCA_964364055.1. GTDB lineage: Bacteria > Nitrospirota > UBA9217 > UBA9217 > UBA9217 > JAAXXJ01. The sequence goes on along the minus strand of CAYILT010000033.1, from coordinate 18,037 downwards.
TCTGCTCCTCAACGCGAATGATCATGTTGTCCTCGACCCGCTCATCGCCTCAGCCAGCGCAGTGTTCATGATCTTGCCCTGGTAGGTGTTCAACGCGCTCCGGATGGCCGCGTCCTCCTGTATCGCCTTCTCGATACCCTTGTTCGCCAGCAGCTTCACATAGGGCAGAGTCGCGTTCGTGAGCGCGAGCGTTGACGTGCGCGGATAGGCACCCGGCATGTTCGCCACGCAGTAGTGGATGATGCCCTCGACCTTGAACACGGGGTCGTCATGGGTCGTCGGCCGTGACGTCTCTACGCATCCGCCCTGGTCCACGGATACATCCACGATCACGGAGCCCCGCTTCATCGTCTTGAGCATCTCCCGGGTTATCAGGATGGGCGTCCTGCCTCCCGGCACGAGCACCGCGCCGATGACAATGTCGGCGTCCCGGGTCTCCTCCTCCACCGCATGGGCCGAGAGGGGCAGGGTGCGCGCCCGGCCCTTGAACAGTTCGTCGATGCGTTGGAGCCCCGCAGGGTTCCGGTTGATCACCACGGTCTCCATGCCCAGCCCCATGGCCACGCGGGCCGCATTCGTCCCCACAACGCCTGCCCCGAGGATCACGATCTTTCCCGGACGAACACCCGATACTCCCGTGGGAAGGATGCCGGACCCTCCCCGAAACTTCTGGAGGTAGAGCGACGCCATGATCGGCGCCATCCGGCCGGCGACCTCGCTCATGGGGGCAAGAAGCGGGAGCCTTCCTTCCTTTACGAGCGTTTCGTAGGCCAGCCCGGTGACCTTTTTGTCAAGCAGGACCTTCGTGAGCCCGGGATTCGGCGCAAGGTGGAGGTAGGTGAACAGGGCCTGTCCCTCCCGGAGCACGTCGTATTCCTCCGCGAGCGGTTCCTTCACCTTCACGACGAGCTCGGACCTTTCGAAGAGCCATATCTTAGCAACAAGGTCAGCTCCCGCCTTGCGGTATTCCTCATCGGCGAAACCGCTTCCTATCCCGGCTCCGGTCTCGATCAGGACCGTATGGCCGCCGCGTATCAGTTCCCGTACGCCGGCGGGCGTGATGCCGACGCGAAATTCCTCGGTCTTTATCTCTATTGGGATCCCGATGATCATCGACACTCCTTATCCCCTATAGCAAGTATAGCATCGATAACGTCAGGCGGTTCCCGGGTACGGCACGAAGGTCTTGACTCCCGTTGCGGTTTTCCGTATTATTCACCGCTGAACAGCTTATAATTCATCTCAGGGAGGACGTATGGCGGAAGAAAAGAAGGACCCATGGCTCAACTATCTTGCGCTCACAACCGTGGTGTTCGCGGTCTGCGCCACGCTCTCGACCTTGAAGGGCGGCAGCTTCTCCACGCGGGCGGTAATGTCCCAGTCCCAGGCGTCGGACCAGTGGTCCTATTTTCAGGCGAAGAGCATCAAAGGCTATCTGTATGAACTCCAGAAGGAAAGGCTTGAGCTCGATATCAGGAGCTTGAAGGGCGGGTCCCGTTCCGAGTATGGGAAAAAGATCGACGGGTATGCCCAGAAGATCAGGAAGTACGACGAGGAAAAGGCCGAGATCAGGAACAAGGCCGGGGAGCTCGAGAAAACGCGGGACAGATCGCAGAAACACTCGGGAGCCTTCGGCATGGCGGCGATGTTCCTGCAGATCGCAATACTGCTCTCTTCAATAGCCGCCCTCATGAAAAGGAAATTGTTCTGGTACATCGGCATGGGTGCGGGGTGTTTTGGTCTGCTCTATTTCTTCAACGGATTCTTCCTGTTCATGCCATAGGACCCTTGCAACGGGCGGTCAAGAGACCGCCCGTTTAATTGCCGGGCCCATCGGCCTGATTCCCGCCTTCACGTAAGTTTGCTATACTACAGGCAACGATACCACAAAGACCCTCTATTCCCTTCCGGTCCTTTTCAAGGAGCCATATCATGAACCAGAGTCGATGGCAGCTCATGCTGGCGATCATTTTGATGGTGATCGCCGCCGCCCTGTATGTTCTCCAGATCTACCTCTTTCACTCGCAGCGGGACACGCTCTTCTACCTGTTCCAGGACCTTGCCTTTGTGCCCGTCCAGGTGCTGCTTGTTACGATCATCGTGGACCGTTTTCTCCGGGTCCGGGAGAAGATGGCCCTTTTGAAAAAACTGAACATGGTCATCGGCGCCTTCTTCAGCGAGGTGGGGACGAAGCTGCTTCGCTCGTGCATCGAGTTCGATCGGGAACACCAAGCGATCAGCGGAAAACTGATCATCACGCCCGCCTGGACCGACCGGCAGTTCGCTGAGGCCATCGAGGGACTCAAAACACACCAGTTTCACACGGACTGCGCCGTGGGCGACCTGGCAGGCCTGAAGGAGTTCCTGGTCGCCCGCCGGGGCTTTCTGCTGGGCCTGCTGGAGAACCAGAACCTCCTGGAGCATGAGACCTTCACCGAGCTCCTGTGGGCCGTGTTCCACCTCATGGAGGAACTGGATTCCCGGCAGGAGGTCCGATCCTTACCGCGCCCCGACTGCGAGCACATCGCCGGAGACATAAAACGGGCATATGTCATCCTGATCAAGGAATGGCTTGCGTACCTGCAGCACCTGAAGAAGGAGTATCCCTACCTCTTCTCGCTGGCGGTCAGGACCAATCCATTCGACCCGGGTGCTTCGGTTGAGGTTCGATAGACGGGATGCGTGCAAAGTATATTGTGAAGCATGCGGGGAAGGACGGGATCAGCGCGAGCAGAAAAAATACCGGGCGGCACGATCATCGGCCGCCCGGATGTTAGCGTTCCTCGTCGTTCGGTTACGGTTACGAGGCCCGTTTCGTCCATACAGGTTACGTCGTTCGGCCGAATCCTTTGCGTTACCGTTCGACGATTGACGATACGGGCATCGTAACCGTTTGACGCAACCGTTGGGTGCGGCGGAGGCCGCGCTATGGTTATGAAGAGAAGAGGGGAAGATGCCGCTAGTTCTTATAGACGAAACGGTTCCCCGTCGTCATGGTATCGATGCTTTTTCGCACGACCGCGGTGGACGTACGTGATTTCACGATAAAGACCTGGAGCTCGCCGATAGGCCTCGTGACGCCGGTCTCCCTGTTCGGTGCGCTCATGACCGTGAACTGGTCCCCGGGATCGACGCCGTCCTCTTTTCCTTTATCGAGATAGACGATATCAACCTGCCCGCTGATGCTGCGCCGGTCCGGGACCTCGAGGATCCGGCCGGAGAGGTTCTTCTCCTGTTGTTGCCTGGCCGGATAGATCAGGGCCGGCTCCTGGTAGGGGGCGAGCATGTTGCCTTTTATAGCTGAGTCAAAGGAGAGTGTAATGCGGGCGGGATAGACGCCGAGCTCCCTGGCTCCGGTGACCTTCAGGATCCCATTGACCTTGTAGAGCTTTCCGAAGTACCGCCGGGTTTCCGGGTGCTTAACATCATGCACCGGCTCATAAATGAGGAACCGGTCCCCGATGTTGACCGTTTCCCGTGAGGTGACGGCAATATAGACCTGGTGGTCATACCCGAGAAGATTTGACCTTTCGACCCCCTTTGCGGGGTCGCCCACGGACCCCTGGATATGGTCCGGGCTGTCCTCTTCGCTCACAAATCCCGCGCTGAGCATTGCGTATTTGTCCATGATCGGGACAGGGGCGTCCGCCGGAATGATGAGACGGCTGCCCTTTGCAGGTTCTGCCGGCTCGGGGGTCCCGCCCTCAATAGAGACCCGCCTCTGGAAGAGGGAAGGCGCCTCCGCCTCTTCTTGCGGTGGGGCCGCCGCCGGCTGTTCCTGAGCTTTCTCCGCGACAGCCTTTTCCTGGACAGGCGCTGCTTCCTCCGGGGCGCTCATGGCGCGTTCCACCGGAGCCAGGCTCGGGACGACAAGGGTATTGCCCGGATAGATGAGGTCCGGATCGTTCACGGTAGGATTCGATTTCCAGATGAGCGGCCAGAGGAAGGGATCACGGTAAAAGGCATTGGCGATATCCCAGAGGGTATCTCCCTGCCGGATCAGGTACTTTCCCGGCTGCTCCGGGGAGGCTGCGGCGGGCGCGGCTTGCCCGTTCTGCGGCTGCCCTGCAGCCTGCTGAGAGGACGCCGCAGTGCCCGTCGACTGCTCCTGGACCCATGCGGTCGCGGGGAACGATGAGACGACGAGCAGGATAAGAACGCTCCGTACGGCACGGACTACGGGGATCGACCAGCTGGTCATTGTTCCTGCCTCCTCACAGTCTTCTTCTTTTTTTTCTTCTTCTTCTTAACCGTCTTTTTCTTCTCCGGAGCGACCTTCAGCGTGGAAGACGGCATGGACGTGATCTGGTGCGGGGAAGGAGATGACGCCGGCGCTATGGACTGGCGCTCTTCCAGTGCCTTGACCTTTGAGGAAAGGGCCTCGGTAATGGTTGCCTGCTCCTCCACCTTTCGCCGGTTCTCATTCTGGAGGTTCTGGAGTTCCAAAAGCTGCTTCTGCAGGACCGTGATCTGTGCTTTGGCGGGATCCGCCGGCTGGGGCTGTACCGCCGGGGCGCATGCGATAAGCGCGAGCACGATGGCTGCCGGCAAGGTCGCAAAGATCCCTGGACGCCCCGTCATCCTGCCACCCCTGCTGTTTTTCTTGATTCTGCCGAAATGTATATCATAAATTTTGTTAAAGATAGCCGAGAAACCTCTTGTTTGTCAAGAGAAAATTCAAAAGCATGCCTTGCTTTTGAAGGACCTTTTTGGTATCCTGCTCCTGCCATGAACACGACCAAACGAGAGGGGACCACGGGCTTCAAGGGCATCATCGCCGTGATAGTTCTGCTGCTGCTGACCGCGGCCGCCATCGTCCTCCAGATCCGGTATCGCGGGTTTGAAGGGCCGTTGTCGGACAACCTCCTCATTCTCATCCTCATCAATGCGAACTTTCTGCTCCTTGCGTCGGTCATCTTTCTGATCGGGCGAAGCCTCTGGAAACTCTCGGTGGAGCGGAGGAGCAAGGTCCTCGGCGCGAAGTTCCGGACCAAGCTCGTCGCCGCTTTCGTCAGCCTCTCCTTTATTCCCACCATCCTGCTGTTCGTCATCGGGAGCGGCATGTACACCCGGGGCATCGAGCGGCTCTTCAGTCTCCGGCTCGAGACCGCGCTCCAGGATTCGGTGTCGGTCTCCCAGTCCTATTATGACCGTCTGAGGGGACAGGCCCTTGCCTTCGGCAGACAGATCAGCCGGCAGATGAGCGATCAACGGCTGGTTGAACGGTTCGATACGCCGGTGCTGAAGGAGTATCTTGAGAAAAAAGCCGCTGAATATGAGATCGGGGCTGTCGAGTTGTTCGGCGGAAAGCGCGCGACCCTCGTGCGGGCGGTGACCGAACAGTTCCCTACACGGACCTTCACGGCGACACCCGCAGACCTTATTGAGCAGGCGTATGCCGATCAAGAGGCGACCGGCGTGAGCGACCTCGGTAAGAAGGGCGAGATAATCCGGGCCGTGGTGCCGCTCTACGCGGGTGAGGGCGATAGGAGCGTCGCGGGTGCTGTCGCCGTCAGCTACTATGTTTCCTCGAGCCTCGCGCACAAGATCGAAGCGATCCGGGAGGGGTATAATGAGTACCGGTCTTCCTTCAAGACCAAGGAGCTTATAAAAATGTCCTACCGGCTGGGATTTCTGGCCGTCATGCTGACGCTGCTCCTCGCGGCCATCTGGGTCGCCCTTCGTGTTGCGGCGAGCATCACCGTGCCGATCCGCAAACTGGCGGAAGGGACCGTGGAAGTGGCGCGGGGGAACCTGGACTACCGGATCGAGGAACGGTTCGCTGACGAGGTCGGGATGCTCGTGGAATCCTTCAACGGGATGACGGCGGACCTGAAGCACTCGAGCGAGCGGCTCCGGCAGGAGATCACCAACCGGGAGATCATTCTGACCAACATCGATGCAGGGGTCGTATCCATGGACCGGACCGGCAGGATCACGACCATCAACCCCGCGGCATCCCGTATCCTTGGCATCCGCACGGAAGACGTGATGAACAAGCGGTATGACGAAGCCTTCCGGTTCATCGACCTGGGGCCCATACGGAGCCTTTTCCGGAAGCTGGAAGAAGGCCACGGGAGCGCGGAGGAGGAACTGTCGCTGGCGGTGCGGGGGAGGACCCTGATCCTCCGCACGCGCGTCTCGACGGTCCGGGATATCACGGGAGCGCTTCTGGGGACCGTCATCACCTTCGACGATCTCACGGAGCTCCTCAGGGCCAAGAAGGCCGAGACCTGGCAGGACGTGGCGCGAAAGATCGCACACGAAGTGAAGAACCCTCTGACGCCGATCAAACTCTCCGCTGAGCGTCTCCGGAAAAAATATCTCGAAAAGGCCCCGGACTTCGACCGGGTCTTTGAGGAATCGAGCCAGACCATTATCCAGCAGGTGGACGGCCTGAAGAGGCTTCTGGACGAGTTTGCCGAGTTTGCGCGCATGCCCCGGCCGAATCCCGTCTCCCAGGGCCTTCTGCCCGTGGTGGACAGTGTCATCCACCTCTACGAAGCGGCCCACAAGGATGTGGCGTTCGTGAAGGACATTCCCGGCGACCTTCCCGAGCTTCCGCTGGACCAGGAGCAGATGAAACGGGTGTTCATAAACCTGTTCAAGAACGCCGTCGAGGTGATGGAGGGCGGCGGGGAGATCCGGGTATCGGCGCGGCCCGCGGAGGGAGACGGCATGGTGCGGATCGAGGTGGCCGATAACGGCCCCGGGATATCGGTGGAAGACGTGTCCCGGCTCTTCGAACCGTACTTCTCGCGAAAGAAGAAAGGCGGCGGGCTCGGCCTTGCCATCGTGGAGCGGATCATCGCGGACCACAACGGCTCCATTCATGCCGAACAGAACCATCCTCAAGGCGCCCGATTTATCATTGAGCTGCCGGTCAGGAAAACATAGCTTGAGTGCGGAGTGGCGAGTGCGGAATGCGGAGTAACTAATCCAAATACACAAAAGACCGCTGTAATCAGAGCTTACCATGCTGATTTAATGAAACGATTGCGGTGAAATTGTCGCACTATTTAATTCGTTTGTATGATTTTGCCGCTTCCAAGTTTTAATTCCGCACTCCGCATTCCGCACTCCACACTTAATTAAGGGAGGTTTCAGTTTGGATACCGCATCGATCGTCCTGTTGGGCCTGTTCGGCGCCTATATTCTCATCAAGTTCCTGGGTTTCCTGAGCCGTCTCGGGATCAAGCAGGTCCCGCCAAGAATCCTTGACCAGATGAAGGGGATCACCCTGCTCGATACGCGGACGGACAAGGAATACAAGCAGGGCCATATTCCCGGCGCCGTCCATATTCCCCTCAGCGACATCGGGACCAGGGCCAAGAAGCTTCGGAAGGACAAGGAGATGGTGGTCTACTGCCAGAACGGGAACCGGAGCATCTGGGCCATCAAACGCCTCATGGGCATGGGATTCACCAATCTCCATAATCTGAAGGGCGGGTATGGCGCCTGGAAACGATCACACCGCTGAGCTCAGGAAGGACTATCGGAAGAAGAGGCGGGCCATCGAGCAACGGCTCGCGGAGTTCCGGGCGGTCTACGAGCAAGGCGATGAGGCGATCTTCGAGGAGCTTTGCTTCTGCATCCTGACCGCGGGCAGCAGCGCACGGATGGGAATGCGCACGATCACGGCGCTCCGGGACATCCTCCTGTCCGGCACGGAGAAGGACCTCCAGGCGCGGGCGGGAGAGCACCGGGTCCGGTTCTGGCGGCTGAGGCCGTCCTATATCCACTGCACCCGCGAACACCTTAAAGAGACCTGCGGCCTTAAGCTCCGGGGACTTCTGGATTCCTTTCATGATCCCCAGGAGCGCCGCGATTTCTTCGCGAAGAACAAGGCGATCAAGGGGCTGGGCTATAAGGAAACCAGCCACTTTTTGCGGAACATCGGGTTCCGGGGTTACGCGATCCTGGACAAACATATCGTGAACAGCCTCCGGGAGATGGGCGTGATCAGCAAACGGCTCAAACCGGTCACGCGGAAGGGATATCTGGCCATCGAAAAGAAGCTCGCCGCGTTCGCTGCGGAGATCGGCATCGACATGGACCACCTGGACCTCCTTCTGTGGTCGAGAAAGACGGGGGAGATCCTGAAGTAAGTTCGGAGTGCGGAGTGCGGAGCGCGGAGTGAAAGAACAACAAAGTGCGTGCATCATGAATCGCGCTTTATGTTTCAGAGGATGAATGGTGAGTGACAAGGGCCTGAAAAAAGCGGTCATTATCGGATCGGCCCTTGGCGCGCTCGTGACGCTCGGCGCCGCGATCTCCATGGATTATGTCCTGTCCAGCTCCCTGCAGGGCACTTGGCGCGATGCGGCGGTCAAGGACGTGACCAAGATGTTCGGCCCGGCATGCGGTCAGAACTGGTACGCCGTCACCCTGGTCCTCATCGTCGTCATGGCGTTTCTCGCCGGTTTCGGCGCCGTCCTCGGCGCTGTGGCGGGTACCATCATGAACCGGTTCTTCAAACTCCTGCTGAAGTGACCTCACCAGTTGCGTCAAAAACCATAATTATCTCGGCATCGTACCGGACCGCATCCTGAAAGAAGGCAAAGAGACCACTCGTGACTATGATCTGGAGAAACCGAAGTATCGAGTGGAGATCGTCAGGGGGGACAACGTGATCGCCCAATAGGAAACAGATACGCCGGTGTTTTTTACGGCGATACATCTCTTCATTGTTCCCGCCCGACGACTGGGTCTTGCTTGAAATTGTCCACGATCCCTTCGTCATCTGGTTCGTCGTAAGTTTAGCGATGCTCGTCGTGGGAGTTATCCTGTATCCGTTTACGCTATTCCCGCGAAAATGATGCTCGCCAGGGAAAGCCATTTTGTTCCATAGCTCATTGTGACAGGAGGGGAAAGTAATGAAACGGTTTATGATGAGGATCGGTTGAACAATTATATTTGGTGAAAATTTTTTTTCTTGACATCCCGGCCATTTTTGTTAATATGGTAACCATGGCAAACCATATTCATAGCAAGTTTATGAAAAAAGATTGGAAACCAACACCATCATGAGCGTAATCACTCAAAATGTTTCAAGTAGAGAATATGTTATAAAACATTAACACCCAATACATTGATATATTTTGATAAATTAATTAAATGATTGGTGGTATGTATATTGCATTTTTTACTAATTGGGATAGAACCGTGCGGACGGCATGTTGGAGCTCTTAAGTAAATAAAATGCTTTATTATCAAGGAGTTGAAAATGGAAGTCAGGCCACATTCAGCAACCTTAAGTAAGGCGATAACTTTTCTGATAATAATGGGCATTTTCGCCGGTTCAGCGCCGGCAGGCACCAGCATTGTCAACAGCAAGCATGATTTTTCTTTTTCCAGCACGGGCACTCCTTTTGCCGGGCAATTTCAAATTGGACCGCCCAACACCATTGGAATAGATATAGATGAGATCTGCGTGTTCTGTCATACACCCCACAGCGCGTCACAAGATGCGCAGACCGGCACCCTTCTCTGGAACAGGATCCCTTCCAATTATTCCTACAAGACTTACTCAAGCGCTTCCATGACCAATCCGGCGCCTGACAGCTTGAACAGCGGCAAGCCTACCGGCATCAGCATGATGTGCATGAGCTGCCACGATGGGGTCACCTCCATTGCCGCGAACGTCGGCAACAACGCCGCGACGCCGACTCTCCTGAATGCGCCCGGTTCGGGCAATCCCCAAGTGTCAGTGGTCCCCGCCGCGCTCGGCGGGACCCTGCCGGAGCCAGGTGCGATCGGCAATGTATTTCAAGGTGTGGGCGCTTTAGGTTGGGGTCCGAATATCGGCAATATTTACCCCGGTGGCCCAAGTAATATTGTCGACCTGAGCAATGATCATCCGATCTCTTTTAATATGCCGACGGGCAGGTTGGATCTGCAGGATCCTACTTTGCTCAGGCTATTCGGCGGGACAGGCGGGAGGAGGATCGAGTGCGCCACCTGCCACTCGGTGCACAATCCGCTTAACGAGCCGTTCCTGGCGATGAGCAATTCGCAGAGCCTGATGTGCAGGCACTGTCACATAAAGTAGGAGCAAGCCTGGGTGTTGGTGTATCGGGCATTTCTTCATCATAACGCGCAAGTGGTCTCGGAGGTGGGTATGAAAATCTTCAAGCTGTCGATATTTCTCGTCATGGCGGTCCTGGTCATGGCCGGCGCTGTTTCCGCGGCGCCCGCGCGGATCGCCTCCATCACCGACCACATAGACGGTCCGGTCCGGGTCGCCGTCGACTCCCAGGGAAACCTCTACGTTACCCAGTCCGCACGAAATGCGGTGGCCATATATAACACGGAAGGCAAATATCAGCGGTCCTTTTCGGTGCCGTATCCCCTCGGCATAGCCGTGGACGCCTCCGGGACCATCTACGTCGGTTCCGGCGCCTCCGGAAAGAGGGACGGATATAAGAACGCCGTGCATATTTTCACCCCTGACCTGGTCCAGGCGGGCAGCTTGGGCGGCGGCGCCGGTGAGTTCAAATATCCGAACGATATCGCCGTCGGTGCGGACGGAAAAGTGTACGTGGCCGATACTCAGAACCATGTGGTGAAGGTCTTCGATCCCGCGACGGGCGCCGGTTTCTCCTTCGGCGGGTTCGGCAGCACGAGCGGTCTGTTCAAGCGGCCGACGGGCGTTGCCGTGAACGACACGGCGGGCGCGGCCGGCGAGGTCTATGTTGCCGATTACCCGGTCGTGACCACGTCCAATGGCGCCACGGACGGCGCCCGCATCCAGGTTTTCGACAAGAACGGCCAGTTCTTGCGCTCTTTCGGCCAGTTCGGCAACCTGATCGGCCAGATCACCTCTCCGGTCGGCGTCGCCGTTGATAAGGCTGGCCTGCTCTACGTGACCGACTCCTATCAGAACGTCGTGCATGTCCTGAACCCGTCGGACGGTTCCCTGGCCGGTTCGGGCGGGCTCTATGATCCGGCCAAGCCCCTGTACAATCCCATGGGCGTCGCGGCCGGCAAGAACGGGATCGTATATGTCGTCTCGTTCCGCGGCGAAGGGAACAAGGGCCGAATCGATGTCTATGCCCTGGACGGCTACGTGACCATGGCCGTTGATCCGCTTTCCCTGACCTTTATCGGCACGCAGTATGCCGGCAATCCCGATCCGCAGACCGTCGTGATCGCGAACACCGGAAGCGGGACCCTGAACTGGAGCGCAACGGCTGATCAGACCTGGATCAAGCTCGGCAAGCAGGACCCGGTCGGCCCCAAGAGCGCGGGCGGCCTTGCGGCCGGCGTGAACATTTCGGCCTTCGGCGTCGGGACCTATAAAGGAACAATAACGATCGACTCGGGGTTCGGCCAGAAGCAGGCGGTCGGCGTGACGCTCAGCGTCGTGCAGCCCCCGATCCTGAACATCAGCAACGGGTGGCTGAACTTCACCGCCAGGAAGGGGACGGCCCCGGCAGCGCAGAGGATAACGCTCGGGGTCGACAACCTGAACGGACCGGTGACCTGGGGCATTGCATCGGATTCGCCCTCCTGGCTTACGGTCTCCCCGGCATCCGGGACGATATCCTCTACGGCGTTGACAGCGGCGGTAACGGTCTCCGCGAACACGACCGGCCTGAAGGTCGGCTCCTATTCCGGACTTTTGACCGTGAATGCGCCCGGGGCCATCGGCACCGGCGGCAAGGTCACGGTGAACCTCACCGTCACGCCGTCCACGAAGATCAAGGTGAATACGAACCGGCCTGAGGCGAAGTTCTCGCTCACCGGTCCGGTCAGCCATAGCGGCAGCGGCGCGGCCTGGAGCGTCGAAGACATTCCCGCGGGCGACTACACTGTTTCTTACGAGGCGGTAGCCGGCTACCGCAAGCCCAAGCCCCAGACCAAAACCGTGCATGAGGACGGCGAGGTCGTCTTCACCGGCGACTACGTCTCCTTTGCCAGCCTCGCGGCCAGGCGCAACGTCCTCGCGGCCAAGGGGCCTGCGGAAAAGAACGACTCCCTGGTGAAGGCGTATAAGAACACGGGCGTCCCCGCGAATTTCGACCTCACGGCCTTCAGCGCCGGCCATGGCGCGAACATTGCGGCAGGCGACGTGGACGGCGACGGCGTCGCGGAGCTGATCGTCGGCTCAGGCCCGAAAACCCGCGCCACGGCGCGCATTTACCGGGCGGACAAGACGCTGCTGCTGGAATTTACGCCCTTCGACGGCAGCCGGGGCGTGAAAGTGGCCGTGGCCGACCTTGACGGCGACGGGGCAGTCGAGGTGGTCGTGGTCCCGCAAGCGACCGATGATGATGATGACGAACCGGTCACGGTGAAGGTCTACTCCTATCAGAAGGCCGGAAACAGGATGGAGCCGACCGGCATAGAGCTGGCGGTCTCCGCGGGCAAAGGCGGCGTGAACATCGCCGCGGCCGATGTGGAGGGAGACGGGAAGGCCCGAATCATTACCGCAACGAGCGGCCGCGACGACGAGGATCGCACAGTTGCCGTCACGGTCTGGAAAGTAGACGCCTCCAAGGGGCTCGGTTCCTGGACCGCTGCGGCCGCGAAGCCCTTTACCGTGGCCGGCAAGCACGGGGCGAGCATAGCCGGAGGCGATTTCGACGGCGATGGCAAGGATGAGCTCGTGCTCGGCACGCGGGGCCTCACGGGCGCCGGCGCCGACGTCGTGATCATCAAGAGCGACGGCGTCGAGCAAAATCGCTTCAGCATCCCGGACCAGGAGCACGGCATCGCCGTGGCCGCGGCCGATTTGGACGGCGACGGCGTCGCCGAGGCGGTCGTGGGCGCGGAGAGGAAAAAGGAAGGAAAATCGGGCAAGTCCGAAGGGAACGACGGCTTGGCCGAAGTCAGGATTTACAGCGCCGCCGGCCAGTTGCAGAAGAGCATCGCGCCCTTTGAGACCGTGAAGCGCGGCATAAACGTGGCGGTGGGCGAGCTTGGATTATAAGATGTTCATTCAGAGGCGTATTCGGCAAGAAGGAGCGGGGACCATGAAGAGAGCGACCTTACTCATGACAGCAATACTGATGGCGCTGACCGGCATATTCACCGCCGCGCAGAACGCGTTCGCCGTCGATCCGCCGCATAACTCGAACAACTCGCTCGGCATGGCGATCACCTGCTCCTCCTGCCATTTCCCGGCCGGGTCGACGCCTTCCTGGGCCACCCAGCCGACGACCACCGACGAGACCTTTTTCAACAATCTCTGCACGAGCTGCCACCAGCCGTTGAAGATGACGGACAGCAGGTACGTCGTCAAGACCCATTCCAGCCAGAACACGTCGGACAAATACGGGGCCTGGACCGTGGAATGCCGCACCTGCCACAATCCGCATTACCAGAACCAGGTCAGCTCGTATCCCACGGACACCACCGCGAATCTTCTTGTCGGCACCCTGGGCTCCTACTCCCAGCCGCCGCTCACCGCGACGACGACTACCATCCCGGTGACCGTGAGCCTCACCCCCGACGCCTGGATCGATTATACCCTGGTGCCGAACACGAAGTATCCCACGAAGATGTCCCGCATCCTGTCGAACGCCGCCGATTCGATCACGGTGAGCGGCGTGGTGAACGTCCGGTACGCGCCGTCCGGCAGCCAGTTCGCGATCCGGTACGGGCAGTTCGTGAAGGGCCAGATCAGAACTTCCAGCGGCACGACAGCCACGGTGAAGTTCTTCACGAAGGTCTCCAGCTCGCCGAATTCGTATGCTTCAAGCACAACAACCGCGAATGTGACCGGCATCTGCCAGGTCTGCCATACCCGGACGGCGTCATTCAATTCCAGCGGTACCGGGTCCATCCAGGAAAGTCCCAGCCATCCGTCGGTCATCGCGACCGGCGGGGTCTGCACGGACTGTCACATGCATACCGAGGGATTCAAGGGCGGGTGCGCTTCCTGCCACGGCTATCCGCCGAACAGCAATGCGACGCTCGTCTTTAAGGACAAGCTGAATAATGCGGTCGTATCCGATTCCGTTACAAAGGCCGGCGCCCATGTTAAGCACGTTGATTCCGTGAAGCTTGTCTGCGCCAACTGTCACTCCACGGGCATGCTGTCAGGAGCCGCCGCGGGAGATTACAAGATCAACATCGGTTTCAGCTGGAACGGTGACACGAGCGGGATCTACGACGGAAATACGAGAACCGTTTATCCTTACACCGGCGCATCAACCGGCGGGACCAACCTCTGCTCGAATATTTACTGCCACAGCTCAGGCCAGGGCTCCACGTCGAACAATGCTACGCCGGTCTATGCAACGCCGAAGTGGGATGACCCGGCGAGCGGCGCGTGCGGCACCTGCCACGGCAAGACCGCCGCCACTCTGACGACGGGCAACCATGCTCAGCATCTGGGTGCTTCCACGGTTGTTGCCGGCTGCGGCGAGTGCCATGCCGGCGCCGCGAACGATGCTTCCTCGTATGATTCGACCAATCATGTGAACAAGAGCATCAACGTGGCCAACGGCTACACTGCGGCCGGGGCAGCCGGCAACGGCTACGGCTCCTGCGGCAGCGCCACCGCCTGTCACGGCAGCGGCACGCCCCAGTGGGGGATGGATACTACGAGCAAGGACAAGTGTACCCTGTGTCACGGTACTCCCACGAACGGCGCGCTCGGATCATCCGGCGCGGCAATGGCTCCGCCCATGGACACTGCCCAAAGCTCGACCGGTTCCAAGGTCGGCGCGCACCAGGCGCACCTGGTCACGGGCAACATTTCGAGCGCCGTTCCCTGTCTGGAATGCCACATAGTGCCCGCGGCGATCGATTCCGCCGGCCATATCAAGGACGCCACACCCGGCGCCGCCGAGGTCGACTTTACCAATGCTGTCAGGGCCAATTACAATACTGTCCCGAACTATGCGGCAGGGACCTGCTCCACCACCTACTGCCACGGTAATGCTCTGAAGTATGGCGCCTCTGCGGGCACTGGTACGGCGCCCTCCTGGGCGGACACCGGCTATATCAACGGTACGAATACCCACGACTGCGCCCAGTGCCACACGTTCCCGCCGCTGAACATCGGGTCGCATACGGGCAAGACCGCGACGGATTGCGTGTGGTGCCACAGCAACACGAATGCCTCCGGCACGGGATTTGCCGACGTCAGCTTCCATATCAACAAGATCCTCGAGGTCGGGTGCAACGGCTGCCACGGCCAGTCCGGAACCACCGGCGCGCCGCTCATCGCGTCGGACCTTCTGTCGGACCCGTCGTACTCGCCGACAGGCCACACGGTGGGCATGCATCCGAAGCACGTGACCACCCTGAACTATACCTGCGAGACCTGCCATAGCGGCAACAACATGCCGACCCTGGACAGCAAGATCACGATATCGTTCACCGGCCTCGGGTCAGGCGGTTCCTATCAAGGCGAAGCCTTCAGCTCAACGAAATACAGCTACAGTTCGAACGTAACGGTTACCCTTGGAGGCGGTCAGACCTGCTCGGCAGTCTATTGTCATGGCGCTTCCTTTGCAAGCGGCGGGACGGACACATCGCCGCAGTGGGCGAACTCTTCAACCGGCGCCTGCGGTACTTGTCACGGCGCGACGGCTGCCAACCCGCCGACGCTTGGCGCGCATGTGAAACACGCTTCTTCTCTTTCGGCAACCGGCTATGAACTTGCCTGTACACTGTGCCACGTGAACTATGCCGCACAGCATGTCGATGGATCGTCCCAGGTTGCGTTCAATGGGGCGGACAGTCGCGCCAATAACGGGAGCTACACGGGCACGCCCGCGATGCTCGATGCCTACGGGAACTGCAACAATCTTTACTGCCACAGCAAGGGCGACATTGGCACAACGCCTTATTCCGCGCCCTTTGTCACTGCGGGATGGGGCGGCGGGGCGATGAACTGCGAGTCCTGCCACGGCGGCAATGCCTCGGCAACGAACAAGATGGCAACCAACGTGCACGGCGGACATATCAACGACACGGCCAACAAGGTCGGACGGAACGTCCCCTGCGCGGAATGCCACAACGCGACGGCCACGACGGACACGACGATCAACAACAAGGCATATCACGTGAACAAGCTGCTGAACGTGAAGTTCAATGATGCCGGCATCAACAAGAACACGGACCTGCCGACCTATAATAGCGCCACGACAACGGTGACGAACGGCGCGACGAAGACGCCGGGCACGGCAGGCTACACCTGTTCGAACGTGTACTGCCACAGCATCGGCAACCTTGATTATACAACGAAGGCCCTGGTGACGGCCGGCGGGGCGAGCTTCCGGACGCCGGCATGGAACGGCGCGGCCCTGAACTGCGATGCCTGCCATGGCGATACGGCGGGGAAGGCGTATCCGGCCTACGCGACGGGTTCTGCGGGCGGGACGACGGCGAACAGCCATCCGAAGCACATCGAGAGCGCGAACCAGACGTGTAATATGTGCCACGTGGGGACGACCTTGAGCACGACGATCTCGGTGGCCACGATGACCCTGATTCCGGGCGGCGCGCACCTGAACCGCGTTGAGGACGTGTCGTTCGCGACGATCGGATGCAAGACGGGCAGCTACGACGGCGCGGGCAAGACCTGCTCGACGACGTACTGCCACGGGACGGGCCCGAGCCCGGCATGGGGCGGGACGACGAACTGCGCCTCCTGCCACGATGCATCGAGCGCCCTGTCCACGGGCGCGACCAACTCGAACCGCCACAACCTGCACTATGCGTCGGCCACGACGGCCACGGGAATCGCCACGGCGAACTCCTCGACGGCGGGGGGGTATGTGTACCAGTGCGGCAACTGCCATAACGCGGCGACCACGACCCATGCGGGCGGTCCTCAGCCGACGGTAGCTGCGGAGGTGAACTTCAATATCGTTCTGTCGGGCACGACGCCGACGACGGGCACCTACTCGGTAGGTTCCTCTACGCTGAACGACAGCAAGGGCTATACCTACAGCCAGAACGCCACCTGTTCGACCGTGTACTGCCATTCGAACGGCTCTCCGCTGGGCGGCCCGTACACGACGAAGACCGTGACCTGGAACCAGGCCGCGGGTGTCGCGCCGAACGACTGCAGCGTGTGCCACGACGGCCGCGCGGACAGCGCGTCGCCGATCGCGACGAACAAGCATACGAAGCACATCCTGTCCACGTCGTACAACTACAGCTGCGCCGAATGCCACTATGCCACGACGACGACCGGCACGAGCATCACGGATAAGACGCACCATGTTGACGGGAACAAGGACGTTGCCTGGAAGACGGGCGGGATGAACAGCGACGGCGCGGCATACGGCAGCCCGAACTGCTCGAACATCTACTGCCATAGCCAGGGCAACCTCAACGCCCAGCCGTACAACGCGCCGGAGACGGCGGCTGCATGGAACGGCGGGAACTTCGGGACGGCCTGCACGAACTGTCACCGCGGCAACAGCGCCTCGGGCACGGTGATGGCGACCAACGCCCATACGGCGCATGTCAACTCGGCCGGCTCCGTCGGCCGGAACCTTGTCTGCGGCGAGTGTCATAACGCGACCGTGGCGACATCGAGCGACCGCCAGGTGACGGGCGTTTCGAACCATGTGAACAAGCTGGTGAACGTGAAGTTCGACAACGCCGGCGTGAACAAGGATTCCGACAACCCGACTTACAGCGGCGTGACGACGACGGTCGCCAACGGTTCGGCGACGACGCCCGGCGCGACCGGCGCCTGTTCGAACGTGTACTGCCACAGCAGCGGCAACCTGACCGATTCGAGCGGGACCGGCAGCATCGTGGTGTCCGGGAGCCTGCCGACCTTCAAGACGATCACGTGGAACACGGCGACGATCGGCTGCGACGGCTGCCACGGCGACCAGGCCGGGAAGTCCCATCCGACCTATGCGAGCGGCGGTGTCGGCCTGACGACCTCGAACAGCCATACCAAGCACGTGGAAGGCAGCGGCATCGGGTGCGCCTACTGTCATACCAATACGGTGGGCACGAACACGACCACGACGCCCAGCGCGGTCCTGACGACCGGGACGCCGTCCCACCTGAACCGCATCGAGGATGTGAGCTTCCTGTCGAACGGCGGGAAGAC
>CAYILT010000032.1:18165-21039 GCA_964364055.1 uncultured Nitrospiraceae bacterium | reverse complement strand
GGAAACTATCTTACCAGGACCGGGCTCGATCCGGAAAGCGACCTCCGGATGCTCAGTGAACTTGGTCTTTCCATTCGGCCAGCATGACCTCTCCATTACTCTACAGCATCCGCATGCGGGCATCAGCCGGGGGAAGACATCTCTCCGGAGCCGAGCGTCTTGTTCCCGCCGAAAGGATCTCCGGAACGGTGCAGGAACTCGTCGAGCGCGCCCGGGGAAAGGGAGTAGACCCCGACCAGGTTCTGGTAACTATCGACTCGCTCAAGGGCGCCTTCATCCGGAGCATTCAGGCGCTTGATCTTACGGCAGTTGCCTCACATGATGTCGCCGCATGTTGGAATGCAAGCAGGCGGGTCCTGCAAGCGGCAGGTGTATCGCTCGTTGCCATGAAGAACGCCTTTATGCTTCTTGACCGCGGACCCGCGCCGTCGGGAAGTGCCATGCGGGGCGCGATGCTCATGGATGCCGTGACCGGGGAACGGCTCGAACCCGACCGGGAGCGCGGGGTCCGTGTTTCCCGGTTCGACTGGAGCAGCGAGGCCTGCGCCGCCATCGACCGCGAGCTGACGCGGATAGGCCTCACGCATTTTCGGACCCCGGAGGCCCTGTCGCTCGCCTCCAAGGTCGCTCATGCGCCGGGCGTGGTCGCCGAACTCTGCTGGTCGGACGATCCTGATTATTCCGCCGGATACGCGTCCTCGCTCTCAACCGGGTATGTCCGCTTTCCGTTCATGAAACTGAAAGGCCGGACAACGGGTGGACGGGCATTGTTCGTCAAACGCGAAGGATTCGATCTGGATGCGCTGCTCTCGTACCTCCAGGAGGAACCGGTGCTCATTACCCGCATCGGCAGCTGCGGTCAGATCGGCGACCTTTCGGACCTCTTGCCGGACAGAACGATCAACCGCCATGTTTGAACTTGACCTTGCACAGAGAGAGCAACAGCACCTCCTGAGGGATCTCGTTCGCCTTGATTCCGCCCAGGGCCCCCGGGTAACGGTGGACGGGAAGCCGGTCGTCCTCATGTGCTCCAACAACTATCTCGGCCTCGCCGAGCATCCAGCGTTAAAACAAGCCGCCTGCGACGCCATGGAACGCTATGGATTCGGTTCCGGCGCGTCACGATTGGTCTCCGGGAACACCGAACTGCATGAAGAGCTGGAGCGCCGGATAGCCGCGTTCAAGGGAGCCGATTCGGCGATCCTTTTCAATTCCGGCTATGCCGCGAATACCGGGGTCATCCCTGCCATTGCCGGAGAAGGTGACCTTGTCTTGAGCGACAGGCTGAACCACGCGAGCATCATCGACGGCTGCCGCCTGAGCAGGGCGAAGACCGAGGTCTTTCGGCACCGGGACATGGACCACCTGGAAACCCTGCTGCGATCGAACACAACGGCCCCCAGGAAACTTATCGTCACGGATGGTGTTTTCAGCATGGACGGCGATATCGCACCGCTCCCCGACCTTGTGAGGCTCGCCGAGCGCTATCATGCGATCCTGATGGTCGACGATGCCCATGCCACCGGCGTTCTGGGCAAACAGGGCAGGGGGACCGCCGAACACTTCGGGCTGGAAGACAGGGTGCATATCCAGATGGGAACTATGGGGAAAGCCCTGGGGTCGTTCGGCGCCTATGTTGCAGGCGCCCGGGACATTGTGCGCTATTTATTGAACACCTGCAGAAGCTACCTGTTCAGCACGTCGCTCCCGCCTGCGGTCTGCGCGGCCTCGATCGCGTCCCTCGATGTCCTGGAGGCAGAACCCTGGCGCAGGGAGAAGCTCTGGGAAAACAGGAACCGCCTCGCTCATGGTCTGGCGTCCCTGGGCGTCAGTACCGCTCCGTCGGCAACCCCCATTTTACCGCTCCTCGTAGGAAGCTCCGATCAGGCGCTTCAGGCTTCTCAAGAGGCCTTCGAACAAGGCATTTTCGCCACAGCCATCAGGCCGCCCACCGTCCCCGACGGCAGCGCACGGCTCAGGGCAACGGTCATGGCCACGCATTCGGAAGAAGATATTGAGCAAGCCGTCAGGATATTCGGGAGATTGAAAGAAAAGGGGTATTTCTCCCATGGCAGGCCGGGATAACCGCGTCATAATCGTCACCGGGGCTTCCCGCGGCCTCGGCAGGACGATCGCCCTGCGGTTCGGCCTTGCCGGCGCACGGATCGTCGTAAACTACCTCGAGCGGCGTCAGGATGCTGTTGCAGTAGCGGACCGCATCACGAAACAGGGTGGAGAGGCCCTGGCCCTTCAGGCCGATGTCCGGCAGGGGACCATGGTCGATGCCATGATAGACGCGGTGGTGAACCGTTGGGGGACGGTCGACGTCCTGGTGAACAACGCCGGCATAACCCGCGATGGCCTCGCCGTCCGCATGTCCGAGCAGGACTGGGACGACGTCCTCGCTACGAACCTGACAGGTCCGTTTCACTGTATCCGCTCGGTTTCCCGGACCATGCTGCGGCAGCGCTCCGGCCATATCATCTCCCTTGCTTCCCTGACCGGCATGCAGGGACGGGCGGGCCAGGCAAATTACTCCGCGGCTAAAGCCGGGCTTATCGGACTTACCCGATCGACGGCAAAAGAACTGGGAAGGTTCAACATCAAGGCAAATGCCATTCTCCCCGGCTTTCTCGCGACGGAGATGGGAAACTCGGTTTCGGAATCCGTCCGGAGCCGGATCCTCGAGGAAAACACCCTCGGCAGGGCCTCTTCTCAGGAAGAGGTCGCGGAATTCATCTATCATCTTTCACTCATGCAAAATGTGTCAGGCCAGGTATTTAATCTGGACAGCAGGATACTATAAGGCAGCTCATAGCTCATAGGTGATAGTTAATTTCCGACCTTGAACCATGAGCTATCAGCCATGAGCAA
>CAYILT010000032.1:0-18065 GCA_964364055.1 uncultured Nitrospiraceae bacterium | reverse complement strand
CCGGCCATCGCTGCGGCGCGTGAAGGGAAAACCATCGAGATCAGAAGGATCGTTTCGGCATTCCGTACTCTTGCCCGGAAACACGCCTGTATGGTAGTAGAAGGGGCAGGCGGAATCATGGTGCCGCTGACCACGAGCCACCATTACCTGTACCTGGCCAGGGTCCTGAACCTGCCGGTACTCGTTATTTCGCGCCCCGGGCTGGGCACGATCAACCATACGCTTTTGACCGTCATGGCCCTTCGTTCCCGCAGACTGCGCATCGCGGGGATCGTGATCAACCACCGTTCGAACAAAAGACCCGGACTGGCGGAAAGAACAGGTCCTCCGGTCATTGAACGCCTGTCCGGTGTCCCGATCATCGGTCATGTCACATACGGGCAAAAGGACTTGAGGACTATTATGCGGTATCTGTTGACGTTGAAATGAAAAAACCCCTTTGTTCATGATCAACAAAGGGGTTTCTGTCTGCTGTCTATTCTTTGGTGGTTTCAGCAGCCGGCCGGAGCTTTTTTCATAGCCGGCTTCTTCTCACTGCCAAGGCCTTTGATATACAGGTACCATCGACTGCATCTCCACGGATTTATTCTTCAGGGGCTTGCCGTTCAATGCCTTTTTGATGCAGGTGTTCACGATCGTTTCCAGGTCATTTTTTACACCGGCCTTCTCCAGCCCGGCCCCATCCTTGTGGCAGTCATTTCACGATTTTCCGTTCGCGCCAAGCTTCGTGTCGTTGAACAAGACCTTGCCCTTGTCTGCCGTCGCTTCATGCTGCATTGCAAAGACGAAGCTGACCATCGTCCATGCGGCAAAAACCGCGGCTGCGCTCATACCCATTGTTCTCATATCGATCCCTCCCTTGACGTTCTCACGTCACCGTGTATCGTAAAGATACCGATAGGGGGATTCCTTGTCAAGCAAAGACGGCCTCCGGCCGGGAAAGATAATTTGCTTGACGCAATCCGGTCTTATTGATACAGTTCACTCACTATGCGATACGTTCTGCTTCTCCAGATCATCATTGCATTTCTATTGCCCGCAGCTCTTCACGCAGAAGAACTGGAGATAGTAAATCGGCCGGTCAACACCTCCGGAATGACCGGACTTCTCGTGACGACCTCGCCGTTTACGCTGCCGCCGAACTCCCTGGAGATAGGCATTATGGCCCTTTCTGAGAGCAGTCTCGCTCCTAATTATACGGCAACGGCATATCCCATGACGATCAGTCTGGGGCTTTCTCATAACAGTGAGATCGCCTTGAAAAGTGCGTTTCATTATGTAAACGAGGATCCTGATCAAATATCCCGTGGCATGGGTGATACGGAGCTGTCCTATAAGAGGAATGTCAGACCGCAGACCGAATTCAGCAGCATACCGGGCATTGCACTGATCCTGACCGGTGTGTTCCCGACGGGTGATAGAGTTGCCGGGATTAACAGTATCAGTCACTGGGGCGGACGTATGGGAATATCCCTGGGCAGTGAACTTATATGGGAAGACCATATTATCGGCATATTCGCCGACTGGCAGGTCGCGGTCCAGGACCTTTCCGATAAAGAGCTCAGGGACAGCTACTCACTGGCGAATGCAGGCATCTTGTTTCCTATAAGCAAATACAGGAACCTGCAAATGATCATTGAGTATGGTCAACGCAAGGGAAAGGACATCATTACGGTTGATGGCGTGGATTTCAGTGCGGTGACCTATGGATTACGACTGGTCAACGAACGCTTTAATCTTACGTTCGGAACTCAGTTCATTCACAAGTCTCAGGAAGGATTCTCGGGTTCAAATAGAATGATCGGAATGATGAGCATGAAACTATAAAAATATACATATCAATATGTTATATGCTAAGTACCGATGATATGATTTATATAATATAAAGTCTGATAATGTATATTATGTCAAATCATACATTATGGCCATTTGTCTGTAATAACTAAGTCCATCAATCCACTCTTCCCTCCCCGATCTATTCAATTTTCCTGATCCCATTTCTGCAAAAGGGCTCTTTATTATCTATACGCTTTTGAAGGATCTTGAGGTTATACTGGCATTTCTCGCTTTCGTAGCTCCATGACGTCTTGTGCCACAGATGAAATATAATCGCGAGTGCTCGGACAGATTTCAGGCGTTTTCCGAGATTGACGGCCCGTACACCGATATCTATATCTTCCGCGGACCCGTCAAGGAAGTCCTCATCACAGCCATTTATGGCGTAGAACAAATCCTTGTACAGGCTGAAATTGCACCCCCAGATGGCCTTCATATGGATCCTGTCCCGGTGCAGGAGAAATCTGATGAATCTGCTGGTTATATAAAAGGACTCGCCAACCCGCCTGGATCGCTTTCTCATGGCGTCCCAGAGAAGGCGGATGCTGGCTGCGTTATAGACCTTTCCGTCCTTCGTGATCCTCTCGCTGAGTCCCCTGCCGATCTCGACGCGCTTTCCTCCCAGCACCGCGTCAGGTTCGGAACGTCCGATGTGCGATTTCACGAAATGCCGGTGAGCAATGCAATCGCCATCGATAAAAACAAGATAGTTTCCCGTCGACTGGCGAACCGTTTCGTTCAAAATCTCAGGCTTTCGAAAGCCATTGTCCTCGTGCCACACATGCCGAATGGGAAATCGGTCCCGGAGACGGTCCCTCATCTCTATGACCACGTCCTTCGTTTCCTGACCGCTTCCGTCATCGGCAATAAGGACCTCATCGGGCAGGCGGCTTTGCTGCGCCAGGCTGAGAAGGCACAGCTTCAGCGCCTGTGGTCTGTTGTAGGTCGGAACGATAACTGAGCACCGCATGTGTCCTTGTCTCCTTCGATACGGCGTGAGCTCCTCCATCTGTTCCCTTTCCCGCCGGTTCGCGGTTCAGCGTTTCATCGCTTTCACGACCAGTGTTTCGCCGAAGAGCACCGGCAGGGAAAACATCTGCGCAAGCACCTGCCGGTTGATGACCTTCAGGTCGTCATTTTTCGCCTCTTTCCGGAACCAGTACAGCGTGTTCAGGAGAGAGATGGGCACCAGCGGCGCGTAGAGCCAGCTGACGAACTTGATCCGGTTCGAGGACAGTGCTTGAACGGAAAAGCCGCTGGTATGAAGGATATAGCGCAGTTCCGGGAATGAGATCATATTTATGTGGTACGAAGGATGTGGGCACCGCTCGTTCAAGGGGGTCTTGCCTTTCGTATGGAATCCCGTCAGAAGCCAGCGGAATCTCGACCGCAGCGAACTGATGTTCGGCGTGGAGATGATGAGGAACCCTCCGCGTTTTGTGATCCGGCCGCATTCCCGGACGAAATCGAACTGCCGCTCGATGTGCTCGATGCCGTCAATGCACACGACGCCGTCGAACTTTTCATCCTCGAAGGGAAGCGTGCCGTTCATGTTTGCGACCTGAAACCGGGGGTTGCCCGCCTGGTCCGCCTGAACGATATCGGCGGAATGGACCTCGACGCCGCGGTCCATGAGGCGCTTGGAAAAAGCTCCTTCTCCACAGGGGATGTCAAGAACGGCCTGTTTCCCGCCAGGGATCATCCCCTCGACCACCGCATGGGTGTTCTCACAAGCACTTTCATGAATGCTGCCGCTGTTCTTCATTCCAATGCGCTCCTCGTCCTTCTCGTTTGCTCTTCCGGAGATCCGACGACGGATCAGCCGGGAACCCGGATGATGCCGATGCCGAATCCGACCTGCGATGGATCGTGAATGAACTCTTCCGACGGCAGCTCCTGCCGCAGTTTTTTCCACAGCGCATAGACCTGGTTGGTCGGATAGGGCTGCGCTTCCACAATGTCATGGAACGCGATAATGCCGCCGGGCCGTACGAATTCGCGGTAATCCCGGTAGTCGGACGTGACACCTGCCTCCGTGTGATCCCCGTCAATGAACAGGAAATCCGCCTTCTTCCCGTCAAGGTGATGCGCCACCTGCTGCTTGAACCCGGCATCATGTGAGTTTCCGCGCAGTAGTGTTACCGCACACTGCGATCCCTTTGGCGGGAACGCCGTCAACAGGTCCGCTTTGTCGTTCAGGTCCTGAAGATCGCAGGTTATCACCTGACGGGACGCCAGTTGCGACCATATGAGCAGAGTACCGCCGCGCGCGGTCCCGATCTCGAGGATGATCCCGGGCTTCAGTTCAGCGACGGCCCTGGTTAGCGACAATATCTCTGACGGCATCTGTGATGTCTTCACCCGATAGTATCCGCTGCTGCCGAAGTTCATGGCCCACTGCACGATCTCTTCCAGGGAACGCGGCTGTTCATGGAACTTTCTGAGCCGCCGGAACGCGAAATACCGGTTGAACGGCTTGCGGAACTTCCTGGTCAGAGTGCGGTACTGTTCTTTCGTCATTGTTGTCTCCCCTGCCTTCACATCAATTATCGTGATCGCGCGGGCAGGTTCAGTGCGCCGCAGCTTTACCGAAATAAAAGACCGCCTGGTCTCCCCGGCCTTCCCTGTTCAATTCCGCGGCGCGGCGTTTCCAATCGCTCTTTTGCGACCGGGTGAATCCCGCCTCTTTGAGGGACCGGATACCGCGCTTGTACAGCTCACTGGTCCTGAATTGATCGAGGGTCGAGTCACACTCCGTCGATCGAAGCACCAGTCCGCATCGTTCGGCCAACAGTCTCATACTTTCATAGGAGTGCAGAAAAAAGTGCCTCGGCGCGTCGATCTGGTACCAATGCTCGCGGTAAAACTCCCACGCGTACGAGGATGCGACGGGGACCCTGATCAGGCACGTACCGCCGGGGCACAGGAGGCCGGCCGCGGCCCGGAGCGCGGCAACCTGGTCGGGAATATGCTCAAGGGAATGATGGAACATGACCACATCCCACGAGCCTTCCACCTCGTTAACGGTCTTCTTCAGGATCTGCAGGCCGTTCTCGTACGTAAGGTCACTGTTGATGAAAGGATCGATACCCTGCGTATTGTGGAAACCGGATTCCCGCAAAGCGTACAATCGCCATCCGGATCCGCATCCCACGTCAAGGATACGGGACGCGCGGGTAAGGCCCAGCCGCATCAGGGAAAGCAGTTTTTTGTTCGGGAACAATGTCCTGACCAGGCCGCTCCCGAGGCCCTTTTCACACACCGAACTGGCGTTCCTGATCCTGCGGGCCCATTTGAGGACCCTGTTCCCTGTTTTGTCCCGGGAGGTCGTGGAAAAACTGTAGTAGTTGGCCGGATAGTACTGGGCGATCTCCCGCGGGAACTCCGCGATCTGGAGACAGTGGCAGCGTTCGCACTGAAAATAAGTGAACGGTTCTCCGGTCCCCATCATCATTTCCCGGACCGTATACGCGGTATGGTCCGCGCTGGTATTGCAGATCCTGCAAGTGGCGGTCATAGGTTTCGTTCCCCGGTGACGTGCTCCGACCCGTAGCGGGCTGCATGATAGGAGCTTCTCACCATCGGGCCGGAAACCACGTGATGAAAACCAAGACCCAGTGCCTCGGTGCGGAGCTCTTCGAACTCCTCCGGCCGGTAGTACCGCTCAACAGGGAGCCGGTCCAGCGAGGGCTGCAGGTATTGGCCAATGGTCAGGATATCGCATCCAACGCCAGAAAGGTCCCGCAGGACCGCCCTCAATTCATCCTCTCCTTCACCAAGACCCAGCATGAGTCCCGTCTTGGTAACAGCGCCATGCTCTTTCGTCCGTTCCAGAAGATGCAGGGACCTTCGGTAATCGGCCCGGGGCCTCACGCGGGGATAGAGCGAGGGAACAGTTTCCAGATTATGGTTCAGGACACCGGGGTTGGCAGCAAGAACGGTCTCGAGTGCGCTCTGCGAACCTTGAAAATCCGGGACCAGGACCTCGACCCTGCATCCCGGCGATGTCCGCCGGATGGACCTGATGGTTTCCGCAAAGATCCAGGCGCCGCCGTCCGTGAGGTCGTCCCGCGTCACCGACGTGACGACGGCATGGTCCAGATCAAGTGCTTTGACCGCATCGGCAACTCGCTGCGGTTCGTGAGGATCGGCCGGACGGGTAGTTCCTCCCGCGATGTTGCAGAACCCGCAGTTCCTCGTGCAGCGGTCGCCCAGGATCAGGAACGTCGCCGTACCGGCGTTCCAGCATTCGTTCCGGTTCGGGCAGGCAGCTCCTTCGCAGACCGTATGCAGGTTGCCTTCACGAACACGGTTCCGCACCTGGAAGAACCGCCTGTTCGTCGACATCCCGATGCGGAACCACGGGGGGAGCCGTTTGTCACGAGATGTGGAGCTCATGGACAGGCCTGCCCTGAGGCACCCTCCTTGGGACGGAGCGCCGCGGCGATCACCTGGTCTATCCGCTCTACGGGTACGAAGGTCATCTCCTTACGCAGATCTTCGGGAATGTCGTCCAGATCGTTCATGTTTCGCTCGGGCAGGATCACGGTCTTGATCCCGGCCCGGCGCGCCGCAAGCACTTTCTCCTTCACCCCGCCGATGGGCATCACCTTTCCCCGCAGGGTGATCTCGCCGGTCATGGCGAGGTCGTTCTTCACGGTCCTTCCGGTCAGCAGGGACACGATGGCCGTGGTCATGGTCACGCCTGCCGACGGTCCGTCCTTCGGGATGGCCCCTGCCGGGACATGGATATGGATGTCGGTCTTTTCGAAAAAATCCCTGCTGATGCCCAGTTCCTCGGCATGGGAACGGACATAGGACAGGGCCGCCTGGGCCGATTCCTTCATCACGTCCCCCAGCTGGCCCGTAAGCGTCAGCTGTTTATTCCCCGGCATCATGGACGCCTCAACGAACAGGATGTCCCCCCCGACGGGCGTCCAGGCAAGACCGGTGACCACTCCCGGCCGGTCGATCATCGTCGCCGTTTCAGCAAAGTATTTGGGCTTCCCGAGATACTCATGGAGATTCTTCTGCGTGATGGTTATGGGCGTCGGTTTGCCCTCGGCAACGGCCTTCGCCACCTTGCGGCAGACGTTCGCGATCTCCCGTTCAAGGTTCCGGACGCCGGCTTCCCGCGTAAAATCCTTGATGATGCCCTGGATCGAGTCGTCCTCAAAAAGGATCTCCTCTACCTTGAGCGCGTTCGCCTTGATCTCCTTCGGGACAAGATATTTTCTGGCGATGTTCAGTTTCTCGTGCTCCGTATAGCCTGAGAGGTGAAGCACCTCCATGCGGTCGAGGAGCGGCGCCGGAATGGTCTCCAGCTGGTTCGCCGTGGTGATGAACATCACCTTCGAAAGGTCAAAGGGAACATCAAGATAGTTGTCCCGGAAATCCTTGTTCTGCTCCGGGTCCAGCACTTCCAGCAGGGCCGACGACGGATCTCCGCGCCAGTCCTTGCCCACCTTGTCGACCTCGTCGAGCATGATGACGGGATCGCGGGTCTCCACGCGCTTCAGGACCTGGATGATGCGGCCCGGCATGGCGCCGATGTAGGTCCGGCGATGTCCGCGGATCTCGGCCTCATCATGAAGGCCTCCCAGGGACAGGCGGACGAACTTCCGGTTCAGCGCACGGGCAATGGACTGGCCCAGGGATGTCTTGCCGACTCCCGGAGGACCTCCGAAACACAGGATCGGCTCCCGTATCCTGGTCCCCTCCTGTGTGCCGCGCTCATCGCCCAATTTTTTCACGGCGAGATATTCCAGTATCCGGTCCTTGATCTTTTCGAGATCATAATGGTCCTCGTCCAGGGTCTCTTTCGCCTTCGCGATGTCGATGGCCGATGATGACAGCGTATTCCACGGCAGCCCTGCCATCCACTCGAGGTACGTGCGGATCACGGAATACTCGGGTGAGGTCTGGGAAAGCTTTTCCATGCGCGAGAGCTCCCGCTTTGCTTCCTTTTCCGCTTCCGGGGGCAGTTTCGCCTGCTCGATCTTCTCCCTCAGGCTCCTGGTCTCGGAGCCATCTTCGCCCTCCTCACCCAGCTCCTTACGGATAGCCGCGAGCTGCTGCCGGAGGATGTACTCCCGCTCGGCCTTCTGCATCTGGTCTTTGGCCTGGCCCTGGATCTTTCTGCCCAGTTCCAGGACCTCGATCTCCCGGTTCAGCGCCTGCACGAGGCGTTTCATCTTCTCTTCAACGGGGTCGATCTCCAGGATCTCCTGCCGTTGCGGGAGTTCCAGGCGGATGTTCGTCGCCACGAGGTAGGCAAGCTGGCGAGGGTCCTCGATATTGAGGGCGGCCGTTGAAAGCTCTTCCGGCATGTTCGGCGTAAGCGATACCATCTTCTGAAAGAGCTCGGCCAGTCCCCTCATCAGCGCCTCGATCGGGACCGACTTTTCGCTCACTTCGGGGTTCGCATTGACCTTCGCCTTGATGTAGGGCTCGCTCTGCGCGAATTCGGTTATGGCAATGCGCTCCATCCCCTGGACCAGCACCCGGAGCGTTCCGTCGGGCGCCTTGACCATCTGGAGGATGCGCGCCATGGTGCCGATGGTGTAAACGTCCCCCGTGCCGGCGACCTCGGTGTCCGCCTTCTTCTGAGCGGTGAGGGCCAGGATCTTGTCGCCCACCGTGACGTCGTTGATCAATCTGATGGACTTTTCCTTGCCGATAACGAGTGGATAGACGGTCATCGGATAGACCACCGTGTCCTTGAGCGGCAGCAGCGGAAGCTCCGCGGGCACCGGCGGTATCTTGTCAGATTGTGTCTCGAGCTTGTCTTCCATTTCGCTGCTCCTCGTTGGTTGCGTTGGATGCGGGCGTTTTCTGAACATCCCTTTGAGCGCCTCCGTTATCTTCATGATGCCTTCATGGCCGGATCACCCGAGCTTCCGCAGGGCGATCTTGAGCAGTCCATTCTTGTATTCCGCGGTAACGTTATCGTGGTCCACATTGACCGGAATGTAGACCTCGGACCGGAAATCGCCGTACTTGATCCCCAGCTGGTGGCAGGCGGACATCCCGGCCTTAAAGAAAGGCGGCTGTTCGCGGGTCCCCTCGACCACCAGAAGATCGCTGAAGAGAGTTACCGAAAGGTCCTCCTCGGTGACCCCGGCCACCTCGATCAGAACGATAAGCTGGTCAGGGGTCTCATAGACATCCGTCGGGGGACGCAAACCCGAGGCAACGGGCACTGCCCAGGTGCCGAAGGTCTCCCAGATATTCTGCAGTGCCGCATCCGGGCTCACCTTCCGGGAATATTTATAGGAAATATACCGGTACCGCACATCCACACCTCCTTCAGAGGCCATTCTCTCCGGCAGCTGATAGACCATAAACTTATCATAGGGGTCCCGCAAATTCAAGGCATTCCTGTCGGACATCAATGCGCCTTCGAGCTCCGGGAAAAAGATAAAAAAAAACCTGCCATCCAGCCGGCAGGGCCGTGTTCCTATCTTCCGGATGAGTGCGGGATTATCTCCCGCGCAGTTCCTTCAGGCGCTTCACCCGTTCTGCTATCGGCGGGTGGGTGCTGAACAGTCTCATCAGTCCGCCCCCCGTCAGCGGGTTCACGATGAACATGTGCGCCGTTGCGGGCTTCGCGTCCTGCAGGGGGACTTCCTGCGCGCCGCGCTCCAGTTTCAGGAGTGCGTTTGCAAGGCCGTAGGGATTTCCGGCGATCGCTGCGCCGCCCTTGTCGGCCTCGTACTCCCGCGTGCGCGAGATGGCCATCTGGACCAGCATGGCGGCGATGGGCGCAACGATCATCATTACCAGGGCAACGACGGGGCTTCCGCCCTCATCGCTATCGTCCCTCCTGCCGCCGCCGAAGAGCATAGCCCAATGGGCCATCTGCGCCAGCATGCTGATGGCGCCTGCAATGGTCGCCACAATGGTGCCGGTCAGGATGTCGCGATTTTTGATGTGGGCCAGCTCATGAGCAATGACGCCCTCCAGCTCTTCGCGCTCCAACGCCCGCATGATGCCCTCGGTCACCGCCACGACGCCGTGCTCCGGGTTCCGGCCCGTGGCAAAGGCGTTCATCGACTCGTCCGGAATGATGTAGACCTTCGGCATGGGAAGTCCCGCCTTCTGGGTGAGCCTGCGCACCATGGCGTACAGGTCGGGCGCCTGCGCCTCGGTGACCGGCTGCGCCTTGTACATCGCCAGGACGATCTTGTCGCTGAACCAGTAAGAGACGAAGTTCATGACCAGGGCCATGACAAAGGCGATGACCATACCGTTCCTGCCGCCGATGGCCGCTCCCGCGAATACCAGAAGCACGGTCAAAAAGGTGAGAAGAACAACTGTCTTAAGTGTATTCATACTGCTTTTCCTGCCTCCCTTATGACAATAATGAGTGTTTGCTTCCATGGACAAAATACCACAAGAGCGCCGCTGAGTCAACAGCAACGGGCACGCCGGCAACACAGCGCGGTGACGGGAAAATCTGAAGTGGCAGCGTTATTTCAGCCTGATTTTCCTACTTTTCTGTTGACAAGACTCGGCCGGTTTTGTTATAGTTCCCCTGTTCAAAAACGAGCGCGGGTGTAGCTCAGCTGGTAGAGCACGACCTTGCCAAGGTCGGGGTCACGGGTTCGAGTCCCGCCACCCGCTCCAGAATGAATGAAGGGGTCAGTCGAAAAGACTGGCCCCTTTTTGTTTTTTTCCGCGCGGCAATTGCTCGATCGGCTTATTGGTCGCAAAAGGGACCTTCATGCAACGAACATCTTGACAAGTGAACGTTCGTTCACTTATAATACCACCATGCCACGTTCCCTGAAAGACGCGACCATCAGATCCCGCATCGGGGAGATCACGAAGTTCTACCAGGACACCGGCAGGATGCCGAGCTACTCCGAGATCGGCGACCTGACCGGCCTGCGCTCCAAGAACGCCGTCTTCAAATTCGTCGCCCGGCTGGAAAAGTTGAAGATCGTCGAAAAGGACAGCAAAGGCAGGCTGATCCCCCTGGCCATCGCCAGGCCCGTGCGGGTCCTGGGCACCGTCGAGGCCGGCTTCCCCTCTCCCGCCGAAGAAGAGCTGGTGGACACCCTCTCCCTGGACGATTTCCTCATCCAGAACCGCGAGGCGGCGTTCCTGCTGAAAGTATCGGGCGATTCCATGTCCGGCGCGGGCATCCTGCCGGGCGACATGGTCATCGTGGACAAGGGCCGGACACCGAAGAACGGCGACATCGTCATCGCCCAGGTGGACGGCGAATGGACCATGAAATATCTCCGCAAGCGGGGCGACATCGTCACCCTCATCCCCGCCAACCCGAAGTACCAGCCCATCAAGCCCAAGAACGAGCTTAAAGTAGCCGGCGTCGTGACGGCGGTGGTGAGGAAGTACAAGTGATATGAGACAACCGGTGTTCACACGAAGCCACAAAGCCACGAAGAAAGGCGGAGTTATCAATGACAGCACGAAATCATGATGAAATGACCGAGAACGAGATAGGAAAAATCATTGTGGACTGTGCCGTGCGACTTCATATGGAACTGGGGCCGGGATTGTTTGAAAATGTATATGAAGTACTTCTGGTACATATGCTTCAAGAAGCCGGCTTGACGGTTGAAAGACAGGTCCCGATTCCCATACAGTTCCGAGGCATTAAGTTCGACGAAGGTTTTCGAGCTGATATCGTCGTAGAAGACAAGGTTATTCTGGAACTGAAATCAATCGAAAGCGTCAGCAAAGCCCACAAAAAGCAAGTTCTCACCTATCTGAAATTGACGGGCAAAAAGCTGGGATACCTTCTGAACTTTGGTGAAGGCATGATGAAGGACGGTATATCCCGTATTCTGAACGGCCAGATAGAATAGTTTTGAAATATCGTTCTCCTTCGTGTCTTCGTGGCTTCGTGTGAGAATAAGGTCCTGAACCGATCTGCAGCCCATGCTGACCTTAACGATAACTTGACAATTATACGTCTAAAGCGTATACAGGAGTTCAAGGAGGCATTTGAAAATGGGTAAAGTGGTGAAAAAAAGTAAACCGTCGGCTGGAAAGAAGAAGCGTGACCTGAACGCAGAGCTTCTTCTGGCCCTGGATGAGGTGAAGCGCGGCAAGTGGGCGCGGAAGATTGAGTTTTTCCCGCAGCCTGATGGTTCCATGCGTCGGGTGATCACCAGGCGTGACGGGACCGTGGAAAAGGACCATATCATCCCCGCTGAAAAGGCGTTGGTCGCGGGTGCGCGCGCAGCCACCAAGCTGTCCCAAGCCGCGTTCGCCAGGCTTCTCGGCGTGTCGGTGCGGACGCTGCAGGAGTGGGAGCAGGGACGAAAGATCCCCTCGGGAGCAGCTGCCACACTGTTAAAAGTCGCTGCACGGCACCCCAAAGTGCTGAAAGAGCTGGCGGCGTAGCGGAATACGCTAACCGCATCGACGGCCTTAAAATATATACGGGGATTGATCCTGGAGGTCAAAAGCTATGGATAAAAACGATTACGAAATCGCACGTGAGTTAAAACAGCGGCTTGCGGAAATAGTACCCCTGCTGGACTTCCGGGTGTTCGGTTCGCGCGCGCGGGGAGGCGCGGACGAATTCTCGGACATGGATGTATTCCTGGAAGTTGAAACAATCAACCGTGACCTCAAGAAAAAGATCCGCGACATCGTATGGGAAGTGGGTTTTAAACATTCCCTCTATATCTCTCCCCTCATTTTCACACGATACGAGATAGAGGAATCACCCTTGCGCGTCTCTCCCCTGGTCCATAATATCGCTGAAGAGGGGGTGAAAGTGTGACGGACAAGGACATACTCTTCACCTATCGCCTGCAGGAGGCGGAGCAAACCCTCTCAGAAGCCGTGAGGATGCTGGAGGCGGACTTCAGCCCCCGGTCCATCGTCAACAGGGCCTACTATGCCATGTTCTATGCTTTGCTTGCCTTGCTGCTGAAAACAGGCTCGCCCATGAAAACGTCGAAACACATCGGCGTCATATCCACTTTCGACAGGGAGTTCGTGAAGGCCGGAAAGATCGACAAATATTTTTCGACCCTGATCCACGATGTTTTCGACCTGAGGCAGGAAGGCGATTACAAAGACCTCGTCCAGATTTCGCGCGAAGACTCCGCTCAAGCCGTCGTGCAGGCGCGGGAATTTCTCGCTAGAAAACTTTGGGGAAAACTTTGGGGACGTTGTGGCCGGAGTTGACTATCACAATCAATAAGTACTGCTCTTACCTTCCGTTTTCAAAACACTTCTCAAATGGACCGGCGCACACCTCGCCGGTCCTTATGTTTTTACCACCATTTCAAGCGCGGAAATTGACGGTGTTTTGGGCATGGAAAACTTTGGGGACGTTGTGGCCGGAGTTGACTATCACAATCAATAAGTACTGCTCTTACCTTCCGTTTTCAAAACACTTCTCAAATGGACCGGCGCACACCTCGCCGGTCCTTATGTTTTTACCACCATTTCAAGCGCGGAAATTGACGGTGTTTTGGGCATTAGTCTTTTGCAAATAATCATGATAGAGAAACCGCAGGCTTGTGTTTTTTTACCTGCGGTTTTGTTGTTGTATTAATTTCGGAAGCGCAATAGCACTTGACGCTGCTGGCCTTTGCGGGTAAACTGTCTTATAGTAGAAATTTTGCTGAAGGAGGCCATAATCATGTTGTCGCTTACCATACCCGATTCGGTGCTGCATTCACTCAAGCTTCCCGAAAAGACACTCTCGAGCGACCTTATGAAGCTGTTGGCCGTGAAATTATATGAAAAAGGCGCTCTGGGCATCGGCAAGGCTTGCGAGCTGTGCGGCAAAAGCAGGATAGAGTTTATGCAGGTGCTGAAAGAGGAGGGTGTCTTTCTGAATTATGATGACGCTGAGCTTGACCGTGACCTCGCCAATATGGAGTCCTTTCGGTGATAGTAGTCAGCGACTCCTCGCCGCTCATTGCCCTTTCCTCCGTGGATCGTCTTGACCTCATGCAACTCTTATTCGATACGGTCATCATCCCTGTCTCGGTGCGCGACGAAGTTATGGGCATGGCAGCGAAAATCGCGGTGGAATTGCCTTCCTTTATCCGCGTTGAACCGGTTGCTGCAGAGTTGCCGGTTCGTTTTTTAAAGTTGAACCTCCATGCGGGTGAAAGTGAGGCGATCGCCCTCGCGCTGGAACGGGGTATACAAGGCATTATTTTAGATGACAAACAGGCCCGGGAAATCGCTGCCGAGCTTGGCCTCAAAGTCATCGGCACGCTGGGCTTGCTCATCTTGGCAAAGCGGAAGGGCTTTCTTACCGCGGTGCGTCCCATCATGGCCCAAATCATCGAACGGGTGAATTTTCGTATCGCCCCTTCGGTGCTCAACCGCGCACTATCCCTTATCGACGAACCCTTACTGTAATCATAATTTGTAGTCCCTGAAGAATAGAACCACAACTCTACTATGATCCCAACCAGCGGCTCGACTTCGTCCGGGCGATGAACCCGCCCGGCGGCTCAGCCCCGGGATTCTCCCGGCGCAGTTTATTTGCGCGCTTTACGGCTTAACGCGAGACACTCCTGGTAGTTAAGTTTTTCCCCTTCCCTTTTACGTGGTGAACCGAACATGGACAACCAATTCACCTCCCTCTCCTCCTGGCCCCGCGCCATCCTCCACCTGGACGCCGACGCTTTCTTCGCGTCCTGTGAGCAGGCGATCCACCCGGAGCTGCGCGGCAGGCCGGTCATCACCGGCAAGGAGCGCGGCATCGTTGCCGCGGCGAGCTACGAGGCCAAGGCCCGCGGCGTGCAGCGCGGGGTGCGGCTCTCGGACGTGAAGAAGCTCTGCCCCGACGCCGTCATACTGCCGTCGGACTACGAGACCTACAGTCTCTTTTCCGTGCGCATGTTCGAGATCCTGAGGCGCTTCTCCCCCGACGTGGAGGAATATTCGATCGACGAGGCCTTCGTGGACCTCACGGGCCTCAGGAGGACCTACCACGGCCCCTACGAGTCCATCGCCCTGAAGATGCAGGAGACCATCGAACGGGAGTTGGGGCTTTCGGTGTCCGTGGGGGTCAGCCTCTCGAAGGTCCTGGCAAAGATTGGCTCGAAGCATAAAAAGCCCCATGGTCTCACCATGATCCCGGGCCGGGAGATCCACCATATCCTCGAAACACTTCCTGTGGAGAAGGTCTGGGGCATCGGGCCGAACACGGCGGCCTACCTCGCCAAGCACGGCATCAGGACCGCCCTGGAGTTCGCAACAAAGGATGAGGGGTTCGTCACAAAATACCTGTCCAAGCCCTACCGGGAGATATGGCACGAGCTGAACGGCAGGAGCGTCTATCCGGTCACCACCGAGACCAAGAGCGCCTACCAGTCCATCAGCAAGGCAAAGACCTTCACCCCTCCCTCTGACGACGAGGCCTTCGTCTTCGCCCAGCTGTCCAAGAACCTGGAGAACGCCTGCATCAAGGCCCGGCGCTATCACCTTGCGGCAAGCCGGGTGATCGTTTTTCTCCGGCAGCAGGATTACCAAAGCACCGGCGCGGAGCTGAAGCTGAGCCGCCCCACGGCATTTCCGTCCGAGCTGTACACGCTCTTGCGCGAGGGGTTCCGGGAGCTGTACCTGCCCGCTACCCCCTACCGCCAGACCGGCGTCGTCCTTTCCGGCCTGGTCGCGGAGAGCGGCGTCCAGTACGGCCTGTTCGAGGACACCGCGAAGATCGCAAAGATGGCGAAGATCTACGAAAGCATTGACGAGCTGTCGCGGAAGTACGGCAAGCATTCGGTCATGCACGGGGCAAGCCTGCCCACGAAGCTCCAGGCACAGCACGAGGGCGAACGGGGCGACGTGCCGGTGCGGCGGGGTGACCTGTTCAGGGGGGAGAACAAACGGCAGCGGCTCGGTCTGCCGATGCTGCATATCAAAGTGTGAGTGAACCGGGAAACAAGCATTGACCGCGCACAGGGATGGTTATACAATACACGCAGTTATAGTAAACCCATTTAATATTGATACACGTTCTGAGGAGTCAATTCATTTTAAATCCCCCTTTTTCAAAGGGGGAGATCCTCTTTATTCCCCTCTTTGGCAAAGAGGGGTTGGGGGAGATTTATGTAACATGAATTAATGCGTTTGCATAAGTTAAACATTTATAGCATGAGGTTAGACAGCCATGTCCACCGTCAAGACGCTCGCCAAGGGCCAGATCGTCATCCCCGCCGAGATGCGGAAAAAGTACCACATCGAGCCCGGCACGGAACTGCAGATCATGGAATACAACGGCATCATTTACCTGGTCCCGCCGGTCGAGGACCCCATCAAAGCGGCACAGGGTTCCCTGCCGTCGCGTCCGTCCCTTTCCGGCCAACTGCTCCGGGAGCGCAGGAGCGAGAATAAATGACGTACCCTTAGTCATCCTCTTTTAGGCTTGACTTACCCCCCCGTTTCTCGTATTTTATTGCCTGTGCAGAGGTCGTGGGAAAACGTATCCCCTCGATTTCCCAGCGTTTGTTTCCAGGGCGGCGTAGCCAAGTGGCTAAGGCAGAGGTCTGCAAAACCTTCATTCATCGGTTCAAATCCGATCGCCGCCTCCAATTAAACCACCACATTGTAAAGTGCAAATTGGAAATTGCAAATTTCAAATTGATTGACCTGCCGTTCCCGCACTTTACAATTTCCAATTTGCTATTTACAATTTGCAATTAAGTACTCTCCGGTTTTCCCCTATGCATCACGCCGAGTTCGTCCACCTTCACCTTCATACGGAATACAGCCTGCTCGACGGCGCCATCAGCATCGACAACCTCGTCAAGAAGGCCATCGAGCTGAAAATGCCGGCCGTGGCCGTCACGGACCACGGAAACCTGTTCTCCGTACTGGATTTCTATCAGAAAGCGATGAAGGCCGGCATCAAGCCGATCATCGGCTGCGAGGTCTATGTCGCCCCCGGGTCCCGCTTCGAAAAATCCACACCCGGCGGCAACCAGGAAGAAGCCTCCTATCATCTCATCCTCCTCTCCCGGAACAAGCAGGGCTATAAGAACCTCGTCAAGCTGGTGACCGCCGCTTATCTGGAAGGCTTTTATTACAAGCCCCGTATCGACAAGGAACTGCTCGGACAGCACCGCGAAGGGCTCATCGGCCTCTCCGCATGCCTGGGCGGCGAGATCCCCTCTCTCCTGAACAGCAACCGCTACGAGGAAGCGAAAAAGGCCGCCGTCCAGTACCAGGACCTTCTGGGCAAGGACAACTTCTACCTTGAACTCCAGGACAACGGCATCCCCGAGCAGGAGCAGGTGAACCGTGAGCTCATCCGCCTGAGCCGTGACACGGGCCTCCCCGTCGTCGCCACGAACGATTGCCACTACCTGAACATGGAGGACCACAAATCCCATGACGCCCTTCTCTGCATCAACCAGGGCAAGCTGGTAAAGGACGAAAAGCGCCTCAAGTTCTCCTCGGAGACCTTCTATATGAAGACCCCCGAGGAGATGAAAAAAGCCTTTTCCCATATTCCCGAGGCCATCACGAACACCATCAAGATCGCCGAGCGCTGCAACCTCGAGCTTGAGCTCGGCAAATACCACCTTCCCAATTTCCCGGTCCCCGAGGGCTACACCCGCGAAACCTACATGGCCGAGCTGGCCCGGAAGGGCCTCGAAGAGCGCTTTGGCGAGATCGAGGCGGTGCGCGGCGCGGCCAGCATCGATCGCGCCCTGTATCTGGCGCGACTCGAATCCGAGATCCTGATGATCGAGAAAATGGGGTTCCCCGGATACATGCTGATCGTGTGGGACTTCATCCGCTACGCCCGTGAGCACGGCATCCCCGTCGGTCCGGGCCGCGGGTCCGCCGCCGGAAGCCTGGTGGCCTACAGCCTCCGGATCACCGACCTCGATCCCATCCCCTATAACCTGCTCTTCGAGCGGTTCCTGAACCCCGAGCGCATCAGCATGCCGGACATCGACGTGGACTTCTGCCAGGACCGCCGCGATGAGGTCATCAGGTACGTAACGGAGAAGTACGGCCCGGACCACGTGACCCAGATCATCACCTACGGCACCATGATGGCCAAGGGCGTGATCCGTGACGTGGGCAGGGTCCTTGACATCCCCTATGCCGAAGTGGACAGGGTCGCCAAACTCGTTCCGAACGTCCTGAACATCACCCTGGAAAAGGCCATGGAGCAGGAGCCCAAGCTGAAGGAGCTGACGAAGAAGGAACCGCGCATGGCGGAGCTCATGGAGATCGCCCTGAACCTTGAGGGCCAGGTGCGC